>NZ_JBNPJU010000065.1:0-375118 GCF_050312575.1 Pseudomonas sp. R11F | reverse complement strand
CGTAGCAGGCCCAGTCTTTTCAAACCAGAAGCTGGGGCCGCTTCGCGGCCCAACGGGAGCAAGCTCCCTCGCCACAGGGACAGCGTTGCGCCTTACTGACTGTGCATTTGAGCCGGCCCCCTCCCACCGCTTTACAGGTAAACTCCCCTCCTTTTCATCTTTTCCACGGAGTTCGCCTTGCGTTTGTTTCATACCTCCGACTGGCACCTGGGCCAAAACCTCCACGGCCAGGAACGCGACTTCGAACACGCCTGTTTCCTTGAGTGGCTGCTGGGCCAATTAAAAGCCGAGCAACCGGATGCGTTGCTGATCGCCGGCGATATCTTTGACACGGTCAACCCGCCGCTCAAGGCCCAGGAGCGCCTGTACGATTTCATCATCAGCGCCCACGAGCAAAACCCCAAGCTCACCATTGTGATGATTGCCGGCAACCACGATTCCGGCTCGCGCATCGAATTGCCGGCGCCGTTGATGCGCCGCTTGCGCACCCATGCGTTGGGCCGGGTGCTGTGGCTGGACGACGGGCAACTCGACGCCGAACGCCTGCTGATTCCCCTGCCGGATGCCAAAGGCAAGATCGCCGCATGGTGCCTGGCGCTGCCGTTTCTGCGCCCGGCGGAAGTCACCGGCGCACACTTGGGTGACGATTACCTGCGCGGTATCGGCCAGGTGCATGAATGGCTGATCGCTGCGGCCAAGGCCAAACGCAAAAAGGGCCAGGCATTGATCGCCATCAGCCACGCGCATATGGCCGGTGGTTCGGTGTCGGAAGACTCCGAGCGCAGCCTGATCATCGGCAATGCCGAAGCACTGCCCGCCAGCCTGTTCGATAACCGTGTGGGCTATGTCGCCCTTGGTCACTTGCACAAGCCGCAGCAGGTGAATGGCGAAGAACGCATTCGTTATTCCGGCTCGCCGATTCCGCTGTCGTTTTCCGAAGTCGGCTACAAGCACCAGATTCTTGACGTAACGTTTCAGGGCGAGCGGCTGGTGAACGTCGAACCGCGCCTGATCCCCCGCTCGGTCAATCTGCAACGCCTGGAAGCCGCGCCCCTGGCCGATATCCTCAAGCAACTGGGCGACCTGCCCGACATCGACCTGCTCGCCGAAACCCAGCGCCACCCTTGGCTGGAGGTGCGCGTGCGGCTCGACGAGCCACAGCCGGACCTGCGCCAGCAAATTGAAACCGCCCTGCAAGGCAAAGCCGTGCGTCTGGTACGCATCGCCGCCGAATACGCAGGTGTGGGCAACCGCGAAGACCGCGATGAAGAGCGCCTGGTTGAACTCGACCAGCTCACGCCCCAGGAGCTGTTCAGTCGCGCCTGGCAGGACAGTTACGGCAGCGAAGTGGATGAACAGACCTTGAAGGATTTCGCCGTGCTGCTCCAGGAAGTGCAACAGGAGGATGAACAGCCATGAAGATCCTCGCCATCCGCCTGAAAAACCTCGCCTCCCTGGCTGGGCCGTTTGAAATCGACTTCACCGCAGAGCCCTTGGCCAGTGCCGGGTTGTTCGCGATTACCGGGCCGACCGGCGCGGGTAAAAGCACGCTGCTCGATGCGTTGTGCCTGGCGTTGTTCGGTGCCGTGCCGCGCCTGGGCGACACCGGCCAGGCCAAGATGCCCGATGCCGTCAGCGACATTTCCATCGGCGACCCACGCACCCTGCTGCGACGTGGCACCGGCGGCGGTTACGCCGAGGTGGACTTTGTCGGCGTCAATGGCCGTCGCTACCGTGCGCGTTGGGAAGCTAACCGCGCCCGCGACAAGGCCAGCGGCAAATTGCAGAACAGCCGGCAAAGCCTGATCGACCTGGACAGCGATCAACTGCTGGCCAGCCAGAAAACCGAATACAAGGCCCAGCTGGAACAGGCCCTGGGCCTGAACTTTGAGCAGTTCACCCGTGCCGTATTGCTGGCGCAAAGCGAGTTCAGTGCGTTCCTCAAGGCCAACGATAACGAACGCAGCGAACTGCTGGAAAAACTCACCGACACCGCGCTTTACACGCAGTTGGGTCGCCGTGCGTTCGACAAAGCCAAGGACGCCAAGGAAGCCCACAAGCAGCTGCAGGACCAGGCCACCGGTGTAGTGCCGCTGGCCCCCGAAGCGCGGGCCGAACTCGATCAACAATTGGCCGAAGCCCAGCAACAACTCAAGACCCGGCAGGCTCAGCTCAAGCAGTTGGAACTGCAACATACGTGGCTCAAGGAGCTACGCGAATGGCAGGAGCGCCGGCAAGCCGCCGCCGAACAGTTGCAGCACGCCGAGCAGCAATGGCATGACCAGGGCCAGCAACGCCAGGATTTAAGCCGCCTGGAGCAGTTGGCGGCGCAGCGCCATCATTTCGCCCGACAGGCCGAACTGGGCACCTTGCTGGCGCCGCTCGCCACGCAGATTGCGCAGCACATCGAGCAGCAAACCGCGTTACAGAGCCAGCAAGAGCAGGCACAACAACAGCACGCCGCCGCTCAGTCAGCCTTGACCGAGGCCCTGAAACATCAGGCCGACGCCGTGCCGTTATTGCGCCGGGCCTTCGAAGAGCAGAGCACCCTCGCCCGCTTGAGCAAAGACCTGACCAAGCGCACCGAAGACCAGCACGTGCAGGAAACCGCCTGCACCCAGGGCCAGGTCGCACTCGATGGCTTGTTGGAGAAACAAGCGCAAGTGGGCGAGCGCCTGCAACATCTGGCCAACGAACTTGAGCGCAGCAGCGCCCTCGCACCGCTGAGTGAAGCCTGGGCCGCCTACCGCGACCGCCTGCAACAACTCATGCTGATCGGCAATCGCCTGAACAAAGGCCAGGCCGAACTGCCGCAGCTGGAACAGCGCGCCAGCGCCGCCGCCGAGCAGTTCACCCAGCAGCGCGAAGCCTTGGAGCTGTTGTACCAGGAAGCTGGCGCCGAACCCCACGCCGTGGCCGAACAAATCCAATTGCTCGCCAGCCTGCTTCAGGACAATCGCAAGCAGCAACGCGCCTTCGAAGATCTCACACGCCTGTGGGACAGCCAGCAACAGCTGGATCAACAGAGCGATGCGCTGACGCAAAAACTCGTGCAGGCCCAGCAGCAGCGAGAAAAGCTCAACCAGGCGGGCCTGCAAGCCAAGGCTGAATTGGCCGTGGCCGAGCAAACCCTCACGGTGACCAAGCAATTGCTGGAGCGCCAGCGCCTGGCCCGCAGTGCCAGCGTCGAGGAGTTGCGCGAGCAGTTGCAAGACGACCAGCCGTGCCCGGTGTGCGGCAGCCATGAGCACCCGTACCACCAGCCGGAGGCGCTGCTGCAAAGCCTCGACCGCCATGACGAAAATGAAGAGGCCACGGCGCAGAAAGCGGTCGACAGCCTCAAGGAAACACTCACCGAGCTGCGTGGCGAAGTGGGCGGTTTGATCGCCCAGCAAAAGGGTTTTCTGGAACAGCAGGAGCAGTTGGCGGCGCAGCAACTGGCGCTCAAACCCAGCCTGGAAGCCCATCCGCTGTACGCCGCGCTGTTCAATCAGGAGCCGCCTCAGCGCAGCGCCTGGCTGGCCCAGCAACTCAACCAGTTGACGCAAAGCATCAGCCAGGATGAACAACGCCAGGGCGCCCTGCTCAACCTGCAGCAAAACGCCGGGCGCCTGCAGCAACAACTGCAAGCCGCCCAGGAGGCCAGCCAGCAAGCGCGCCAGTTGCTGGCAGACCAGCAACGCGAGCTGTCCAATGACCGCGACCGCCTTGAAGAAGAACTCAGCGCCTTCGCCAACCTGCTGCCCGCCGCCACCCTGGACGGCCTGCGCCGCGAGCCGGCTGCGACCTTCATGCAGTTGGACCAGCAGGTCAGCCAGCGCCTTGAGCAACTGGGACAGCAGCGCGATGAACACGCCGAGCAACAAGAGCGCCGGCAAGCCATCGAGAAAGAACAGACCCATCAGCAGCATCGCCAGCAACAACTGGACGTGCTGCGTCAGCAGGTCGCGGAACTGGCCGCCCAGCAGCAAGCGGCTCAGGAAACACTCGGCACCTTGTTGGGCGAATACCCCAGCGCCGAACACTGGCAACAGCAATTGGACCAGGCGGTGGCGCAAGCTCGTCAACACGAAACCGACGTCAACCAACAGTTGCAAGATTTGCGCAACACGCTGATCCAGCTGGCCGCCGACCTCAAGGCCCAGCAGGAACGCCAACAGGCACTCAGCGCCGAGCAACACACCCTCGACCTGCGCCTGGGCGAATGGCGCGCCCTGCATCCCGAGCTGGATGACGCCGGCCTCACCCGCTTGCTGGCGTTCGATGACCATGCAATCAGCGCGCTGCGCCAGCAATTGCAACACAGCGAAAAAGCCGTGGAGCAAGCCAGGGTGCTGCTGCAGGAGCGCGAACAACGCCTTGCCGAACACCAGGCCCAGCACAATGGCAACCTGGAAGCCGAGCAACTGGACAACAGCCTCGCGGCCCTCAATCAGCACCTGGCCGACGACGAGAAGCACTGCGACGCGCTGCGCGCAAGGCAGGTCGAGGACCAGCGGCGTCAGGACGCCAACCAGGCACTGGCAGAACAAATCACCCAGGCCTATGACGAATGGCAGCGCTGGGCACGCCTGAACGCGCTGATCGGCTCGGCCACCGGCGATACCTTCCGCAAAATCGCCCAGGCCTACAACCTCGATCTGCTGGTGCACCACGCCAACGTGCAACTGCGCCAACTGGTGCGCCGCTACCGCCTCAAACGTGGCGGCAGCATGCTGGGGCTGTTGGTGATGGATACGGAAATGGGCGATGAACTGCGCTCGGTGCACTCGTTGTCCGGTGGCGAGACGTTCCTGGTGTCGTTGGCGCTGGCGTTGGGCCTGGCTTCGATGGCGTCCAGCACGTTGAAGATCGAGTCGTTGTTTATCGACGAAGGCTTCGGCAGCCTCGACCCTGAATCACTGCAATTGGCAATGGACGCCTTGGACGGTTTGCAGGCCCAGGGGCGCAAGGTGGCCGTGATTTCCCACGTGCAGGAAATGCATGAGCGCATCCCGGTGCAGATCCAGGTCAAGCGCCAGGGCAACGGGTTGAGCACCCTGGAGGTCAAGTGAGCGAGGCGCTGCTGTATTCGTTCCGGCGTTGCCCGTACGCGATGCGGGCGCGCCTGGCCCTGCGTTATTGCGGGGTGGCCGTGCGCATTATCGAGGTGAGCCTCAAGGCAAAACCGGCCGAGATGCTGGTGCTGTCACCCAAGGGCACGGTGCCGGTACTGAGTGTGGCGGGCCATGTGATCGACGAGAGCCTGCCAATCATGCAATGGGCACTTGCACAGCACGACCCTGATGATTGGCTGCTGCAAGGTGACCCGGCGGTGTTGTCGCTGATTGCCGAGAATGACCAGGTGTTCAAACATCACTTGAATCGATACAAATACGCCGAACGTTATCCCGAATACCCGATGGAGCATTATCGGGCCGAAGGCGAGGTGTTTTTGCAGAAGCTGGAGGGTTTGCTGACCCAGCATGAATACCTGCTGGCTGAGCATATGAGCCTGGCGGATGCGGCACTGGCGCCGTTCGTGCGCCAGTTTGCCCATGTGGACCGGGAGTGGTTTGCCGCAACACCGTATCGGCGGCTGCAGAAATGGTTACAACGTTTTCTGGAGTCGCCGCTGTTTATTGCGGTGATGGCAAAACCCTGAAGCCCGCTCCTATTGTTGGGTCTTGTGGTCCAGTGCGGCGTAGAAATTAGCGCTCTGTTGCAGGTATTTCTGGGTGTAGGCGCTGGTGCTGGATTTTTTGCCGGTCACTTCCACGCTGGCAGCAGCAGGCAGGGCCACGGTGGCGGAAACAGCGGAAGCGGCGATGACCGAGAAGAGATTGAAGTTCATGGCGGTAACCCTCGTGTTCGTTTGATTAAGTGGCCTTGGAAGGCCTTGGAACCAAACTTACGCCCGAGGGTTAAACCTTAGAAATGCTTTGAAACAGTAGCCGCTATTAATAGAATTAATAGAAAGCTTCAGGCCCCGCTGTACGGGGCCTGTGGCTTATTGACGCACCAGGAACTTGAGGTCGCTGGGCGCATCGATCGGCAGTTTTTGCACGGTTTTGCCCAATAACCCCGTCTTGGGGTCGCGCTCGACCACCACGATCTCGTTACTTTTCTGATTGGCGATCAGCAGGAACTTGCCGCTCGGGTCCAGGCTGAACTCGCGCGGGTGGTCGCCCTCCACGGAACGGCGCTGGATCTCCTTGAGGTGCGCGGTAGCCGGGTCAACGCTGAACACCAGCAGCTGGTTGGCGGTGCCACGGTTGCTCACGTACAGGAACTTGCCATCGCTGGACGCGTGCAGCGCAGCACCGGCCTTGTCGGACACCGGCTGCCCGGCGGCAAAGTCCACCAGTTGGGTCTGGCTGAGCTTGCCATCGTTGTAGTCGAAAACGGCCACTTGCGCGCTCATCTCCGTGGTCAGCCAGGCGTGCTTGCCATCGGGGCTGAACAGCAAGTGACGCGGGCCGCTGCCCGGTGGCAGTTGCACCGATGCGGGGTTGGCCGGGGTCAGGGGCAGTTCGTGGTTGGCCTTGGGGTCGTAACGGTAGGCAAACAACTTGTCCGCGCCCAGATCCTGGACAAACACATACTTGCCGTCCGGCGACGACACCACCGAGTGCACATGGTTGGACGCCTGGCGCTCAGGGTTCACGCGGCTGGCCGGGTGCGCGCTCAATTGCACCGGAGCCGACAGCTTGCCGGCAGCGTCCACCGGCAGGACAGCCAGGCTTCCGCCCGGATCTTCCAGTACCGAATAGTTGGCGATGAACAGGTAACGTCCATCGGCCGCCACGCTTGAGTGAGTCGGCTCATTGCCCAGGCTCTGCACCTGGTTGATCAAGGTGAGCTGATGGTTCTGCGGGTCGATGCTGTAGCTGCTCACCCGACCGACCGGGTCTTTCTGGCCCGGGCCGTTCTCATTGACCACGAACAGATGCTTCTGGTCCTTGGAAAGGGTCAGCCAGGATGGGTTGGCCGTCTTGGCCGCCAGCGCAGGTTTGCCGTTGAACCGGCCGGTACGGCTGTCGAACTGCAGCCGGTAGATCCCTTCACTGGTGCCAGCGGTGTAGCTGCCCACCAGCAGTTCATAGGTATCGGCCGGTGCGGCCTGCACCGACATTGCACCCACACTGCCGGCCATCAGCAGGGGCCAGAATTTACGCATGATCATCCGCTTCATCCTCATCGTTATTGTTGCCGGTAAACGCACTCAGGCAGACCAGGCGGTGCTCGCCCGACTCGCCCGTGAGCGTCCAGCTTTGCAAGGTGTCATCAAAGGTCGCGGCCCGTACCTGTTCCAGGCTGAAGCTCCAGCGTTTTTCGGCACGGCCGTCCATCGCGGTAATCAGCAGTTTGCTGTCGTCCACCACGAAATCAAAGGCGTGCAAGCCATCAATTTCGAGCATGTCGGCATTTTCAAGGGCGGCGGTCAGGGTTTGGGCAGTCATGGCAGTCAATCATTTACGGGAAAGCGCCAATGATAGCCCAGGGTGTCGGGGGCAGTGCCGATTTTGCGGGCAGGCCGGCTGCAAATACGTCGACACAAACGTGTCCGGCCCGCGTCAACCGGGGCGTTGGCAAAGATCTTGCGCAGCACTGGAAACAGTTCATAACGCATTTGCACCGTTAGCTGGCCGACAACCCAGTACTTTCGCGGCGCTGATTTCTTTTCACTCCGCCAAGGAAGTGCTTGCATGCCGTCGATCAACGCCCGTCCTCATCTTTTCTCCGTGTCACTGCCGATGGCGCCCCTGCCCCCTGCCGATGAACCGGCAGCGGCCGCGGCGCCGCTTTCAACACCTCCAAGGCCGATACGTTCAATCCAGCCGCCGCTGGGCCTGCAAGGCCGCTTGAAAGAGACCGCCCAGGGCGTCCCGGCTGCCGATACACCGGCCAGTGTCGTCGCCAACCAATTCGCCACACGCCCGACGTTGCGCTCCGTGGTGGCCGCGCAGTTGGACTCGCTCTTGAACCAGCGCTACCCCACGTTGAGCTTCAACAGCGCCAACACCGCTCTGGCCGTACCGATCTCGACGGATCCCCTGCAATACGCCTTGACCCCGCTGCTGGACCTGGCGCTCGAGCACATGGCCAGCGGCGGCGAACTGGCGTTGCCCGAAGGCGCCAAATGGGTAAGCCGCGACACGGCGACCACCCTCAAAGTCGTCGACGCCAGCGGCAACCGAGCCACGCCCCTGGACACCTACTCCATGGAACTGGCCATCCGCAGCCTGCGTCCCAACCTGAAGGCCGCTTACGCCGATGCGTTAAGCCATTACTGGGGGCAGGACGCGTTTGCCGGTACCAGCCGCTGGCGCTGGCTCAGCGACACACTCAAGGATACGCTGCGCATCGCCGGCCTCCAGCAACCCGGCCTCAGCGCGACCCAGCGTGAAACCCTGGACCAGATCACCCGCTACCCCGACGTCAGCGAACGCAACAGCCGTTATGGCGAATCCGCCGCGCGCGCGTTCATCGTGGATACAACCCTTGAGCACGCGGGGATCACAGCCACTCATTCGGACCCGAGCCTGCTGATCACCCGCAATATCGGCGGCGAAACGTTGGTGCTGCACGCCACCGCTGCGGGCAAGGTCACGCCTTACGCCTCCCTGGAGGCGTTCACACAGGCATGGGAGCACCAGCTTAACCAGTCCTTCAAGTTCGACCGCCTCACCTGGAAGCGCCGGGAGCCGGACGGCAACATTTTTGATACCCAGGCGGCCGTGATGCTCGACCGCCAACTGCAAAACCTGGACGCAATACAGCTGCCGGCCAACAGCCGTGCCGGCGATCTGGAACAGCTGTTTTCCCAAGCCAGCGATACGGCCATGTGGTTCAACAACACGGCATCAACCCGCCCCCGTGACCTGCCTGGATGGCTGACCCAGGCCACCGACGCCGAGCGCTTCGCTTACCAGCGTCAGGCACTGGAACTGGCCAGCAGCGTGCAGCGCAACCAGGGCCGCACGTTCCTCACGGATATTCCCGATATCCGTACTTACGCCGAACAACAGCTCAACGCCCACCTGGCCTCCAAGGGCTACGCCGCCAAAGATCTGGAAGTGACCTTCAAGGTGCCGGTCGGCGACCTGGGCAGTGGTTACATCGAGCCGGTGAAAATGAGCCTGGTGGACATGGCCCTGGAGAATCTTGCGGGGCTGCCCGCCGGTGCCATGGATGTTCGCCTGCGCGGGCAACTGATCAAAGACCCCGAATTGCCACAGATGCTCAAGGACCTGATCACCACGATCGATATCGGCAAACACTACCCCGCATTGCTCAATCAGCACCTGCTCAGCGATACCGACGAAGCCAGGGCACGCGCAAAGCTTTTCATTGAACAAGTGCCGCTACAACTGAACCTGCAAGCGCTTGAGCTCAAGTTAAAGGGCGAAGCCGGCATCACCGATACGGGCTATCGGTTGGTGGAAGCCGTGACCCGGCCCGGCACCGGCCCACGGGAGGTCGACGGTCAAGCGATTACCCTGCGCCCCCTGGCATTTGTGCGCAAACCCGGCGCCACACCGGACGTCGTCGCCAATATGTTCCTGATAGAACCGCAAAACCCTGCATACGGCCCTCACCTGCTCTACCGTCCGCAGTTGTCACCGGTTTTGCAGGAATTTGCCAGCCGCGATGCCCTGCTCGCTGCGATCCAGGCCCCAGGGCCTCTGCAACAGAGCGTTTTGGCCTGGCTGCCAAGCGACAAGGTGCGGGCGATCTACGGCAACGGCGGCTTCAAGACGCCGCATATTGCCCGCTACGGGGTCTTTAACGAGTTCGATGCGCCCGCCACACCCGCCCCGACGAGCCTGGCCATCGACGGATATGGCGCCTGCGAGAAACTGCGCAAGGACTTACGGGACGGCAAGTTGATGCAGCACCTGTTCACTACCAACACCCAAAGCCTGGTCACCCTCGCCCAAGGCCAGTCCACCTCGGATGCCCAGAGCCGTTGGGCCTCCTACAAGGAGTTGGGCTGGTTACTGTTCAATACCCTGTTGCCGGTATTGCGCGGCCCCGGCGCCATGGCCGGCTGGCTGCTGCAACTGGCCAGTGTCGAAAACGACATCAGGCAGGCCAGCGACCCGAACAACTCCGACCCTGCGGGAGCGATGGTGGACCTGCTGGTCAATGTGGCCACGTTGTTAAGCCACGCCAC
The DNA here is from genome assembly GCF_050312575.1 of Pseudomonas sp. R11F. NCBI lineage: Bacteria > Pseudomonadati > Pseudomonadota > Gammaproteobacteria > Pseudomonadales > Pseudomonadaceae > Pseudomonas > Pseudomonas sp. R11F. The sequence continues at coordinate 364,959 of NZ_JBNPJU010000065.1, read as the reverse complement.
GCCTGTGCGCCCACCGGAACGCGCCGTGGGCAATGTGCCTTTTAACCAGCGGCCGGAAGTTTCTTCCCCGTTGCGCCGACCCGCAGGGGATACATCCCAGGTACCGCGGGTAGTGGTCGAGCCAGACGCCGCACCGGTTGCCAAAGGCCTGCTCACGCACGACCAACCCTTTGACTTCTCGTTTTCCAGCCCGCGTGATTTGAGCCCCTCGCAACGCGCCCACATTCAATCGTTCAGCGTACCGAAACCGACCGGTACAACCACCCCCATTCAAAGTGGCGCGCGGGCGGGCCTATACCTCGTCGATGGCAAGCTTCACGCCTGCATCGAGAACCATTGGTATCGTGTCGCCAGGGACCTGGATGGTCCCTTCGTGATCAACGAGCAAAACAGAACCCTCACGGGTCCGCCGCTGACCCGTGACGCCAAGGGGCAATGGCAGTTCGACACCCGCCCTAAACTGCGTGGCGGCATGCCCAGGGCCAGCGAACGGATGAAGGCCACTCTGGACCGCAATATCGAACTCAGCGATGCGATGCTCAGGCGATACGCCGAACAAGTGGCCTCGATGCAACCGCTGGTGGGCGCCATCGAAACCAGTGATATGCGCTTGAACGAAACCGATGAAGCCCTGCGCAAGTCGAACAAAACCCTGAGGACGCTATGGGGCCTGGTAAACAGTGGCGAGCGTGGGGCCGGCTTTACGCAACAGTACCAACAAGAGTTGAGGAAGAATAAAGACCTGTCGACCTTGATGCGCATGCGCTTCGAAGACGATCAGAAAAACGCCAATGCAATGCTTGCCCACAGGCGCATTGCGATCCAGGCGCTGAGCAGCGATAACCCTGCGATGAATTTCAATCTTTTCCGGGAAAAACGCGGGGACCAGTACAAAGCCATCGCCGCCACCCTGCTTTCACGCACGATCGATCACGTGTACGTCAACGACCAGTTCACCCATGCGAAGTCCGGTGAGCCGCTCGCAAAGCTGATTGAACGAACCCAACGCAATGAGCCCGGCGCCTACGCCGATCTGATCGAGAACATGGCTGACCACGTCGAGCGCCTCGGGCGCCAGATTGAGGCCGCCCAAGCCTATAACCAGGTGCTGAACGAATGGAAGAACGACTGCCCCGGTAATAAGAAACTCGCGGAGGCATTCATCAAGGAATTCCCGCAGCCACCGGCCAATCAGGTATTCACCGCCACCATGGAGCGCCTCAGCGCGCTGCGGGAGTTGAGCCTGGACCGAACCATCGACCCCCGCTCCCCCGAAGAAGCCTTTTTCCGCGACCGCTTCAACCAGGCCGACCTGAACGCCGCCGCGAACTCCCATATCGAGCTGCAACAACATGAGGGTTACACCGGCGAGGAACGTATCGCGGTGTTGAGCAACCTGATCGAAAAATATCAGGCCGAATTCAACAATGCGCACGCCTTGCAAGAGACCGGCCCCGACAGCGTCCGTGTGTTCTATGGCAAGCGTTATCTTGAGTGCCTGCAGGAAGTCATCACCCAGGCCCAGGTCGAGCTGGCGGACCTGATGCGCGAGGAACAGCATTTGCCACCGGTCGCCCCGCGCCGTGACGACAGGACGCGCAAATCGCTGAACAAGAAGGTCTTCAAGACCCGCGACAAACAAACGCTGGTGGGCACGTTACGGGATACACAACCCGGCCAGGATATCCCGATTATCGACGTGCTTGACTCCCGCACCGGCCAACCCCTGAGCAGTTACAGCTGGCACTCGACCGAAGGCGACTGGGTCCGGATCGTCAACGCAGAGCCGGTCAGCTCCCCCTCCGTGCCATCACCCAAGCCGCTGTCGGCCTCCATCGGCACGGCCCGCAAACTGATGGGAGAACAGGCCGGTATCGAGCGCTCAATCCAGTTCCAGAAGAAGAAACTGGATGATCCGGCTCGCCGCGAAACCGTCAACCCTCGCGATTGGAGCGACATGCTCGAAGCCCAGGCCGACCAGCTTGAGCATGTCGCACAGGACGCCCAGGCCAACCACGGGGCAGCCAGTGAAACCAAAGCGTTGGTCGAAACGTGGAAAAATGCCGCCAAGGCCATGCGCGAGCGCGCGATCATGCACCGTTGTGACGGCTACCTGCGCCAGCTCCCCCGAGCGGAGAACATCGATTACCTATGGACCCATGGGCGCGTCGACATCGGCCTGGTCACCCGTGGCAAAAAGCTCAAGGGCGCGGACTTTCTCACGGAGTACGCTGTTCGTGAGAAAAACAGTACCAACGTGCTCTGGTATGCGCACTTCCACTACCCCAACACGACCACCGCACGAAACACCTACAGCGCCGCGCACCTGAAACTGCCCGAGCAGCGCTACATGACCCAGAAGGATCTGGTGGAGAATGCCGGGCGCAACAACCAACCCTTGAACAGCATCGTGCGGGCCAAGATCGAACCACCGCTGGACCAGAAGCTGTTCCTCAAGCTCTGAGTTGCCAGCCCACATGACAACCCTGCTCAGCGCCTGCTTGTGTTTTTGACCTTGCTTTTGATCTGCTTTGGATCTTGATCTCAGGCGCCCCGTTAAACCACGCTGGCCGAACGCAGGCTTGAATCCGTGGGTAACCCGGCAGGACGCCGGGTTAGCCGCCCCGCGCCATGGATGGCGCGGGGCGGCGGCCCACGGATTCAAGCCTGTGTTCGGGCACACCGAGCCTGAGCGAGGTGCCGAGTGGTGGGGCGAAGGCCTTTTGCTTACTTTTGGGCCTCTCCAAAAGTGAGCCGCTGTAAGAGCGGAACCATAAGCCGCCGTTACCGCAGCAATGGATATGTACACAACCCACATCGCGGTCGGCTGACAGGCCGCCACGGGAGCAAGCTCCCTCGCCACAGGAGTAATTTGCCTCCAGGTTGATGGGCACCAGGGCAAGCCCCCACCCGCCCAAACCTCAGTGGGCAAACAACGAATTACCCTTCTGCCCCGCCAGCTTCTCGGGCTTGATCAGGAAGCGTGCCAGCGCCGGCAGCAGCCACAGTGCACCGAACATGTTCCACAGCAGCATGAAGGTCAGCATCAGGCCCATGTCGGCCTGGAACTTGATGGCCGAGAAAATCCAGGTGCACACGCCGATTGCCAGGCACAGGCCGGTGAACAGTACGGCTTTGCCGGTCGACTTGAGGGTCTGATAGTACGCTTCCTGCAACGGCAGGCCAGCCCGCAGGAAACTCTCCAGGCGGCTGTAGATATAGATGCCATAGTCGACACCGATCCCCACGCCCAACGCCACCACCGGCAAGGTCGCGACCTTGACGCCGATCCCCATGAACGCCATCAGTGCGTTGCCCAGCACCGAAGTCAGCACCAGCGGCAGCACGATGCACAACGTTGCCGCCCAGGAACGGAACGTGATCATGCACATGGTGGCCACGCACAGGTACACCAGGACCAGGATGGTCAGTTCCGACTGCTTGATCACCTCGTTGGTGGCCGCTTCGATCCCGGCGTTACCGGCGGCGAGGATAAACTCCAGACCGTCCTTGTTGTTTTCCTTGGCGAAGTCCTGCACCGCATGTACCGCACGGTCCAGGGTTTCGGCCTTGTGATCGTTGAGGAACACCAGCACCGGCGCCAGGGAGCAATTGTTGTTGTACAGGCCATCGGCACGGGCGATGGAGTTGTTCAACACGTCGGGGTTGCGCGACAGGGTTTCCCATTTCAGGTTGCCCTCGTTCATGCCCTTGATCATCTGCTTGGATACCGTCACCAGCGAGATGGCCGACTGAACCCCCTCGGTGTTCTGCATCTTCCACATCAACTGATCGATGGGTGCCATGGCTTCATAACGCGAGCAGCCTTCGGCCTTGGTCTTGACCATCACCACCAATACATCGGAGCTGGTGGAGTAGTTGCTGATGATGAAGTTGTTGTCCTTGTTGTAGCGCGAATCCGGGCGCAGTTCCGGCGCGCCTTGGTCGAGATCGCCGATCTTGAGGTTCTGGCTGTACCACAGGCCGCCGCCGAAGGCGATCAATGCGAGCAGAATCGACACCGGCGCGACTTTGGCGCTGGCGAACCGGGACAGCAGGCGCCAGAACGGGTGTTCGCGGTGCGCATCTTTCTTGCTCTTGGCGATCGCACGCTGGCTGATACCGACGTAGGAGATCGCCACCGGCAACAGGATCAGGTTGGTAAATACGATCACCGCGACACCGATCGACGCGCCGATCGCCAGCTCGCGGATAACGCCGATATCGATAATCAGCAGGGTGATGAAGCCCACCGCGTCGGCCAGGATCGCGATCATCCCCGGCAGGAACAGCTGGCGGAATGTGCGACGTGCGGCGGTCAACGCGTTATCGGCCTCACTGGATTGCAGCGCGATACCGTTGATCTTCTGTACGCCGTGGGAAATGCCAATGGCAAAAATCAGGAACGGCACCAGCATCGAGTACGGGTCGAGACCGAAACCGAAAAAGTGCATCAGCCCGAGCTGCCAGATCACCGCCACCAGCGTGGTGCTCAACACCGCGACGGTGCTGCGCAGGCAATGAGTGAACCACAACAGCAGAATCAGGGTGATGACGAACGCAATGCCGAAGAACATCACCACCATCACCAGGCCGTCGATCAGGTCGCCGACCTTCTTGGCGAAGCCGACGATGTGGATCTTGACGTTGGGGTTCTGCGCTTCGAACTTGTCGCGGATCTTGTCTTCAAGTTCATGGGAGAACTTGCGGTAGTCCAGGGCCAATAGCTTGCCCTGGTCCTGCGGGTCGGGGTAGGACTCCAGCAGCGGGATGTCGACGATGCTCGACTTGAAATCGTTGGACACCAGGCGTCCGACCTGGCCGGACTTGAGCACGTTGTTGCGCAGTTGGTCGAGGCTTTCCGCCGAGCCGTTATAGCTCTGTGGGATCACTTCGCCGCCGGCGAAGCCTTCTTCGGTCACTTCGGTCCAGCGCACGCTGGGGCTCCACAGCGACTTGAGACCGGAGCGGTCGACGCCGGGAATATAGAACACCTCGTCGTTGATCTGACGCAGGGTCTCCATATAAGCCTGAGTGAAGATGTCACCGTCCTTGGCCTCCACCGAGATGCGCACCGTGTTGCCCAGGTTGGCCAGGTCGTTGCGGTGTTCCATCATCTTTTCGATGAAGGGGTGCTTCAGGGGGATCATCTTTTCAAAACTGGTGGAGGGGCGAATCAGGGTCGCCTGCCAGAACAGGAAAATGCTCACCAGCAGGCAGATGACAATCACCGCCGGACGGTTGTTGAAGATCAGGCGCTCAAGGAGGGTCGCTTTATCGTTGTGATGACTGCTCATGCTTTCCCCGCCCTTATTATTGTTTTACGAGTTCTGCGCCAGTCGGCGTGGCGACACGCACGCCACCCTGCCCGGCTAGAATCAAGTTGCCATTGCCTGCCGCCGTCACGGACGACAGCGAAATGCGATCCGGGCGGTTGAACACACTGAACGTCACGCCATCGTCATGGCTGACCACCACGCTGCCGCCGTTGCCGACCACGACGAGGGTGCCATCATCGAGCAACGTGGCGCCCGACAGGCCGAACTCCAGCGCCCCACGCGTGGCATTCAGCGCCACCGGCTCCCAGTTGCTGCCGAAATCCGTGGAACGATACAGGTTGCCGCGCAGACCATAGGCCAGCAGGGTCTGCGGCTGGGCCGTGCCGATCACGCCGAACAACGAGCCTGCATAGGGGCCTTCAAGTTTTTCCCAGGTCTGGCCCTCGTCGCTGGAGCGGAACATGCTGCCCTGCTCGCCCACAATGAACAGCCCGGCGTCCTTGATCTGGGCGATGGCGTTGAGGTGATATTGGTCTTCGTTGTCGAGGCGGTCGCTGACGTCCGCCCACGTCCTGCCGCCATCGGTGGTTTCGATCAACGCACCGTAGGCGCCGACGGCCATGCCGTGGTTGGCATCCTTGAACCAGACATCGAGCAGCGGCGCTTCGCGCTTGAGGTCCTGGTACTGCTGGGCCCAGGTGGCACCGCCGTCGGTGCTGGCGAGAATCTGCGCATCATGGCCCACCGCCCAGCCGTGTTTGTCATCGACGAAAAACACTGCCGTGAGCAACTGCCGGGTAGGGACCTTGGCTTGAGTCCAGGTGCTGCCCTGGTCATCGGAGTAGAGAATGTGCCCACGGTCACCGACCGCCACCAGGCGCGCACCGGCATGGACTACATCGATCATCAGGCCCTTGGTGGCCTTGGGGGATTCAATCGCGAACACCGACGGTGCGGCGGTATCACTGGCTGCCAGCACCGGTACCGACAACGCAGCACCGGCCAGCAACGAGAGCGCTGTGGCCAGCAACGCAACCTTGCGTGCGGCACGTGGGCGGCAGACAACCCAACCCATGACAGGCTCACTCATAGACCTTCTCCCATTTTATTATTGTTAGGGGCTTTACCAGGCGCTGAAACCTGCAATCTAGAGCGCCTGAAGGAAGCAGGGGCCATCCTATCGGGCTTTCGAATCGTCTGACAATCGGCGCTACGTTATCTTTTGTTAACTGGCAGCATTTGGCCATGTGCTGAATATAGCCACATCAGTAGCGTTGATTGTTCCTACATCTTGCGCCGGAACAGTCTGACGATGAATTTTTATTCCAAATGTTGAATTTTAGAAATTTTTATTCCATTAATGCCGCTCCTGAAAACAACAATTCAAAGGACCACGGCTATGCGTGAACTCGGAATCGGCTTGATCGGCACAGGTTTCATGGGCCGCGCCCATGCATTGGCGTTCAATAATGCCCGTGCGGTATTCGAACTGCCGGTTACCCTCAAGCTGGCCGCCCTGGCCGACGCCGACGTCGAACGCGCCCAGCGCTGCGCCACCGCCTGGGGGTTTGCCCAGGCCCACGGCGACTGGCAAGCGTTGATCAACGACCCCAACGTCGAACTGGTGGCCATCACCACTCCCAACCATCTGCACTACCCCATGGCCATGGCGGCAATCGCCGCGGGTAAAGCCGTGTATTGCGAAAAACCCTTGGCGGTCAGCCTGGAACAGGCCGACGCCATGCGCCGTGCAGCCCACGCCGCCGGGGTCGTGACGCGGGTCGGCTACAACTACCAGCACAACCCGATGATCAGCCTGGCGCGGCAGATGATCGCCCAGGGCGACCTTGGCGAAATCATCAGTTTTCAGGGTGAATTCAGTGAAGACTTCATGGCTGACCCCACGTCCCCCTGGTCATGGCGCTGCGAAGTCGCGCATGCCGGTGGTGCCCTGGCAGACTTGGGCAGCCACCTGCTGGCAATGGCGCACTACTTGGTAGGCGACGTGGAAAGCGTGTGTGCCGACACCCACACCGTGCACGCCCAACGCCCTGTTACATCGGGCAGCAGCGAACTGAAAGCCATCGCGGTGGATGACCAGGTGCATGCATTGCTGCGGTTCGCCAACGGCGCGCGCGGCACGGTGAGCAGCAGTTGGCTTAAACAGGGCTACAAAAACCACCTGAGTTTCGAGATCAGCGGCACCCTGGGCACATTGGCATTCGACCAGGAGCGCTTGAACGAACTGCGCTTGTACCGCGTCGGCCAGGACGGCTTCCAACGCCTGCTGGCCGGCCCCGCCCTGCCCGGCTATGCCGCGTTCAGCCCGGCGGCCGGTCACCAGTTGGGCTACAACGAGTTGAAAACGCTGGAGGTGCAGGAATTGATCATGGCCGTGGCCGGCCAAGGGGCCGAGGGCACTGACTTTGACGCGGCATGGGCGGTGGAACGGCTGGCGACGGCGATCCGTGTGGCGGCGAAGGAAGAACGCTGGGTCAAAGTGCAAGAAATTTAAGCGAAACTTGTAGTGAGCGGGCTTGCCCCGCGCTGGGCGAGCCCTAATACCAGTCAGTTAAGGCTTAATGCTGTCACTGTGGGAGGGGCGGTGCGACGATTCGACTTGCTCCCGATGGACTGCGTAGCAGGCCCATTTTTGAGGCCGCTGCGCGGCCTATCGGGAGCAAGCCCCCTCCCACAGGTTATCCATCGTCCACTCTGTCGCTTAACTGACAGGCATTAGGGCAAGCCCGCTCACTACAGGGGCGTCCGCGTTTCGAATGTGTAAACGATGTCCCCGGTTTCGGAGATATGGGTTGGGAGGCGGCCTAGAATCCGGGGATTTCGGTTTCACTGGTATAACGCGGCGGCTTTGGTGGGGCGGCTGCGCCGCCCAGCGCGGGGCAAGCCCTAATACCAGTCAGCTAAGGCCTAACGCTTTCACTGTGGGAGGGGGCTTGCTCCCGATGGGCCGCGAAGCGGCCCCAAAAATGGGCCTGCTACGCACAGGGGCGTCCGAGCTTCAAATGTGTAAACGATGTCCCCGGTTTCGGGGGTATGGGTTGGAAGGTGGCCCAGAATCCGGGGATTTGGGTTTCACTGGTATAACGCGGCGGCTTTGGTGGGGCGGCTGCGCCGCCCAGCGCGGGGCAAGCCCGCTCACTACAAAATCAGATCCTCTCTAACGCAAGGCCCGGCGCAGTACTTTACCCACCGTGGTCTTGGGCAGTTCGATGCTGCGGAACTCCACATACCTTGGCACCTTGTACCCCGTCAGGTATTCCCGGCAATGGGCGAGGATCTGTTCCTGGGTCAGGTTCGGGTCCTTGCGCACCACAATGATCTTCACCCGCTCCCCCGTCACCGGGTCTTCCACACCGATGGCCGCCACTTCACCCACCCCCGGATGCATCGCCACCACATCTTCGATTTCATTGGGGTACACGTTGAAGCCTGATACCAGGATCATGTCTTTCTTGCGGTCGACCAGCCGGATATAGCCACGCTCGTCCATCACACCGATATCCCCGGTCGACAGCCAGCCTTCGTCATCCAGCACCTCGGCGGTTTCTTTGGGCCGCTTCCAGTAACCCTGCATCACCTGCGGGCCACGTACTTGCAGTTCGCCTTGCTCGCCGATGTCGGCCAGTTCGCCGTCCTCTCGCATGAAGCGCACCCAGGTCGAGGGCAATGGCACGCCGATGCTACCGGTGAACTCCATCTCGCGCATGCGCGCAATGTCGATGGGGCTGATGCTGACCACCGGTGAGCACTCGGTGAGGCCGTAGCCTTCGATGATCGGTAACCCGGTGACTTCCTTCCAGCGCTTGGCCACGGCCGTGTGGGTGGCCATGCCACCGGCGATCACCATGCGCAGCGCAGAGAAATCCCGGGCACAGAACTCTTTGTTCTCCAGCAAACCATTGAACAACGTGTTGACCCCGGCAATCCCGTTGAAGCGCTCTTTACGCAGGATCATCTGCACGCGTTTCACATCACGCGGGTTGGCGATCAGGATGTTGCGCCCGCCCAGGCACATGAACATCAAGCAGTTCACCGTCAGGGAAAAGATGTGGTACAGCGGCAGCAAGGTGACGTTGGTTTCCTGCTGGTCCTGGTCCAGTTGGTCACCGACCCAGGCCTTGGCTTGCAGCAGGTTGGCGATAATATTGCGGTGGCTGAGCATCACGCCCTTGGCGTCGCCCGTCGTACCACCGGTGTATTGCAGGAAGGCCAGGTCGTCGAGGGCCATCGCCACCGGAAAATGATGCTGCGCCCGCCCTTGCTTGAGCACCTGGTTGAAGCGCAACGCCCCCGGCAGCTTGAATGCCGGCACCTGCTTCTGCACGCTGCGCAGGATGAAGTTCATCGCCGCGCCCTTGAAGGTGCCGAGCAAATCGCCGATGGCCGCCACCACCACGCGTTTGACACAGCTGCCGGCGATGACCTTTTCCAGGGTGTAGGCGAAATTCTCGAAGATCACCACGGTTTCGGCCTCGCTGTCCTTGAGCAGGTGCTTGAGCTCATGGGAGGTGTACAACGGGTTGACGTTGACCACCACCGCACCGGCCAGGATGGTGCCCAGCAGGCAGATCGGATACTGCAGGCAGTTGGGCATCATCAACGCCACACGGTCGCCCTTCTTCACGCCCTGCCCCTGTAGCCAGGCCGCAAACGCGACCCCTTGCGCGTGCCAGTCGGCGTAGGTCATCTCGGTGCCGATGCTGACGTAGGCGACCCGCTCGCGAAATTTTTCCAGGTGCTCCACGAACACCTCGCGCAGCGACGGGTAGTCCTCGATCCCCGCGTCGATGTCTGCCGGCACGCCGGGCAGGTAAGCGTTCAACCAGACCCGTTCGGTTTGTTCCAGGCTTACAGCGTTCATGGCAGTCTCCTTGTTGTTGTTTTTGACAGCGCTATTTTTCGACGATCGCAGTAATGCCCAGCCCGCCCGCCGCACAAATCGAGATCAAACCGCGCCCGCCGCCGTTCTGATCGATCATTTTAGCCAACGCCGCCAATTGCCTGCCGCCCGTGGCGGCAAATGGGTGGCCGCAGCCCAGCGAGCCACCGTTGACGTTCATCTTGGCGCGGTCAACGCTGCCCAACGGCGCGTCCAGGCCCAGGCGCTCGCGGCAGTAATCGGCGTCTTCCCAGGCTTTGAGGGTGCACAACACCTGGGCAGCGAAGGCTTCGTGGATCTCGAAGAAATCGAAATCGGCAAAGCTCAGGCCCTCGCGCTGGAGCATGCGCGGCACGGCATAGGCCGGGGCCATCAGCAAGCCCTCGGTGCCGTCGACAAAATTCACCGCCGCCGTTTCGCCCGTGCGCAGATAGGCCAACACCGGCAGGCCCCGCTCGGCGGCCCAGGCTTCACTGGCCAGTAGCACCACCGAGGCGCCGTCCGTCAATGGCGTGGAGTTGCCCGCCGTGAGGGTGCCGTTCTGGCGGTCATAGGCCGGGGCGAGCCCGGCGAGTTTTTCCAGGCGGGTGTCGGCGCGCAGGTTGTTGTCCCGCGTGAGCCCCCGATAGGGGCTGATCAAATCGTCGAAAAAGCCGCGCTTGTAGGCCGCGTCCAACCGCTGATGGCTGGTGAGGGCCAATTCATCCTGGGCCAGGCGCTTGATCTGCCAGCGCCTGGCCATTTCTTCGCAGTGCTCGCCCATGGACAAACCGGTGCGCGGCTCGCCGTTGCGCGGCAGCAATGGCTTGAAGAACATCGAGGGGCGGACCTTCAACAGCGCCTTGGCCTTGTCGCCCAGGCTTTTGCCCCGGTTGGCCGCGAGCAAGGTATGCCGCAAGGACTCATTGATGCCGATGGGCGCGTCGGAGGTGGTGTCGGAACCACCGGCAATGCCCACTTCGATCTGGCCCAGGGCAATTTTATTGGCCACCAGCAAGGCGGCTTCAAGGCCGGTGCCGCAGGCTTGCTGCAGGTCGTACGCAGGGGTTTGCGGCGACAGCGTGGTCGACAGCAAGGACTCGCGCGCCAGGTTGAAATCCCGCGAATGCTTGATCACCGCGCCGGCGGCAAACTCGCCCAGACGCTGGCCATGCAGGTTGTAGCGGTCGACCAGTCCTTGTAGCGCAGCCACCAGCAGGTCCTGGTTGCTGTCGTGGGCGTACACCGTGTTGGAGCGGGCGAACGGAATACGGTTGCCGCCGATAATCGCCACGCGGCGGGTCGGGGCCGGATTGAAGCTGTAGTCACTCATCGACAGGTCTCATTCCAGATAAACAAGCCGCGCATATGCGGTTTATCGCCGGCGAAATTGCGCACTTCAAACTCGCGGCGTGGGCCGCTCACGGGGTGGCTCCACAGAGCGACCTGGCCGGGCAGGAAGATCGGTAACTTGAAGTCGCAATCGGCTTGCGCCTGGTCCACGCCACCGGGCGGTTGCTGCGCGGCCAGGGCTCGGCCCAGGGTCCACATGCCGTGGGCGATGGCGCGGCGGAAACCGAAGAGCCTGGCACCGATCACCGAGGTGTGAATCGGGTTGAAGTCCCCCGATACCTGAGCAAAGCGTCGGCCCAAGTCGGCGGGCAACACCCAACGCTGGGTGCGCAACAGGCCCGCTTCCTGCAACGGCAACCCGTCAGTCCAGGGCTCGCCGACGGGGTTGTGCACGTCGCGGCGCAGGTACAGGCTGTCGCTCTCCCACACCAGCGTGCCGGCACTGTAGGTACGGGTGGCGATGCTCAGCGCCTGCCCCTTGGGGTGGGCGACCCAGCGCTCGCAGTACACCTCCAGGCGCAGGGCCTGGCCCTCCTCCAGCCGCTGATGCTGCCGAATGCGGTTGGCCAGATGCACCATGCCGCTGGCCGGGTAGGGAAAACTCGGCCGAGTCAGCAGCAGCAAATGCAAGGGAAACGCCAGCACGTGGGGATACGACAGCGGCACGCCCTGCTCGCGGCGAAAACCGCAGGCGCGGCCGTAGGCGGCAATGCCGCTGGCGGACAATTCCACGGCTGAGCGCACCAGCCGCTCCTGGGGCAACAACGGGGCGCCATCGAGCGTGGGTTTGCGCAAGGCGCGCAGGCCGCCCAGCAACAGCTGGGTGCGGGTCGGCGGCGGGTCGATGATCTGTGTCACGTAGTCCATGGCTCAAGCCCCCAGCAGGCTTTGCCCGCACACACGTACGACTTGGCCGTTGACCCCGCCCGAGGCCGGGTGGGCCAGCCAGGCGATCGTCTCGGCCACGTCAATTGGCTGGCCGCCCTGGGACAGCGAGTTCATGCGCCGCCCCGCTTCGCGGATCATCAGCGGGATCTTCGCCGTCATCTGGGTTTCGATAAACCCGGGCGCGACGGCGTTGACCGTCACCTGCTGCGCGGCCGCACGCGCCGCCAAGCCCTGCACCAGGCCAATCACGCCAGCCTTGGAGGTGGCGTAATTGCTTTGCCCCAGGTTGCCGGCTATCCCGGATATCGACGAGACACAAACAATGCGCCCGCCCGCCTTCAAACCCTGGCTTTGCAGCAACGCCTCACTGAGTTGCAGGGGCGCTTGCAGGTTGACCGCCAGCACATCACGCCAGGCGGTTTCGGTCATCTTGGCGATGGTCTTGTCGCGGGTGATCCCGGCGTTGTGCACCACCACGTCAAAGGCACCGTATTGACTGGCATGCGCCTGCAACAAGGCGGCCGCGTCGGCGGCGGTGATGTCCAGCGGCAACGCCGAGCCGCCCACGCTGCCGGCCGCCTGCTGCAGTGCTTCCTGGGCCTGGGGGACGTCGACGCACACGACATGGGCACCGTCGCGGGCCAGCACTTGGGCAATGGCCAGGCCGATCCCGCGTGAGGCGCCGGTAACCAGGGCGCGACGACCGGCAAAGGGCTTTTCCCAATTGACGTTGACGTGCCCTTCCACCGGCTTCTCCAGGCGTACCACCTGCCCCGACACATAGGCCGAACGGCGTGACAGAAAGAAACGCAGGCTGCTGTCGAGCGCCTCTTCAGCGCCCGGCGCGACGTAAATCAATTGCACGGTGATGGCCCGCCGCAGTTCCTTGGCCAGGGAACGCACCAGCCCTTCCAGGGCTCGTTGGGCGATGGCCTGGGGCAAGTCGCTGCAATGTTCCGGCGCCGTGCCGAGCACCACCACACGACCGTGATGGCCGATGCGCTTGGCATTGGCGTGGAAGAACAGGTAAAGCTCATCGAGTTGCTGGACATCCACCACACCACTGGCGTCGAACACCGCGCCCTGCACCTTGAGCGTGGACGGCGCCTGGAGGGTCGCCGGGGTGGCGACGACTGTGTCGGTGGCGCTGAAGATCTGTTGCACCTGTGGCGCCAGGCGCCCGGCCCCGGCGACGATCACCGGGTTGGCCAGGCCGGGCTGACCGCTGCGATGGCGTTGCAGCGGCAACGGTTGCGGCAGGCCAATGGCCTGGGCCAGGCGACGCCCCCAGGACGAATTGACGAATGAAAGGTAGCTGTCACTCATATCGGTACTCACTCACTTGCTCTGTAAACGCGGCCCCACACTGGCCGCATTCGCCTAGTTGACCGGGGCGTTTTCGTTCTGGGTGGTGCGGCGCCTGGCCTTGGGTTCCAACGCCTGCTGGCGCTGCTGCAAGGCTTCCAGCAAGCCGAAGTCCTGCGGGAAGTCGTCGACCTGGATGCCGTGGTCGGCGTATTCCACATAACGCCCGAGCAAGGCGTCTTCGTCGTCGCTGATCAGGTCCAGCGCCCGCGCTTTGACGCGCCAGGCGGTAAAGGCGGTGGTGGAAATCGGCATCGGCTCGATCAGACCCTGCTTGACGGCAGACTTGAGGCGCGCGTCGATCAGCTCTACCTGCGGCAGCAAACGGAAGCCCAGTTCGCCATAGGCCAGCTTGTCGATTTCCGGCCGAGGGATGTAGGAATTGGCCAACAGACGGTCACGGGTTTCGCCGGGGGTCTGCACCACCTCAGCCACCTGTGCCAGCAAACGGTCCGAAGGTTTGCGCAGGGGAATACCGAAGGGGAAACTCAAGCCTCGCACCACCCGTGCGGCCGCTTTCGAAGGGTAATTATCGAGCACTTCGGCCAACGCTTCGTGGGCGCGCAGCAACGCATCCTGGGCAGCCCAATGCACCAGCGGCAGGTCGGCCTGGGGCCGGTCATCATCTTCAAAACGTTTGAGCACGCAGGACAAGATGTACAGCTGCGACAGAATGTCCCCCAGGCGCCCGGTGATACTTTCCTTGCGCTTGAGGGCACCGCCCAGCACGCCCATGGAAATGTCCGAGATCAGCGCCAGCACCACCGACAGCCGGTTGGCCTGACGGTAGTAGGACGCCAGCGCCGGGTCGGTCTTGGCCGGTGCAGCAATCAGTCGCCCGCCCGTCAGCGAATGCACGGCGGCCCGCACGGTGTTGGCCAGCACAAAGCTCAGATGGCCGAACATCGCGCTGTCGAACGCTTCCAGCGCCTTGCGCCGGTCCGGGTGGTGCGCCGCTTCCATCTCGCGGAACACGTAGGGATGGCAGCGGATCAGGCCCTGGCCGAAGATGATCAGGCAGCGGGTCATGATGTTCGCCCCCTCCACCGTGATCGCAATCGGGCTCTGCTGGTAAGCGCGGGCCAGGAAGTTGTTCGGCCCCATGCAGATGCCCTTGCCGGCGACGATGTCCATGCCGTCGTTGACGATCATCCGCGCCCGTTCGGTGACGTGGTATTTGGCGATGGCCGAAATCACCGAAGGTTTCTCGCCGGCATCCAGGGATGCCACCGAGACCTTGCGCACGGCGTCGCAGGCATACAAGTGTCCGGCCATGCGCGCCAAGGGTGCCTGTACGCCTTCGAACTTGCCGATCGGCAAACCGAACTGCTTGCGCATCGCCGCATAGGCGGTGGTGCCGCGCACCGCAACCTTGCCCAGGCCGACGTTAGCCGAAGGCAAGGAAATCGCGCGGCCGGCAGCCAGGCATTCCATCAACATGCGCCAGCCATTGCCGACTTGTTCGCGCCCGCCGATCACCCATTCCAGCGGGATGAACACATCCTTGCCGGTGGTCGGACCGTTCTGGAAGACCGCGTTGAGTGGCCAGTGACGACGACCACTGTTCACCCCCGGATGAGCCGTCGGAATCAATGCGCAGGTGATCCCCAACGAGCCCGGCTGGCCGAGCAGCCCGTCCGGGTCTTCGGCGCGAAATGCCAGGCCCAGCACCGTGGCGATCGGGCCCAGGGTGATGTAGCGCTTGTCCCAGGTCACCTTGAAACCCAGCACCTCCTCGCCCTCGTGCACGCCTTTGCAGACGACCCCCAGGTCCGGAATCGCCCCGGCGTCGGAGCCGGCGTAAGGGCTGGTCAGTGCAAAGCAGGGAATGTCTTCGCCCCGCGCCAGACGTGGCAGGTAATAGTTGCGCTGGGCATCGGTGCCGTAATGCAGCAGCAATTCCGCCGGGCCGAGGGAGTTGGGCACCATCACCGAAATCGCCGCCGCCGAGCAGCGCGTCGACAACTTCATCACCACCTGGGAATGGGCGTAGTGGGAGAAGCCTTTGCCGCCGTACTGCTTGGGAATGATCATGCCGAGGAAGCCGGCGTCCTTGGTGTACTGCCAGGCTTCAGGGGACATGTCCTGCCAGACCTGGGTGGTTTCCCAGTCGTTGGCGATGTCACACAGGGTTTCGACCTCGTTGTCGAGGAAGGCTTGCTCTTCGGCGCTCAGGCGCGCCGGTGCCGCGTTGAGCAGGCGCGCCCAATTGGGTTTGCCACTGAACAACTCGGCGTCCCACCACACAGTACCGGACTCGATGGCGGCGCGCTCTGTGTCGGACATCGCCGGCATGATCGTACGAAACAGCTCCAGCGCCTTACTCGACAACAAGCTGCGGCGCAGCGGCTTGAGGCTCATCAACAAGGCGGGTAACACCACCAGCACCGCCGCGACGGTGGCGCCAAAACCTGCCACCGCGTTGAACAGGTAACCCATCGCCAGCCAGACCAGGCCAGCGCCAAGCCAAACCGCAGCGGCGGCTTGTCGATATGCCAGGGCAATCGCTGCTGCGACACCTATCAATAACCAGATAACCATGGGGGATACCTCACTTGATCCAGAACAACTCGATTCAGGGCAGGCTGTTGCACGGCAGATCGAAATGAGCTGCTGCATAAAGCCACACTACAAACTTGAAAAGACAAATTCAAATTATGTTTTGAAATTTTTATTTAATCGTTTGGCGAAAAAATACCAGGCTGAACACGTCAGCCTTTCAGGTTATGAAGGAAAATATCAGGACCGTCACAAGGGCCAACCGCCCAATCCGACGACAGTGTGGAGCCGAGCCTCTAGATGCGCTGGACGCCCTGCCCCACGACTGCCGTGCCAGACGCTTTAGAACTTGTAGGTGGCCGACAGGCTGACCACATCACCGGACGACTCGGCCTTGCCATCCAACTGCGCGGCTCCGAGGCGATCCACGTTCTTGGTCCTCAGGTTGACCTTCTCGACGAACTGGTGCGAATACGCGGCATCCACCGACAGGCCAGGGACGGCCTTGATGTCATAACCGGCACCGAACGCCAGGAAGTAGCGGTCGCCATCAGGAATCCGTGGGTCTCGGGTTGAATTGCGGGTGGGGGTCTGGTCGTACGCCACACCGGCACGCAGGGTCAGTTCGTCGGTGGCTTTGTAATCGCCGCCAATCGACGTCATCCAGGCGTTCTTGTAGTTGTAGGGAATAGCGACAATCGTCGAACCTTGCGACTTGAGCGTCAGGTCCTGGAACGAAGACCATTCGGTCCACATGACGCTCACACCCAACGCCCAGCGGTCATTGAACTGGTGCACCCAGTCAACGGCGGCGGTCGCCGGAATGTCCAGCTGAGTACTGGCATGCGCGCCATCCGGGAACAGCTTGAGGCCGGGATAAGCCATTTCAACCAGGGTTTCGCCGTTTGGACCGATCGGGTTGGTCATGGTGTTGCGGCCAATCGCATCCGTGTAAATGTTGTATTTACCGGTCATCTTGTTTTTGATCTTGGCGTGATAGTTCAGGCCCAGTGTGTCTTGCAGCGTCGGCTTCCACACAATGCCGCCAAACCAACCCACTGAACTGTTATCGACTTTCACGCGCATCAATGAATGCCCGACACCGGTTGGAAAACCAGTGCCTCCCAGCCCGGGAGAAACGTCCGCAGCCGCCAGCACGTCAATGTTCTGGCTGACAAAGCCCTGGCTGCGCTGATAGATCAAACCGGCACCCACCGAGAACTCATCATTGACTTTGAACGAGAGCGAGCCTGTGAGGCCGACCGTTTCGATTTTGGTGTCGACCGCGAAATCGCGCAGCTTCGAGTTCTGATCCCAGGTAGTTTTCATGCCCTGGGGTACCACCTGGCTCAGGCCAAAGGCGAAGCGGTCGCCGATGGGCACCACCAGAAAGCCGGTCGGCAGCCAGGCGGTAAAGCCACCTTGCCCGCCATTGTTGGTATTGAGAGTCGGATCGCCCAAATTGCCTTGGTCATCCAGAACCGGGGTATTGGTCACCGGGTTGCCGTTGTGGTCATAAGCCTGGCCGGAGTATTTGATCTTGACCCGAGCGTAATCGACCGTCTGCTGCGCAATGGTGGAGTCGATGAACGCCATCGCCGCCGGGTTGTTGTACGCGGCACTCGGATCGTTCTTGAACAGTGAACCGCCCCCGAATGCACGCCCCCAACCCGGTGCGCCGTAGGTTGGCGTAGAAAACCCGCCCGCCTCGACCGGCCCCGTGGTCATCAGGCCGCCCAGCAAGGCCAGCCCCAGTAACGTGTGAGCGTGTGGTTTCTTATTATTCATGCGGTACTCCTTATTATTATCTACGCCCGGCCCCTGCCGGTGTTCGGTACCCGAACAGGCGCCTCTGGCGAGGCTCCTGTTCGGGTACCGGGGTGATCAGCCCTCAGGAGTTACGGTTTACGGGTTCACCGTCAGCGTTGGTGCTACCACGCTCAGGGAAACCACGGTGCAGTTGCCGGAAAGCGCCTGGTTGGCCGCGGACAGGGTTTTGCTGCTCGGGTTCCAGGCCACCGCAATGGTGGTAGGGCCGCAGTTGGTGGCAGGAATCGAGGAGATTTTGTAGCCGACGTTGGTCACGGTACCGGTGGTACCCGTCGCCGCAGTCAGCACCCATGGCAGGTTGGTCAGCGTCGGCAACGCGCACAGGCCGCCACCGGTCAGGGTCGCGCCGTTGATGGAAGCCACGCCACCGCTGACGTTGCCGGTGAAGGTAATCCCGCAGGTCACCGCAGCCCCGAAGGAAGATGGCGATTTCACAACGATGGTGCCGGCATTGGTGGAGAACGGACCATCCGGAGCAACCGAAGCCGCACTGGCCATCGAAGCCGCGCCAAAGCACATTGCAAAAGAAGTTGCACAAACGAGGGTTTTCAAGCTTTTCATTGTTTTTCCTCACATGTTATGGCGAAGTCATTTCGCCAGGGGTAATGGCCATGAACGAGAGGTCACGGTGAAACTGCAGAACTTCCCTTTCCAGCCAAATCTCAATTCGATTACCACCGCATCTTTCGACTGTGTTTATTCAACCACTTTGAAGTTGGGCGGCATCTTGATCGACACCGTCTTGATCTTGCAGTCCTCGCCGATCGGCACGTTGGCGGCTTCCAACTTGCCGGTGGCGTTATCCCAAGTGCCGTTGGCGGTCGAAGGACCGCACTTGCCACCGAGGCCGAAGGCGTGCACATCCACGCTGATCTTCGACATGGAACCGCTTTGGGTATCTTTGGCGACCAGGATCCAGGGCAAGTTGATGGCTTCGACACGGCTGCATTTAAGGCCGCCATCGAACTCAACTTTGTCGACGTTCACCGACGAACCATCGGCCGCCACTTTGCCGGCCACCTTGATGGTGCAGTCGGCGCTGATCAGGGCGCCCTTGGAAAAGCTGATCGGGCCTTGGGCCGTGAAGGCGCTGCCCGCAGGCTCGATACGGGCAGCCTGGGCCTGTTGGTAGACAATCAGGCCGAGGGCGGCCAGCACGATATGAGTGGTGAACTTGGCAGCTGTTTGCATGGTGCAGGTCCTTCCCTTGAAATTATTTTTGTTCGGGTCAAACAACTCACTTGCATTCAATCTTTAAACTTTGGGCGATCGGAACCTGCGCAATACCTGGATCCCGAGTCAGCCCGACAATCAGGTTGCTATCAGAACGGTGCCGTACCGTTCGCGTATTTCTCCAGATACTTCAGGCGTTTTGACGGCTGAAGATTGGTCAGGTGGATATCGCCGCCGTAATGATTCAGCACTCGATGATCCATGCGACGGCGCCACAAGTACGGCACATAAGCCCAGACAATCATGCTCGCGTATCCATAAGGCAGTTGCGGTGACTCATCGAAGTGACGCAACGACTGATAACTGCGTGTGGGGTTGGCATGGTGATCGGAGTGCCGTTGCAGTTGGAACAGAAAGATATTGGTGACAATCCGATTACTGTTCCACGAGTGCCGAGGCGAACAGCGCTCATAACGGCCGTTGGGCAACTTCTGGCGTTTAAGGCCGTAGTGTTCGACGTAGTTCACCACTTCCAGCAACGAGAACCCGTAGACACCCTGGATGATCAGGAAAGGAATCACGGCGACGCCAAGCCACACAATCATCGCGCCCCACAACACCACGCTGTACAGCCACGCGCTGAGGACAGCGTTCTTCCAATGCAAGGCCGGCAAGCCGAGTTTGCGCAAGCGCTCGCGCTCCAGGTTCCAGGCCGAGCGGGCGCTGAACCAAACCGAACGTGGCAGGAACGCCCAGAAACTCTCACCCAGGCGCGAGCTCGCCGGGTCTTCGGGGGTCGCAACCCGCACGTGGTGGCCGCGGTTGTGTTCGGTGTAGAAGTGCCCGTAGAACGTCGGCGCCAGGGTCACCTTGGCGAGAAACACTTCCAGGGGTTTGGGTTTGTGCCCCAACTCGTGGGCGGTATTGATCGCAATCCCGGTGGCGGCGCCGGTGGACAGTGCCATGCCCAGATAAGTGAACCAACTTACCGATCCATGCAGCTGCGTGCGTGCAGTGAGGTAGCTGGCGGCCTGGGCCGGCCAGCTCGACGGGTCGAGGTGCGCGGTGGCCTGCAGCAGGCCGCCCTGAATGATCCAGTCGATACCGCCCGCCGCCAGCCAACCGGTGATCACCACCGAAGCAATGACGAACACAACGCCGGTGTAGACGATCCAGCGGTAATAGCTTTGCGATTCAAGGTGGTTGACGGCGGATTCAGGCGGGTTGCTGACATCTTCACCCAGCAGGCCATCAATCAACGGGATCAGGCCGAAGATGACCAGGACACCGACCCACCACAGTTGCTGCACACCGGTGGTGATGGCCAGCGCACCAGAGAGCAATGGGGTAGCCAGAGGCATGATGCCAAGCCACCACAAGTGGCGCTTGCCGTCGGTCCAGACGTTGGAAGTGGCCAGGGACTGATTCATGGCAACCTCCGTACGAGACCGGTGGCGGGGGTGACAAATCGAGCGGACAACAGATTCACGGAGCGCCGACTGCCCCGGAAAACCAACCATGCGATAAAAGGCGTTTTTTTCATTATTTTATTCGCTCTTAGGCATTTCAAAAATTGTTTCAAATTAGATATTGAAATAATTTTTTTAAATAAATAGCGCGGAATCGTTAGGTCGTCAACTAATTTCTAAGGGCCTTTCGGACGTGACCGAGCAGTCTCTTTTCCGGCTCCAGGGTCAGGTGTCTAGGGCAAGCATTGACGCCGCCGAACCGCAGGTTCGATTGCAAAATTATTGACTCGCCAGGGCAAACGGCGGATGCAGCACCGTGGCGCTTTCCAGTGGTCGCACGCGTTTGGCGATCTGCTGCACCACCGCAGCGACCCGCTCGGTAGCGGTGATCGGCAACATATGGCCACGCCCTTCCACCACCTGCAGTTTCAGCCCTGGCACCTTGCTGGCCAGGGCCTGGCCGTGCTTCTGGAAGTCGAGCACCTTGTCCCGCGCACCATAGATCAACCCGATGGGCAGGCTCAGTTGCGGGTAGCGCTTGACCATATCCGGCAGGTCATCGTTGACCCGATTGATCTCGGTAGAAGCGGCGTAGAAGTTGTCGGGACGCATGCCCAGCAACCCGCCACCGCGTGTGGCGAAATCCGTCGGCGGAGCATCCGGAGCGAACACCCCCTTGACCACCGCCCTCTGGGTCAGCAGGCCGATGGGCATCGTCAGGGTGTGCGACAGCCAACGACGCAACCAGGCCGGGCGCACCGCCAATGACAGGAACACCGGCGGCAACATACGTTGCGGATGGGTCAGCGGTGCCACGAGGACCAGGCCGCTGACCGCATGGGGATGATCGAGCGCCAGCGCCAGGGCGATCGCGCCGCCCAGGGAATGCCCAAGCACCAGTGGTTTATCCAGGTCCAGGGTCTTGATGAACGCGGCTATTTGTCGAGCCTGGGCCGGCAGGTCCGGCGCGGTACCGCTATGCCGGGTGGAATAACCCGATCCCGGGCGATCGAGCGTGATCACCCGAAAACGTTCACGCAACTGGCCGGACAAGGCGTAGGTCAGGTTGCGGCTGCTGCCCATCAGCCCGTGGATCATCACCAGCGGTGGGCCTTTGCCTTCTTCTACATAATGAAAGCGCTCGCCATCGACCTCCACGAAACGCCCGTTGATCGGAACAGCCGCTTCAATACGCCGGGTCATCCAGGCGCTGAAACCCCATAACACAACGCTTGCCCCCACACACACAGCCGCAGCGACAACCCATTCGACAGCCATAGCTCGGTCCTCTGCTTCCCTGCTGCTGGCGACCCGACCGGTATTGATCAAGGCCTCAGCCATCGTCCACACCCTGGACTTGAACCTCATGCAGACCCTACTCGTCCGTCGGACAAAGTCGGACCTGCGCAACAAGGTCCTAGCGTAAGCGATATTTTCAGGTAGATTATTTAAAATCTTTTTTAAAATAATTAATTCAATTTTCCTTTGCAATGGTGTTCTATCCAAAAGACACAACAAAAACAGGAGCACAACCGATGCCCACGAAGGACAAGCTATGAATGCCTACAGCGACGCCATCGATATCGCCATCATCGGCTCAGGGTTCGCCGGGCTGTGCATGGCGATCAAGCTCAAGGAGGCCGGAGTCACCGACTTCCTGATCGCCGAGCAAGCCGAGACCCTCGGCGGCACCTGGCGTGACAACCATTACCCTGGCTGCGCCTGCGACGTGCAGTCCCATGTGTACTCGTTTTCCTTTGCCCCCAACCCGGACTGGACCCGGCAATTTGCCCCGCAGCCGGAGATCCGCGCTTATCTGGAGCATTGCGCCCGGCGTTATGAGCTGGCGTCCTTCCTGCGTTTTGGCATGGGCCTGCAACGCGCCGTGTTCGATGAACAGCAGCAACGCTGGCAGCTCAGCTTCAGCAATGGACGACACATCAATGCGCGCGTGCTGATTTCGGGCATGGGCGGCCTGTCGCGCCCGGCGCTGCCGGATATTCCCGGGCTGGACAGCTTCAAAGGCAAGCGCTTCCACTCCCAGCAGTGGGACCACGCCTATTCATTGCGGGGCAAGCGCGTGGCGGTGATCGGCACCGGGGCCAGCGCCATTCAGTTCGTACCGCAGATCGCGCCGCTGGTGGCTCATCTGCAGCTGTTTCAACGCACACCGCCGTGGATCATGCCCAAACCGGACCGAAACATTTCGCGCTTCGAGCGCTGGGCGTTCAAGCACCTGCCGTTCACGCAACGGCTGGTGCGCGGCGCGTATTATTGGGCGCTGGAAGGGCGTGTGCTCGGCTTCGCCCGGCACCCGCGCCTGATGAAAATGGTGCAGAAGATCGCCCTGCGCCACCTGCACAAACAAGTCACCCGCCCTTCCCTGCGCAAAACCCTGACGCCGGATTACACCATCGGCTGCAAGCGCGTGCTGATCTCCAACGACTATTACCCGGCGCTCTCGCGCAGCAATGTCGAGGTCATCACCGACAGTGTGCTGCGTATCGAAGCCGACGGCGTGATCACCCGTGACGGTATCAAGCACCCGGCCGATTGCCTGATCTTCGGCACCGGTTTCCAGGCCACCGACCCATTGCCTCGGGACTGCATCATCGGCCGCGACGGGATCGACCTGATGGACACCTGGCGCGAGGGCGCCCATGCCTACAAAGGCACCACCGTGCCGGGCTACCCGAACCTGTTCCTGATCGTCGGCCCCAACACCGGGCTGGGCCATAACTCGATGATTCTGATGATCGAGGCCCAGGTCAGCTACATCCTCGATGCCCTCAAGCAGATGCGGCGTCATCACATCGCCACAGTGGACATCAAGCCCGCCGTCGAAGATGCCTATAACCGTCGGTTGCAGGACAAGCTCAAGCGCACCATCTGGAACACCGGTGGCTGCCGCAGCTGGTACCTCGACCCGCGTACCGGCAAGAACACCACCTTGTGGCCCGGTTCGACCTGGCGCTTCAAACAGGTGACCCGCCAATTCGCGCTCAAGGATTACGTCACCCATCCGATCGCGACCAGCCCCTCCCTCCATCCGGTTCCAGCGCCCCACTCCCGCGCAGAAGGCAGCCTGTCATGAAGTCATTCAACGGCCGCGTGGCGGCAATCACCGGCGCGGCATCCGGCATGGGCCGCGCATTGGCCTTGGCCCTGGCGCGGGAAGGCTGCCACCTGGCACTCGCCGATAAGAACAGCCAGGGCCTGGAGCAGACACTGGCGCTGGTCCGGACCTCGAAATCGTCGCCGGTGACGGTCACCA
Organism: Pseudomonas sp. R11F; assembly: GCF_050312575.1. NCBI lineage: Bacteria > Pseudomonadati > Pseudomonadota > Gammaproteobacteria > Pseudomonadales > Pseudomonadaceae > Pseudomonas > Pseudomonas sp. R11F. Next base: position 340,950 of record NZ_JBNPJU010000065.1, on the reverse strand, counting down.
CGCAGGTGCTGGATGTGTCCGATCGCCAAGCGATGGAGGCCTGGGCCGACCGTTGCGTCGCCGACCATGGCCAGGTCAACCTGATCTTCAACAATGCCGGGGTGGCGCTATCGAGCACCGTCGAAGGCGTGGACTACGCTGACCTGGAGTGGATCGTCAACATCAACTTCTGGGGCGTGGTGCACGGCACCAAGGCGTTTCTGCCGCACCTCAAAGCCAGCGGCGATGGGCATGTGATCAACACGTCCAGCGTATTCGGCTTGTTCGCCCAGCCCGGCATGAGCGGCTACAACGCCACCAAGTTCGCCGTGCGCGGCTTTACCGAAGCCTTGCGCCAGGAACTTGACCTGCAGCGTTGCGGCGTCTCGGCCACCTGCGTGCACCCCGGCGGCATCCGCACCGACATCTGCCGCAGCAGCCGTATCGACGCCAACATGACCGGCTTTCTCATCCACAGCGAACAACAGGCCCGCGCCGATTTTGAAAAGTTGTTCATCACCGACCCCGACCAGGCTGCCAAGGTGATTTTGCACGGCATCCGCAAAAACAAGCGCCGCGTGCTGATCGGCCGCGACGCCTATTTCCTCGACCTGCTCGCCCGTTGCCTGCCGGCGGCCTATCAAGCGCTGGTGGTCGTCGCCAGCAAACGCATGGCCCCCAAGCCACGCAGGCCGGTGTTTGAAACCAACGACGAGCCCCGTCACTGAACAGGAGAACGCACCATGCTGCCGATCCGCCGCGATATCCGTTTTGCCTTGCCTGCCGAGCGCATCAAGAACTGGCATGAACAAGGCCCGTTCATCACCCACTTCTTCAATGCCTTGTCATTGCTGTTTCCCCAGGGCGAGCTGTTTTTCATGGACAGTGTGCGCCACTACCGCTCACAGATTGAAGATCCCGCCCTGAAGGCCGAGATCCAGGGATTTATCGGCCAGGAGGCGATGCACAGCCGCGAACACGTGGCCTACAACGATCTGCTGCAAGCGGCCGGGTTGCCGGCACACACCCTCGACCGTCGTCTCAAATTCATCCTCGACCTGCAAAAAAAACACCTGCCGCCTTCGTTCAACCTGGCGGTGACCATCGCCCTTGAGCACTACACCGCGATGCTTGCGGAGATTCTGCTCAGCGACCCGTCGCGCTTTGGCGACTCGCTCAAGGGCTACCAGCAAATGTGGTATTGGCACGCCTTCGAAGAAACCGAACACAAGGCGGTGGCGTTCGATGTGTGGAACGCAGTGATCAAGCCCGGCCCACTGCGCTACCTGTTGCGCACCGGCACCATGCTTACCACGACGGTGTTGTTCTGGTTGGTGGTGTTTGATTTTCACCTGCGCCTGCTGCTGGCCGATCGCACATCAGGCGGGCACTTGAAGGGTTTCTGGCGCATGCTCAAGTTTTTGTACGGTCCCAAAGGAGTGTTCCCGCGCATGCTGCGGCCATGGCTGCATTATTTCAAACCGGGCTTTCACCCCTGGGATCACGACAACCGCGCACGCCTGGCGGGCATCGATAACCTGCTCGACGAGATAGAACGCACGCGACGCGGTTACGAATCGGCCTAGACCTGCGCCAAAGTTTCGCGTTCGCGCACGAAATCCGGCATCTGATCGCTGGGCAGCGCTTTGCTGAAATACCAGCCCTGGACAAACAATTCAGTGCCGGTGTTCAAGAAGGCCAGCTGCTCGGCGGTCTCCACGCCCTCGACCACGACGCCCAGGTTCAGCGCCTCGCAGAAACGCAACATGCCGGTCAGCACCTGGGCCCCCTTGGGGTCGCGTTGGGCGACGACAAAACTGCGATCGATCTTGATGAAGTCCACGGGAAACTGGTGCAGGTAACTCAACGCCGAAAACCCGGTACCAAAGTCATCGATATACACCTTGGCGCCTATCGATTGCAGTTTCTGGATGGTCTGGCGCGTGGCCTGGATATCACCGACCAATGCGTCTTCAGTAATTTCCACTGACACTCGCCCATGAGCCTGGGCAAGGATCTGCACCAGGCGATCACCATAGGCGGCGTGCGTCAGGGTCGAGCTGGAAATATTAATGGTCATCGGCAACTCGAAGCCAACCTTCTTCCATTGCTGATACTGGCGCACGGCCTGGGACGCCACCCAGACGTCCACATCCGGCATCAGCCGTGCCTGCGCCAGCCATTGCAGGAACTCCCAGGGGGAATGCACCACGCCCTGGTTGTCGCGGGCACGCATCAAGGCTTCGCAACCGGTGCACAGGCCGGTACGGATGGAGACCTGGGGCTGGAACTCCAAGTAGAACTCGTAATCGCTGATCTGCTGAATCCGGCTGAACTCCACCGCCTGGCGCGCTGCGCTGCGATGGGACGCCAGCACGGGGTCCAGCTCCAGCAAGCGGCCTTTTTCCTCAAGGCCGCGAAAAGTCATGTCCAGCGACTTGAGGTACACCGTACCGCTTTCATTGGCCTGGCGATGCATTGCCCGCACATACGGCGCATACACCAGAGTGCCGAGCCCCAGCAGTGCCAGTTGCAACACCACCGCGCCGATGTCGCCATGGGTACTCAGGTAGGCATTGAGCAATACCGGTGCGGTCAACGGCACGCTGGCCACCGCCGGCGATACCCAGCCCATCTGCACCACCACCAGGGCCACCATGGCGTTGAGCGCAGGCGCCAGCAGGAAGGGGATGAACAGACGCGGGTTGAGGATGATCGGCAATCCAAACAGCAGCACCTCGCTGACGTTGAACAACGACAGCGGCAAACTGGCAATTGCCAGCAGGCGCACGGTGTGGCTCTTGGAAAACAGCAGGATCGCAAACAGCAGGCACAACGCCGCGCCCGAGCCGCCGATAAATGCGAAACACCCCAACAGCCCGCTGTTGAGCAGGTATCGGCTGGGCTCCCCCGCCGCCAGCGACGCACCGTTGAGCACTACGGCCTGGTCCAGGACATCGAACAGCGGCTGCATGGCATACACTCCGTGAATGCCGAAAAACCACAACAACGAATTCATCATCGTGACGAACAACCCGCTGCCGTAGGGCGTTTGCAGCGCATCGAGCACCTGGGGCCCCTGGAGTTGCCCGACATAGGGAATCTGCAGCAAAGACGACAACACCAGCACCAATGACAGCGCCGTGATTGCACCCGGTAGCACCATGTTGATAGTGCCCTTGAGGTTGTGCCCCACCAGGTCCTCGTTGACCAGGCGCGTCCAACGAAAGCGGTGCAACCAGGCGATGGCCGGCACATTGATCAACGGTGACGCAATCGCGATGAACAGCACGAAGGTCGCCGAAGCCCGGGGATAATCACGCAGCACGAACGTGGCCACTACCACATGGGCAAGGCACAGGAAAGCGACCGGCAGCTGTGGCAAGCGATACTGAATGGCCAGCATGTACCCGATGGATGCGGCCACCAACAAGGGGATAACCGAGCTGATCTGGTTGTGCCCCCCCGATAGAAAGCCCACTACTTGTGAGCTGAACCCCAGCACACTGGCGCACTCGGACAGGATCAGGAAGCCGGCGGACACCAGCAGGCACGGCAGGATCCACAGCAACCCCTCACGAATCGCGCGCAATGAATCCGTACTGGCCAGGGCCGCCAGGCGCTGAGTAAGGAAAAGCTTGAACAGCGTTTGCGCCATGACCCGTCCCTCTGCCTGTGACTCGCTGCAACGCTACACGTCCTGATGGCGGAAGCGAAAGCCTTTTGCCACTTATCCAGGGGCATTTTGGCGGTGGATGCCCATCAGTTACGCCAATTTCCAGATGAATAATAGGAACTTTCCGACATAACCTGCTCCCTAAACTGATCTGAGTCGGTATCATCCGCGCCGTTCTGCGCATTAATGGATGTTGCAGACCGGATGAAAACCGGGCTACCCACTCAAGGATGTTGTCTGGAACGGAAGCAGGCACTCAGGAGAAGTTTTACCATGCAAGACAAACGCCCAAACCCTATGCGCCCGATCTTTGTCACCATGGTGCTGTGGCTGTGCAGCGTAGCGTTGCTGTTCATCATCAAAAACGTCATTGAAATCTTTACCGGCCCAGTCGCTGAAACCTGGATAGACCTGACCCTGGTGCTCACGGCCTACCTGATGTTTTTCCTGCTGGCGCCCTTGCAAAACTGGATACGCCGCAAGGCCCAGAAACGCGCTCGACGTCATCTCAGCCGGCCCTCCCCTGATATCGAGCCGCGTCGTTCACACTAAGGGGCCCCCTCTTGTCAGCCCAGTTGTATGACGTGACCGTTTGCCCCCTACCCTAGAGGCACCAGCAAGACCGCCTGCGGCCGAAGGCCTCGCGCAACTCGGCTGCCGTCACACTGCGCCGCTCGGGGCTCGTAGCCAACGCACAGCGCAGTGCAGGCCAGCAATGCCCAGGCAGTTGCCTGGGCCGGGTCAGCTTTGCGATGCAGCTGCGCTCACCCAGACGTTGGCCATGGGCCAGTTCATACAACACGCACGCGACACCGTACACATCGGCAGCAGCCGTCAACGCGCCACCGGCCAGCAGCTCCGGGGCCGCATACGCGGGCGTCCAGGCGTTGAAACGGTCGCGGCTGAGACTCGGCAAACCCGACTTCGCCCATGCCGGCGTATAACCCAGGCCAAAATCGAATAAACGCACCCCGTCTTCACCGACCATGACATTGGCCGGTTTCACATCCCCATGCAGTATGTTTTGCTGATGGATATAGACCAGCGCATCCAGCAACTGGATGGCCAAGGGTTGCAGTTCCCGCCAGGGCAAACCCTCCGGGCATTCCAGCAACAACCGATCCAGGGTCATGCCGTGCAGCCACTCCATGGTAAAGAACGCGACCTGGCTGTGGGTGTCGACCTCGAACGAAAACATGCGCACCACACGGTCGTGGCGCAGGCTGCGTGTCAACGCAAACTCGCTGAACAACAGCACATGTGCATCGGGGCACGCCGAAAAAGTCTCATCCAGCCGCTTGAGCGCAACCCTGGAGCAGGGCTCACCAAACTGCTCGTGCAACAGGTCTCGTGCGCCATACACCACGCCCATCCCGCCCCGCCCCAACACGCGCTCAAGGTGATAGCGCCCCACGAGCAGGCCGGGAGGGGTCGACGCGGCGTTCAAGATTGCACCACGACAGCGGTCAGGTCATCCGCCGTTGGCCGGCACAACGCCCTGGCAAACAAGTGGTCCACCGCCTGCCGGGGTGCTCCCAGGCTCAACGCACACCCCAGATCGCCATGGCTGAGTGCCTGGTACAGACCGTCACTGCACAATAAAAATACATCGCCTGGGCGGGTGCTGAGTTCCAGCACCTCAAGCTGCAACCGCGAACGCGCGCCCACGGCGCGGGTCAAGGCCCTGACATCGGGGTGAGCCTGGGCTTGCGCCACGCTCAACAGGCGCTCATCCATCAGGCGCTGCGCCAGGGAATGGTCCCTCGACAACTGGTAAAGACTCTTATCGCGCCACAGATAACAGCGACTGTCACCCGCCCAGATACAGGCCGCCCGCCCGTGCTCAAGCAACAGTGCAACCACGGTGCTGCCCATCGTGACGTCGCCGCCCGTGGCGGGCGCCATTCGCACATCGCCCAACCGTTGATTGACGTCTTGCAAACGTTGGCGAAGCGCGCCAACCCGTCGATCAAGGTCACCCTCGGCCGACATTGCCGCCAGGCTGCTGACCACCCACTGGCTGGCGACCTCGCCATGGCGATAGCCGCCCATGCCATCCGCCACAGCCCAGCAGCCTCGCTGCGGGCAGTCCAGGAAGGCGTCCTCATTGCGGGCTCGCGCTCGCCCTTGCTGCGAACGCCCGGCACTGCGCCATTGATGCAGGCCGCAGCTCATAGCTGCTCCGGTAATCGGAAAGTGCGCCAGGTATCGATTTCAAACGGCCCGGGCGTACGTTGACTGGTCAGCAAGAAGTTGGCGCGCAAGCCGGCCAGGTTCGCCTTGAACAACTGGGCGTTGCGCCCACTGGCAGGCTCTTTCTGCAACAAGTCAAACAACCTGAACAACGACCAGGCCCCGGCATTTTTTTCGAGACCCAATGGCCGTTGCCCAGCGCCTTGTTCCAGAACCAGGCTGCTGCGACCGTTATCCGCGTCGGTCGGCCAATGGAACATCATGGGCAGGATTGGCCCGTGGCGGTACTCCAACTGCTTGTCGCCAACCCGCAGGATCGCCCGGCTGACCGACTGGTCCAGGCTATAGGGCGCCAGGGTAAACCGGACTGACAGCTCTCCCTGCTCCTCAGTGAAAAAACCGCGACGGATCACCTGGGCTTTCGTCAGTTGGTCCAACAGAAAGCGTGAGACCGGTAAGTTTTGCCCATCCATGCCCCGTAACCGGTAGCGGTTGCCGTCGGCACTGACGAAGGGTCGCATGTAACCTTCATAAAAACGCGCCAGAACGCCCTGAGGCTTGAAAAACTCATGAAAGTCGTTGAGGGCCACATCGCTGGTTGCATGGGCGTTGAACGGGTAACGCTGGCGAATCGCCCTGGCATAGAGTGGGTGCACGTCGCTCTGGTAGCGCTGGTTGACATGCGTATAGGCCTGTTCCAGCAAGTGACGCCAACTGTCATCAGCGATGCTCTCGACCCAGCCCGCCAACGGCAGCGGCAAACGGGCGGCTGCATCACGCAGCGTACCCAGTACATCCGGTTGCCCCTCCATGCGCCGCTTGACCCTGAGGAAAGCCGCCTGCTCCGGTGAGCTGTCTCGGTTGAGGGCCGCCAATTGCAGATGCAATTCGTCCAGCAAGCGCGATGCCTGGGTCAATTGCGCGCCTGGGTTTTCCTGCTCATCGAGCAATTGATGCAAGGGTTCAAAACGCCGTTGCAACGCCCGCCGCCCGGCGTCGGGAAACATCGCCTGCGCTGCCGCCGCCGAGGTCAAGGGGCCCAGCTCACCGGTTTGCTGGGCCACTTTGCCCAGAAGCTCATGCCCCGCCAGCAAACGGGTGTTTTCACGCAGTTGCAGCAACAGTTGGATCAGCGGGGATTGAGCGGAGGTCAGGTCCGCCAGCTGCTCGGCGTCCTGGCGCAGATTGTCGGTCGACAGCAGCCTGAGTCGGCCCAGAGCGGCAGCCCAGACATCGGCATACTCACTGAAGTAGCGTTGCTGCAATTGGACCATCAACCGACGCAAATCTATGGCACCCAGATCAGTGCCCTCCCCCAATACCCAGTTGTCCTGTGCGATAGCATTCACCAGTCGCGGCCCCTGGGCCTCGAAATACTGCACATACTTTTTTGTATAGAAACCCGGAATCGGTGGGTCGATGGCGGCGAATACCTTGCCCTCGGCCAGGCGCAGCGGTTCAAGGTGGCGCGACTGCTCGCGCAGCACGCGATAAATCCCCTCCGCCAACGACTCGCCTCGCAGCTCTGCACGTGCCTGTGCCACCAACTCCTCGTTGAGATGCGCCGTGAACGGCTGTTCAAGCAAGCGCACCCAGTGCTGATTCAAGCGCGCCTGCACCGAAGCGTTGCCGGCAAAACCGGCGGCCCAATGGCCCGCCACCTGTTGCGCCAGCCAGCGGGTATCGCGCCGCTCGCGCAGGTTGAGCATCAGGTAAGCGCGCAGGTTTTCCACCAGGCGCTCCCGATCCCCAAGGCTGGCGCGTACCTGGTCTTCAAGCAGCGCCGTGACGTAGGCCAGCAGCCGCTGGTGCAACGCCTGCTCATAGGCTCGAACCAGGAGCGGGCGACTCAACTCGCCCTGATACAAACCTGCTCGCTCCACCAGCCGGGTGCCTGCCACATCCGGGAAAACCTGGGTTGCCGACAGGTGCGCATCCAACACAGCCACAAGATTCAAGGCGGCATCGCCACCCTGCGGGACGCTCGAAACTGAAGTTGCCAATGCCGCTATCTGAGCCAGGCGTTGCTGGTTCAGCGAATAGCTGTACATCCACAGCCCCCCGACCCCACAGATCACCAGCGCTGCTGCCAGTGCCTGCAGTCCCTGGCGCCGCCGCATGCGCCGTTGCTCGTGGGCCTGCAAACCGGCGAGGTCGGCTTCGGCGAATATCACCCGGCTGAACAGGCCTTGGACAAAGTGGTTGCGCCTGCCATTGGCGCAGGTCAAGTAGAACCCTCGCAGACCATTGACGCGCTGATAGCGATGAGCGGAAAAAGCCAGCTCGATGAACAGGCAAAGGCGCTCGCCCAGGCGCGCAACCTGTTGCGGGAAACCCAGCATTTGGCCACGACGGTCGGCATTACGCTCCTGATGCAATCGAGCGATCAGTTGATCATTCAAACGTTGCAGCAACTGCTCGAACGCCAGGTGAACCTGAGCGACTTCAATACCCGTTTTGCCAGGCTCAAGTGGCTGGCCAAGCAAGCTATCGGCAGCTTCCCCCAGGGGCGAGTCGAAGAACTCAGCAAACCCCGGCAGCCGATCAGCCTGGGTCAATACCAGATAGATCGGCACATCCACATGCAGCACCTGCTGGATTTCCTGCAAACGTGAATGCACGGCCCGTGCATGCTGCTCCAGATCATGCTCACTGTCGCTCGTCAGCCGCTCTACCGAAAGCGTCACCACCACGCCGTTGAGCGGCCGCGCGCGGCGCCGCCACTTGAGCAGGCGCAGCAGCGCTGTCCAACCGGTCGCATCGACTGAAACGTCAGGCTGTAACAGGTAACGCCCCGGCGTATCGATGAGCACGCCTTCGTCGGCGAAGTACCAGTCACAGTGAACGCCGCTGCTCGTCGGCGTCCCCCCCGCCTGGTCGAACGGCGACGGCAAGCCGGCGGCGGCCAACAGCTGCGTCTTTCCACTGCCGCGCTCACCGATCAACAGATACCAGGGCAAGTCACGGCGCCAACGCTGGTTATGCTCGCCATAGCGCCGGGACGTCTTCAACAACTGAACGGCCTGCTTGAACCGACCGCGTACATGCCGGTGCTCCTCCTCGACCCATTTCAATGGCTGCCGGCGTGCCCGCCGTCCCGGTTTCGCGAGGCCGGCAACTTGGCCCCTGCCCGCCAGCGCCATCGCAATGCCCCACAGCAGAAACAACACACTGATGCTGACCAGCCGGGCCGCCGAACCTTGCCAGAACCGATGATCGTCCACGGCCAATAACGGCCCGATCCACCACACCACAGCAGCGCTGCACAGCACCAGTAAAAGGCTCCAGACCCAAACCGTGCCCAGCACAGCGCCCGCGCCCTTGAAGAATGCGTTCATTCATTGCTCCCAGCGTTTACAAGGGCGTCTGGTTCAAATCCGACGCCGACAGTTGAAGGGGTTGCAGCGCATTCGCCCGCTCTTTGCCGAGCACCCAGGAAAACCCGGTGTACATCACCAACAAACAGGCCAAGACAAAGGCCACAAACCACGAGACTGGGATCAGGCGTAACGGCCTGCGGCGACGCGACAAGTCCCTGGCAGGAAGCACAGGTTCCACCGGCAGATCGCCGCGCACTTGCCGGATCTGTCGATACAATCCATCGCGAATGGCTTCGAGTTGCAGCCCGCCTCGCTCCATGACCCGATATTTGCCTTCAAACCCCAAACTCAGGCACAGGTAGATCAACTCCAGGACGGCCAGGTGTTTCACCGGGTCGCGAGACAATCGTTCCAGGAGTTGAAAGACCTTTTCGCCGCCGAAGGTTTCATGGTGAAAACGGCTTAACAGGCTCATCTTCGACCAGTCGCTTCTGGCCCCCCACGGGGTGGTGACGACGGCTTCATCAATGACACTGCACAATACGTAGCGCGCCGACATGACCTGGCTGCTCTCGATGCCGCTCTGCAAGCTGCGGGCTTCGAATTGAGTGACCGCCGACAATAACCGGTCGTTGATCGTATCCAGTTGCTCACGTGCGGAGCAGCCCTTGAGTTGGACCAACTCCGACAACAGCTCCCAGGCCGCCGTCACCAGGGGGTTGAGGCCCACCTTGAAACGCTGCGCCCCCAACAGATGGCCCGCATAAATCATCCGGTCTTCCAACTGCTCATAACGCGGCGGCGCTGGAAAGTCGGTCATCGGCCCCTGTGCCGGCCCGCGACCTTCATGGTCAAGCAGCACAGTCTTTTCGTCCTGCGGGTAGTCACTGTCCATAGCGTTCAATTCCTAATGGCCCAGAAGTTGAGTTCAATCCCGGCAAAATCCCCGCCTACATGGAAAGCGAAGCCACCTGACTGCTCCAACTGCGCGATGTCGTGGGCATTCATATCGAGCATGAAATAGGTCTTGCCGGCATGAAATGGAATCTGTCGCGGTGCCACAGGCAATGGCTTGACCTTGATGCCTGCCAGATGCAGGTTGACCAGCTCACGGATGCGTTCGACGGGGCCGACTTTCAGATGGGCCGGCAGCCGACTGCGCAGTTCCTCAGAGTCACATTGCGCAGTCGCCGCCAGGATGAATGTCGCAGTGCCGAGCAATTTCAAGTCGCTCACCGGGCAGACCAACACCCCGTATTGACGTTGCTGCAGCGTCAGCTCGACGGCGTGCTGTTCGAGCACGACCGACAACGCGGCACGCACTTGCGCCATCAGGCCGCGGAAGCTGCCTGCCTGGTCAGCATGCTGGTAATGCACGTCCAGGTGGGCACGCTTGCTGTCATGGGTGAACGTTGATAACTCACCAAGCAACGACACCAGTGCCCGGAACAGCGTCTCAGGGCGCACCAAAGGCTGGCTCAAGTAATGACGCAACTCCAGCTCGGTGCGATTGATCACTTGCAGCATCAGGAAATCGCCCACATGGCTTCCGGCTGCCGTACCCTCGCCGCACATCCGCGCAGCAATGGCATCCCCTCGACTGGCCAGCAGGCTGATGACCTCCTGCAGGCACGACGACACATACCCGCAGTCCTGCACAAAAATAAAGGCCGGCATGAACTCCCTGTCCAGGCTCAAACCACTTTCACCCGACGACACCAGTACCTGGGCGACCTTGAGTTTCACGAAGCCCGTATCGCTCTCCCCTTCGTCCAGCAGAAGGCGCAAATCGGGGCGTGCGCAGTTGATCCGGCAAGGGGAACCCATGCCGGCGTTCGAATCCCCCACTTCGACTTCACAGGCGATATAGCGGGCCAGCACCTCGCTCTGGGACGGTTGACGGGTTTCAACCTGATTGCCGGTGGCCAGGGGGAGCGCCAGGTAAACCGCGTGTTTGCCCGAATCGGCAGGCACGTCCAGCACCAGAGGCTCCATGACTGCGCTCAGGTCGAAGAAGCTGCCATCCGGCAAAACGCCACTGGCTTGGTTGATCACCAGCTTGCCCAGGTTGAGGTACTGCTCATTGAGTTCCAGCGTCAGGAAGCCCCAGGCATCATTGCCCAACAAGCGCGTGCGGTTGAGTTGCTGCTGGTAATAGCGGTCGTTGTGCTGCAAGTGCTGCGGCCGTAACAGCATGCCTTCCTGCCAGATGACTTTGTGAACCTGCATGTCATTGCATCTCCGTGCCGGAGAGCGGGCCGGCAATACGAACCCCGGCTTTGTCCAGTACCAGGTCGGCACGGTTCAGGTGTCGCGGCGTCACTGGCAGTAGCAGCCGCCACTGCACATGCGGCAAATCCCGATAGGCCGCCAGTACCCCCACGAAACGGCTTTCCGGTCGAACACTAAGCTTGAGGGCCAGGCGGTCACCCGGACGCAGTTCGATCTCTTCACTGCTCACCCAATCCTTTGGCAGCACCTGTTCGGCATGGTTATACAGGCTGAAGAAGTCGGCATTCTCGAAGGCTACGGCATGACGCAGTTCAATCAGGTGCACCACCACCGGCGAGGGTCGATCGTGAAGGTCGGGGTTTACCTGTTCGGTGGCTGTCAGCACCACATCCAGTTTGGTCAATGTCGACAAAGGTGACAGCGCCGTGCAGCCGGCCAACAGGCTGCACAAGCACAGCATGAATCTGAGGGGTGTTCGATGCATGAATATCATCCTGGATAATCGATGTGCAGGGCTGAGGCCAGATGTACCTGTTCCTCATAAGCCCTGGTGAACTCGCGGCCCAGCAGGGGATCGTTGAACTGATCGTCCTCGGCAAGACGTTGGTAATGGCGCTGGTAAGCCCGCCAGTACCCAGCGTCGCTGAAAAACCTGGAAGGCTTGCGCTGGGACTCCAGGCTCAACAGCAAATGCCCAGGGGCGAAGACGGCATGTGTGTGACGCAATGCACTGCGACACGCCGCCAGCAGAGCCACCTGATGGATTTGCCCGTCTTGATGGGCCTGGGTAATGGCGCGCTCGGCAGAGCATTGATCCAGCGCCTGCGCACCTAACATCGCGGTTAATACAGCCGGGGTATCCACACAGACCGCCAAGGGATTTTGCCTCTGCGCCGACCTGTCGGCAGATGCCGGCATCAGTTCGTTCTTCAGCGCTTCACGGGTGCGCAGATTTTGTTGCAACCCTTCGATCGCCACGCGAAAAAGGTGCGCCACCTTGATAGCCAACGCCGCACGGCCCGGTCCGTCAAGGTGGTCCAGATCCATGCCCAGGGCAGCAGCAAACGGCGTCCAAAACGGCTCCTCAACGGCGGCTCCAGGCGCGAAAATTGCGTCCGTGGCGGCCTCCACTGGCGGCTCCGCCCGGCGAGGCATGACCAGAAACGCCCTGTCGGCCGCGTGCCGTTCCTGCCATGCACCCGGCTCCTCGCTGCTCTCGATCAAGGCTTGCAGCTCATTCGAGGCAACCTGCCGCTGCTGTTCAAGGTCCAGCGCCTGCAAGGGGTCAAGCCCCAGGAAGGCGTCATCGGGGATCGGTCCTCCCGCGCCGACCAGCGCTGCTTCTGGACCGCGCTGTGCTTCCATCAACCCGGCACGCATCACCAGCGCCCCCAACTGAAAAACGTCGCCATGGCTGATGGGGCGCGCCTGTCCTTTGCGCAAGCGCTCGGAGCTGCCCGCCACGCCAATCCCGTTGCGACTGATGTCGGTCAAGAAGTAGCGGCCCTCGCGGTACCCGATCAACCCATGGTGGCTGGAAAGCAATCGACTGGGATCGTGAATCACCCAGTCACAACCGGAACCGCGGCCAATCACGCCGCCGACACGGTCAAAGACTTTACGGGCCAAGGGCACGGGTGCGCCGCCATCGCTCCCACACACTTCAAGTACGAGCTGCATCGTCAGACATCCCCATTCACTGGCCACGAGTGATCGCCTGCGGGTCACCCAACGGTCGATAATCGGCGTCATCGAAAACGTAGTTGGCGTTACAGCCACCCAGCAAACACAACACAAGCACCACGGCTTGCCATGGACGGTCAGGCATTTGGTTTCTCCCAGAATGAAAAGGCAGGCCGGCTCATTTCGATGAAGGCGGCATGTGTTCCAGCAAGATTCAAGTTCGCACTCAGCACTCTTCCCTCGCGTCCCACTGGGGAATGTTCAAACGAGCGAGTCGGTAGAGCAGCGTGCGTCGGGCGACGCCCAATTCCCGTGCGGTGCGGGTCCGATTGCCACGGTTCTTGTGCAGGCAATCGAGCAGGAACACCCGTTCCACCCGCTCCATGCGCTGGCGCAGCGTTACATCATCGCCAGCCGATGCGGCCGGTGTCGGTGGCAGCGACAGGTGCGTCGGCAGGATCACGTCGTCGTCACACAGCAGTACGGCGCGCTCGACCAGGCACTTGAGTTCGCGCACGTTGCCGGGGAAGCGATGATTCAACAGTTGATCCAGGGCAGCATTCGACCATCCCACCGGCGCCCTCCCCAGCGTCGTGCACGCGTTCTGCGCGAAATGCCGCGCCAGCAACGGCACGTCGCCGTCGCGCTCACGCAAGGCAGGCAGTTGGATCGGGAACTGAGCGAGCCGGTAATACAGATCTTCACGAAAACTACCCTCGGCAACCATCGCAGCCAGGTCGCGATGGGTGGCCGCAATGATGCGTACATCAACCTTATGGGCCGCATTGGCGCCTAACGGGCGTACCTCGCCTTCCTGCAATACCCGCAGCAGCTTGGCCTGTAACGCAAGCGGCATATCGCCGATTTCATCGAGCAGCAACGTACCGCCGTCGGCCGCGTCAAACAGCCCGGCATAATTGCGTTCGGCGCCGGTGAACGCACCTTTGCGGTAACCGAATAGCTCACTCTCCAACAGCCCTTCGGGGAACGCTGCGCAGTTCTGCACCACGAAGGCTTTGCCGCCACGCGGCCCGGCTGCATGGATGGCACGGGCGACCACCTCCTTGCCGGTACCGGTCTCGCCACAGAGCAACACGGTGTAAGGGGAATGCAGGACCTTGCCGAGCAACTTGCAGGTCTGCTCCATCGCCGGGCTGGTGCCGATCAAGCCGTACGCTCCGGCCAGGGGCACACTGCGCCTCGGGTCTGGAACGCCGGGCACCGGTTGCATCCGCCGCAGCATCCGCAGTTGGTTCAAGGCAAAACTACCCAGTTGCCCCAACGCCACTGCATGGCCTTGCAGTTGAATGCAGCGCCGGCTGGCGCATAGCAATACACCCGTGGCGCCACCGCTCCGGTTGAACAGCGGCACACTCAACAGGGCACACCAAGGTGCACCCAAGGCCGGCAAGAAACCGATGTCATACAGACTGTTTTGCACCGTATCCAAGCCAAGCGCACGCCCCTGGCTCAAGGTGTAATGCAGCAGTTGCTGGTTTCTCAGGTCAGGACACTCGCCTGCGCCAGCTCGCCACGTACTCTCGGGCATATGCTGGGCAATCAGATCAAGCCGATCGCTCACTTCATCGAGCAGGTATAACTGGCTGAGTTCACACCCGCTCAGTCGCGCCGCGCCTGCGACACACACATCGGGCAGTGAGGTTTCATCGCAGTCGAGCCCCAAGCGTGTGAAGCAATCCAGAAAGATATCGGTATCAGCCTGCGGACCGGGCTGTTGTGCAAAGCGATTGTCGGTCATTGGCTGAACTCGCAGGTGGGCCAGCCACTCCCATCGAGGCTCGCATGCACCCGGGACATCGCCTCATCCCTGGCCGCAGCGTCGAGAAGGCCGTCCACCATCTGTGGCAGCAAGTGGCGTTCAATCCATTGATCGATGTATCGCGCACCGCTGTCCCCATCGGCGCAACGCTCGGTCATATGCGCAACCAACTCAGGTGTGTAGGTAAACGCAAGTTTGCGTTGATGTAAGCGTGTGCCCACATTCGCCAGCTTGAGTCTCGCTACATTACCCAACACGTCTCCTGAGAGCGGGTAATACGGCACGACGCGCATCCGTGCCAACAAGGCCGGCTTGAAGTGGTTGCGCAAAATGGGGTAGATCGCGTCTTGCAGCACCTGGGGCTCAGGCCGGCATCCATCGCCACACAGTTCACTGATGCGGTCACTGCCGAGGTTGGAGGTCAGCAGGAGCAACGTATTGCGAAAATCGATCTCCCTCCCCTCGCCATCGTTGGCGCGCCCTTTGTCGAAAACCTGGTAAAACAGGCTCAACACCTCCGGGTCGGCTTTCTCTACCTCGTCGAGCAACACCACCGAGTAAGGGCGCTGGCGTACGGCCTCCGTCAGCACCCCACCTTCGCCGTAACCGACATAACCCGCAGGCGCCCCGATCAAGCGCGAGAGCGTGTGCTTCTCCTGGTATTCGGACATATTGATGGTGGTAACAAAACGCTCGCCGCCATACAAAAGATCCGCCAGGGCCAGTGCCGTTTCAGTCTTGCCGACACCGCTCGGCCCCACCAACAAAAATACGCCTGCGGGCGCATCCGCGTTGTTCAGGCCGGCGGCAACAGCACGTAAAGCGCGGTCAAGGGCTTGCACCGCGTGCTCCTGTCCCAGGATGCGCTTACGCAGGGCGCCGGCCAGGCCGAGGATTTTTTCATCCGGTTTAAGGGCCAACTGCTCGACCGGGATGCCGGTCCAGGCGCTGATAACGCGAGCCACCTGATGCGGGCACACCTCAAGGTTCTGAGTGGGTTGCCCGCACGACTGCTCCAACGCCTGATGCTGTCGCTCAAGCGCTTCAAGACGCAGGTTCAAGGCTTGCAGCGCCTGGGTATCCACGGGCAATCCGAGGTCGGTGTCTCGACTTAACGCCCGCTGTTGGCGTCGACCTTCGCCCAGCTCCACACACAGTTTCTGCAACGCCTCAGGTGGCATTGCCTGGCGCGTGCGAACCGCGGCACAGGCGGTGTCCAGCACATCCACAGCCTTGTCCGGCAACTGCCGCCCCACCAGATAACGAGCGCTCATATGCGCTGCCGCGACGACAGCATCATCGCGAACATAAACGCCGTGGCTTTCCTCATAAACAGGAACCAGGCCACGCAGGATGGACACCGCCGCCTCGACACTGGGTTCATCGACCGACACTGGCTGGAAGCGCCGCGCCAACGCCGGGTCCTTCTCAATGTACTGCTTGTACTCCGACCAGGTGGTGGCGGCGATGGTCCGCAAGGCTCCCCGCGCCAGCGCCGGCTTGAGCAGGTTTGCCGCGTCGGCACCGCCCGCCTGTGCCCCGGCACCGGTCAGGGTATGGGCCTCGTCGATAAACAGGATCACCGGCTCCGGCGATGCATTCACTTCATCGATGAGGCCTTTGAGACGCCGTTCGAATTCGCCCTTGAGGCTGGCACCTGCCAGTAACAAGCCCATATCCAGGGTCAGTAAGCGAACCCCTTTCAGAGCCGCAGGCACCTGCGAAGCAACGATCTGCCGAGCAAGCCCTTCGACGATCGCCGTTTTGCCCACTCCGGCCTCTCCAACCAGCATCGGGTTGTTCTTGCGTCGTCGTACCAGGATCTCGATCAACTGGCGGATTTCCCCGTCACGGCACAGCACCGGGTCGATCAACCCTTCACGCGCCTGCCGGGTCAGGTCATGGGTAAAACGCTGCAGTAGAGAAGCGCTGGCTACCGGTTCGGTTTCGGCAGGCTGGCTCGTCAGAAAATCACGTACCCGATCTGCATCCACGCGGCTCAGTACCTCGTGATAACCACTGCCCGCGTACTCCAGTGGGTGACGCAGGAGTGCCAGCAACAATGCGCCGTGGTCCACGAAAGACTGCCCCAACTCAACATGAGCAACCATCAATGCCTGCTGCAGCCAACACACCAGTGCCTGCGCGAAGACCGGGTTGCGGGTTGCACTCTGCTCACTGCGGGGCTGCAAGGCTGCATGCAGCTCACCGGCGTTGACATTGGCGTCTGCCAACGCCTTGGCCATTACTCCCTCGGGATGCTCAAGCAAGGCCAGGAGCAAATCTTCCACTAACACTTCACGACCGCCGCGCATCACGCACCGCTCGGCCGCGCGCTCCAGGTCCTGGCGTGCCCGAGCTGTCAAGGTGCGGATCAGTTGTTGCAGGTCCACATTCATCATAACCATCAGTCCCTAATGAAAATTACCGGAGAGGGTGACCACACCATCGGCGCGCTCGGTTCCCAGCCAGCTGGTCCAACCCAGGCGACAGACATTGCTCTCACCGATGTGCAACGCCCGCACTTCCCCTTGCGCCAATACCAGCCGCAGGTCGTATTCCAGTGGGTCACGCGTGGCCAGGCGCACCAGCGAACACAAGGGCTGATACGCAGGCCCCATGGGCAGGAACTCGTGAAAGCGCCGCCAACATAGCGCCAGAATGTGCACCCTGAATTTGCCACTGCGGTCGGCAATCCGGTGCCCCAGCACCAGGTCGAGACCGAGCGAGCTGTTGCCGCGGCCCAGTTCATTGCGCTGTGGGTGGGTAATCTCCACCGTGCGTTCGACCCATTGCTCGATCCCTATGAGGTCGTGCTTGAAGTAGTAACGCAGCACCGACTCAATCAAGGCGGCCGAGTGGGCGCGCAGGCTCAAAAGCCCCAGGTAAGGCAGTAAACGCTTGCAGTCGAGTTGCGAGGCCTCTCGTATCGCAGTGCCCCCCAAGCCAATCAGTGCAAACATCTGCTCGGAAAAAGCATCACGGGCCCCCGTTTGGAAACAGGCCCGGTAGCGGTATTTACGCCAGATCGGCAGCATCAGCCGTTGCAGGCGATGGTGAAACAGGTCGAGAAAGTCGCGAGTAGGATTCCCATTCGGCTGCTCGGCAAAGGCCTGCTCGGCATAAAAGGCCGGTAAAGGAGATCCGGCACCGAACAGCCCCAATACGTTGAGGCGCAGGCGAGCACGCAATTGCCCGTGCTCCCTGAAGAACTCCACCCGGTCAATGTCATGCCCTGCAAATCCCAGCCCTGGATTGGCCTGGAACTCCAGTTGGTCGTACAGCGTGTCGTCATCCAGCAACGGATGAGCCTCGCGCAATCGTTCCATCACCTGCAGCACGGCCTGAAATAGCGTGTACTCGCGGATAACCTGGCAGATCAGGGTCAAAGCAGGGGCTGCTGTCCCATCCGGGATGGCCATAGGTACACATCTCCTTGTGTGCTGATGACTCGCAACTCGTGATACGAGTTGAGGCTGGCGTAAAGCGCAAAGAACTCGTTGAGGACCGACGCAAACACAAACATGTCGCCCTGCCCCAGAAAGCCTTGGGGGTCGATGCTCAGGTCCACCCGCAACCCCCGGACGGGCAACCCTCGATGCAATCGATCAACAGCCTCGTGGCTGATGGAACGCAGTGCACCCAAGCGCTTGCGGCTGACTTTCAACGCTTGCCGATCGTGATAACGCGGCAGATCGTAGGTTTCGAGAATCACTTTCAAGGCGTTGATATCGGCCAGCGACAAATAGTTGAGCGACATGTTGCTGATGACTTTCCACAGGAAGTCCTGATCCAGTGGCGGCGCGAAACTTGCGGTGGGCGCCGTGATGTTTCGGAACGTCAATGACTCCGGGGTCTGCTCACTGGGCTGATTGATCTCGCCTGCTCGCAGCCGCCGTGGCAAGTTGCAGTTAGTGCAGGTCAGTTCGACCGATACGGTTTCATGACCTTGTTCGCGACGACGGCCGAATCCCATCCAGGTGTCGAGCCCATCATGCTGCACCGACAGGCGCTGACGAATGCTGTAACTGGGACGCGCCTCCAGAGACTCGGCATCGCCGTCATGCTCGAACGATTCGAACGGCACATACGTCTGGTAGCCCAACCCGCCCGGACGCCAGCCGATGACCCGGTCCACCGCGAACACCGCCGCGTTGCCTGGCGTGTAATCCCCGGGCATCAAGAGGTACTCATCCTGTTTGCAATCCAGCCGAATGGGCACCGCATCCAGCTTGAACAGATTGATGATGGGGGTGCAGTACAGCTTGACGTTGTCCAGGGTGGGCCGCAGGGGGCTGGATGTCTGGGTGCGCAATTCAAAACGCATGACCATGCCGTGCACCTGTTCCAGCGATGCTCGTGGGAGTGTGTGCAGTACATCCAGCCCCGCAATATCGACAAACAGGTACTTCTCGGGAAATGCGAAGTACTCCTGCAAGTGGCGGTAACCACGGAATGTGTTCTGCGGATAGGGAATCAGCGCCTGCTCCTGGGAAAACCCCACCGGTTGAACCTGGCCGGCACCGAGCCTTACCGTCATGGGCTGGCCATCGGGCCACGTCACCTGCGAGCCAGCCTCGTCCAACAGCAATAGATGGATGCCATCCAGATGGCGCAACAGGTCAAGATAAAGCGCCTGGCTCGCGTAGCGGTCGCCAGCCAGATGCAGGCGTAACGAGTCGAACACCAAGTCACCGAAATGCCCTTCGGCACTCATCACCAGGCGCAGGTCCAACCAGGCGCCCTCGCCTCGGCACAGATACTCCAGGCCACACAGTTGCAGTGGCATGACATCCGTGGCGTAGCACGTTCGAAAGCGGCAGCGCTCGCCCTGGATAGCCAGACTCTCGACTGCCGTATCCCGCGCCACACGAACACTGGGGCCCGCGCGTTTCAAAGGGTCAAATTGCAGGATGCTGAACGACGGCAAGGGCCTCATGTAGTTGGGCCACAGCAGATGCATCAAGGAATGCGCCAGCTCCGGCAGTTCGTCCTCCAGCTTCTGGCGCAGACGACCGGTCAGGAACGCAAACCCCTCAAGCAATCGCTCGACGTCCGGGTCCTGGCCCGGCTCCGCGAGAAACGGTGCCAAGGCCGGATTACGCTCGGAAAAACGCCGACCCAGCTGGCGAAGTGCACTGAGTTCGCTCTGAAAATAACGGTTAAAAGCCATCGGTGCCGACCTCAACCCGTCCTGCATCATCCAGGCGTGCATGAAACACGACCGCCTGGTTGACACCGTCGATGGCCATTTCGGCCTCAATGGCAAATGCCAAGGTCAGGGGTTCCCGAGCAAGGGGAGACACCCTGACATGTACATTCGCCAACCTCGGTTCATAAGCCCGGATAAAACGCTCGATCAGCAAGCGCGACCGAGACAGCGACTCGTGCAGGCTGAGCCGCATGTCATTGAGGTCGGGCAGACCATAGTCCGGCAATGTCTGAACACTGCCTGCACGCGTACTGAGCATTTTTCCCAGATGTGCGGCGACGGACATCACGCTGCACGTTCGGCTCGAGCCCTCACATTCCAGGCGCTCGAACAGGCTATTGCGATGGGGCATTCCCTGGCCTCCGCTCATTCTTTATCGAGCTTTCCGACCAGGGACAATGTGAAGTCTGCCCCCATGTACTTGAAGTGCGGGCGCACACTCAAATTGACCCGGTACCAGCCCGGCTCCCCCTCGACATCGCTGACGACAATGCGCGCTGCACGCAATGGCCTACGCCCACGCACCTCGGCACTGGGGTTTTCCTGGTCGGCCACGTATTGGCGAATCCACTTGTTGAGCTCCAGCTCCAGGTCCGTGCGCTCCTTCCACGAGCCCAATTGCTCGCGTTGCAGCACCTTGAGGTAATGGGCCAGGCGGTTCACGACCATCATGTAAGGCAGCTGGGTGCCAAGCCGGTAATTCAGCTCGGCGGCCTTGCCCTCTTCACTGATGCCGAAGGTCTTGGCCTTTTGTACTGAGCTGGCGGAAAAGAACGCTGCGTTGTCACTGCCCTTGCGCATGGTCAGGGCAATGAAGCCCTCTTGCGCGAGTTCATATTCACGCCGATCTGAAACCAGTACCTCGGTAGGAATTTTGGTTTCGATCTCACCCATGCTCTGGAAATGATGCAAGGGAAGATCTTCGACCGCCCCGCCACTCTTTGGGCCGATGATGTTCGGGCACCAGCGAAAACGCGCGAAGCTGTCGGTCAACCGTGTGGCAAACGCGTAGGCGGTATTACCCCATAGATAATGCTCGTGGCTGTTGACCACGTTTTCCTGGTAGGCAAAGGTTCTCACCGGGCATTCCAGGGGATCGTACGGGGTTCGCAGCAGAAAGCGCGGTACGGTCAAGGCAATGTAACGGGCGTCTTCGCTCTGCCGAAAACTTTGCCACTTGGCAAACTGCGGGCCTTCGAAATGGTCTCTGAGGTCCTTCAGATCGGGTAATCCGGTGAAGCTTTCCAGCCCGAAGAAGCTCGGGCCGGCAGCGGCGATGAAAGGGGCATGGGCCATGCACGCGACACTGGCGACGTATTGCATGAGCTTCACATCGGGTGCGCTGGGGGATAGGTAATAATTGGAGATGATCGCGCCTACCGGCTGACCGCCGAACTGGCCGTACTCGGCGCTGTAGATATGCTTGTACAGCCCCGACTGGGTAATTTCCGAGGCGTCTTCAAAATCGTCCAGCAGGTCCGTGCGCGAGACATTCAGCAGTTCGATCTTGATGTTCTCGCGAAAATCGGTGCGTTCGACCAGTAACTGCAACCCTCTCCAGGAAGCCTCCAGCGCCTGGAAATCCGGATGATGCAGAATCTCATCCATTTGTTGACTGAGCTTGATATCGATCTCGGCAATCATCCGGTCGACCAGGTGTTTCTTGACCGGTTCTGCACGGTTGTGCGGCTTGACCAGCTCTTCGATAAACGCCGACACGCCGCGCTTGGCGATGCCGTAAGCCTCGTCGTCGGCGCTCAATAATGTCTGGGCAATAATGTTATCGAGGATGCTGCCCTCGGCGGAGCCTTGCAGGGGCTGCGAGTTGCTTGGGGTGGTCGTCATGCTGTCAGTGTCCTTTTACTGAAAATGTCAGGCGTCTGGATTGTTCAACCCGAGTTCGGCCAGAACCCGAGCGCGGGAACCGTCGTCGGCCAACGCCTGTTCGATGGCTTTGCGAAAACTGGGGGTGTTACCCAGCGGCCCCTTGAGTGCCATCAACGCTTCACGCAGTACCATCAGCTTCTGCAATGCGGGAATTTGCTCGACGAGATGCGCCGGGTTGAAATCCTTCATCGAATTGATCCGCACCTCGACGGCCAGCTCCTCGACGTCAGCCGCCTCCTGCAGGCGATTGGGCACACTCAGCGTCAAGCTGAGCGCCTGTTTCGCCAACACCTCGTCAAGGGTGTTCTTGTCGATGCCGATGGGCTTTCTATCCTCGAGCTTGCGCGGGTCTTCACGCTGGGAGAAATCCCCCAGCACCAGCAACTTCAGCGGTAGCTCGACCTCCTCCTGAACCCCGCCGACCGCAGGTTTGAAGGTGATGTTGATACGTTCCTTGGGGGCTACCGAACCGTCTTTGGCCATGTTGTTTCTCCTTTTTGATCGGGCTTCATTCAAGTACTGCTTCAAGGTCGAAGTGGCACAACCGGCGATGGGTGAGATCCTTGCTTTCGCGCACGGCGTGACTTTGTGGCAAGCGGTCATAGCAGCGATACAGCAGCCGAGCGACTTGCAGAGCCAGTTGCGGCTCCCAGCGTTCGAGCCCGGCGCGTTGCAATTCGAGGTCCAGTTGTTCCAGCTGAACCCTGCCCAGGTCGTGCTTGCCGGCCCGCATGCACAACCGGGCGAGTGCGAGTTGCCAGTGGAAACGGGCCCGTTCGCCGCGTGCCGCCTGCTGCCCTTGCTTGAGCACAGCAACCGCGGCCTTGAGTCCTTCCTTGCGCAGCACCGGCATCACCGCCTGCAAGGCCGCGTCCCAGGACTCGCCTGCCACATCGGGCACAACGCTGGAGGGCTCGGTCCTTTGCAGGTGACGCATGACATGCAGGGTGATCCATTCACAGGTGGCCGGATCCGCGAACGGTGTTCCGTCGTCGAACCTGTAGTCAGGCAAGCCCGGCAGGCGTTGCAGGAGCAAAGCAAAGTGCATTTCCAGCTCGGTCCTGGCGGGCCCTGCCTGCAACGCCTCAAGGCACTCCCAGGCCATACGCAGTCCGTCAAACCAGAACAATGCACCGGCCAGGCTGACTTCAAGCTCCAGCAACAGATCAGCGTAATGACCTTGGCTGAGGCGCTCCTGACAACGCTTGAGTTTGTCGGCAGAGAGCGGGCGCAGAGCCGTAACGCGCTCACCATTGGCGTCGGGATAATTGATGAGCGTCAGCCACGCCAAGGTTCGGCTCAGGCGCAATGCACGCACGTCACTGGCACTCTGGCGCAACCACCAGGCGCACAAAGGACGGGCCTGCTCCTGCAAGGCGCGTAGTAATTTGTGCGCGTCTTTTTCGTTGTTCACCGCCGGCTCCGGCTTGAGCAATTGCGTGGTCGCTTGCTTGACCTGGGCAATCACACTCAAGACACCGCTAGGCTCAGCCGCGCTTCGCGAAGTACGTGCCAAGCGCTCCGACAGCTGCCTGCGGATCGGTAACAACAAGGGTGCGTCCGCTCCAAGATGCTGATCCCATAGCTCATCGAGTCGGATGAGGTGGTCATGCAACGCCTGAAACAACGGCCGCTGATCCAGAAGCGAAAGGTCCTGCGCAAAGAGCTGCTCCAGCCGCAGCACCAACCAGCCCAACGCGGCAACGCGTGTACGCGGCTTGACCGGGTAGACCACAACCCAGTGATGCTCACAGAGATGCCGCAGCAGAGCGAGCCCCGCCAACAGTCCGGCGAATGAATCACGCTGATGAAGGGCCCAGGTCAACCAGACGGCGACTCGCAGGTCCTTGGAATGCTCACGCAAAAAGTGCTCGCTGAGCTCACTGACCTTCTGCCAATCGGGCAGGCTCGCGCCATGAATCGAATGCGCTTTGCCCAGCTCCGCTTCCAGTGCCTCGAACTCGCCTGAAAAGCGCATATCACTTCCAGCAAACGCGTTTGGCGAACACGGTCGCCGCGCCAATTCAAGGTAATAGTCGCAAAGCTTTTCTGAGTAATCCATTTAGAGGCGCACACAACTATCCATCACAGGAAAAGCAAACTAACCGCTTTTTAGATGCGTATCAGAATGCCATTTAACTTTCACCCAGGGAGTGAATGAAGTGTGCGAACACTAGCCATGCCCGAGCCAATCATCAAGCAACAGAAAATCACTTAAGGAATTTCCTACAACCCAATAAAAACAGGGCCTGCGCAACAAATTGCACAGTCAAAACGATCAAAAAATCGCGTCATATCCCAACACTCAACAGTTACAACCCAAACTGCACGAGCAACTAACTGCACATACATGCGCAAACAACTACAAAAAAAATTGCGAAACTCTCACCACAACTTACCAACATTCCCCGATTAACTCTTCCGCCCCCTTATTTCATTGGCCCTTCCAATTTCAGGCACGCTTCTTGTTATAGGAACTACTTGCCCGTCCGGCAACGAAGCCGTTCGGCAATCCCTACTTAATCAGGCAAGGAAACCAGTCATGCCAACACCCGCGTACCTATCCGTCACCGGCGTCAAACAAGGTTTGATTACGGCGGGTACATTCACCCAGGACTCAGTAGGCAATCTTTTTCAGGAAGGTCATGAAGATCAGATCCTGGTGCAGGCATTTGCTCACCAGGTGATCATTCCCCGCGACCCGCAATCAGGCCAGCCGACGGGGCAACGGGTACATAAGCCCCTCATGATCAGCAAGATTTTCGACAAATCTTCACCGCTGCTATTCAGCGCACTGACCTCAGGCGAAGAAGTGTCATGCCGGCTCGAATGGTTCCGCACTTCGTCAGCCGGAACCCAGGAACACTACTTCACCATGGAGCTCGAGGGCGCGACCATCGTGGACATTCAATCGCGCATGCCCAACTGCCAGGACCCTGACAACGCGCATTTCACCCATCTGGAGGATGTGTATTTCACCTATCGCAAAATCGTCTGGACCCACGAAGTCGCCGGCACGTCCGGCTCTGATGACTGGCGCAGCCCAGTGGCCAGTTAAGTAAGGCTCCCGCAGGACCGGCAGCCAGGGAAGGCGCCGCTCCTGCTGCTGGAGGCGTGGGTACCTACAGCAACAACGGCCGTGACGCACTGTCTGCCGTGTTTTGATGTTGCTTTTGATCTGCTCTAGATCTGCTTTGGATCTTGATCTCAGGCGCCCCGTTAAACCACGCTGGCCGAACGCAGGTTTGAATCCGTGGGTAACCCGGCAGGACGCCGGGTTAGCCGCCCCGCGCCATGGATGGCGCGTGGTGGCGGCCCACGGATTCAAGCCTGTGTTCGGGCACACCGAGCCTGAGCGAGGTGCCGAGTGGTGGGGCAAAGGCCTTTTGCTTACTTTTGGGCCTTTCCAAAAGTGAGCCGCTGTAAGAGCGGAACCCTAAGCCGCCGTTATCGCAGCAATGGATATGTACACAACCCATTCCGACACCCTGGTCGGCCCATAGGCCGCCACGGGAGCAAGCCCCCTCACCACAGGGCTACACCATCGCCAACGGATGCTTACGCCTGGGCGCACCAAATACACGATCAATCGCATCCAGATCATGCTCATCCAACACCAGTTTCGCAGCCCCGGCATTAAGCCGCACATGCTCGGGCTTGACCGCCTTGGGGATCGCAATCACCCCCTCCTGACGCAAAACCCAAGCAAGGCAAACCTGGGCAGGCGTCACACCATGACGATGAGCAACCTGTTTGAGCGTGGAACTGGACAACAGCTCACCGCCTTGCGCAATCGGGCAATAAGCCATCAACGGCAAATGATGTTGCTGCCACCACGGCAGCAAGTCGAACTCGATACCGCGCTCTTCGATGTTGTAGAGCACCTGGTTGGTCGCACAGGCCGGCGATGCCAGCTCCTGCAGGTCGGCGACATCAAAATTGGAGACACCCCAACGGCCGATCTTGCCGGCCTCACGCAGGCGCTCGAACGCCTCGACGGTTTCTTCAAGGGGGTACTGGCCACGCCAATGCAACAGATACAAGTCAATGTAGTCCGTGCCCAAGCGTTGCAGGCTGGCTTCGCAGGCCCGTGGAACGCCCTGGTGACTGGCATTGTGAGGGTACACCTTGCTGACCAGGAACACCTGCTCACGCCTGCCGCGAATGGCTTCGCCGACCACCCGTTCGGCGCCGCCCTCGCCGTACATTTCGGCGGTATCGATCAGGCGCATGCCCTCGTCGATACCCAACTGCAGCGCGGCCACTTCGGCGCGCTGCTGGTCCGGGTTTTCGCCCATGCGCCAGGTCCCCTGGCCGATGACCGGCACAGGAACGCCAGCCAGATCAATGGTACGCATGACAATCTCCTGATGAGTTCGCAGGTCTAGAGTGTGGCACTGAGCGGACAGAAGGGTTCAATCGAAGTATGGTTACGTTTTGCCCACTCGCCAGGAAGCTCTCCCATGCTGTTTGTAGTGATGCTCGGGGGCAAGCACCCCAGGGCCAGAATCGAAGTGCACGATGTGGTCTTTACCGTGGCGGATACGCTGCAAGCCACTTATCCGCAATTGCGCGACAACTGGTTCGGCAGCCCGTCCGGTATGCACATCGATGCGTGGATGGCGGTCGACGGTGTGGATGGCTGGAAAGTCGAAGTGAGCCACCTGGCGCCAAGCGCCGATGCCCAGCGGTTGTACTTCATCAACCTCGGCGGCTATGAAGCCGGCGCCTTTGGCGAAGCTCATCACTACGTGCTGGTCGTGGCCCGCAACCCGCAGGAAGCCAAGGCCAAAGGCAAACAGAAGATGCTGAGCCACTGGTCTCTGGCCCACACCGACCGTGTGATGGATGTCGACGACTGCCTGCCCATCGACCTGGTGGACGGCCGCTATATTCACCTCGTACAAGGCTCGCATCGCCCCATCATTCAGCAAAATGACTATATCGTCCTGGGCTGAGCACAGGCAGTTCCTGGGCGTTCATGGATGACCGCTGGTTCATCGGATCGGAACTTTGCCAGGAAATAACCGCCTGAATCCGGTAGGCTCACCCTTTTCATTCAAGGAGTTACTCCCATGGCCAAAGCCACCGCCCGTCATATCCTCGTTTCCACCGAAGACAAGTGCAACGAACTGAAGGCCCAAATCGAAGGCGGCGCTGATTTCGCAGAAATCGCCAAAGCCAACTCCAGCTGCCCTTCCAGCCGTCAAGGCGGTGACCTGGGTTCGTTCGGTCCAGGCCAGATGGTCAAGGAATTCGACACCGTCGTATTCAGCGCCCCGATCAATACCGTGCAAGGCCCGGTGAAGACCCAGTTCGGTTATCACCTGCTGGAAGTCACCAGCCGCCAGGACTGATCCCGTCCGCGCTGATGCGATAAACAACGGCCCGCCTCTTGGTGGGCCGTTGTGCATGTGATGACTGGCGACACGGATGCCGTTAGCGTACAAATCCCTATTCTTCTTCACCCGGCGTTCAAGGCTGATAATGCGATTGGCTTTTTCCAGACTGCTCAGTACCTCCCTGGCCCTGCTGCTGGCCAGTACCGCCGTGATCGCGGCCCCGCAGACCTACCTGACGGTGTACGGCGAACCGGCCAAGTATCCCGCCGGCTTCAGCCACTTCGACTATGTCAACCCCGAGGCCCCCAAGGGCGGCAGCCTGCGGCGCTCGGCCATCGAGATCGGGCGCTTCGACCATGTGCTGCCGTATATCGACAAAGGCATCGGCGTATCCCAGGTCGACGGCTGGCTCTATGCGCCCCTCGCCCAGCGCTCCCTGGATGAACCCTACACCGTGTATGGCCTGGTGGCAGAGAAGATGGAGCGCGCCGATGACGGTTTGTCCTTGCGCTTCTTCCTCAACCCCAAGGCACGCTTCGCCGATGGCACGCCGATCACTGCCGAAGACGTGCGCTACAGCTTCGACCTGCTGATGACCCAAGGCAGCCTGCGCTTTCGGACGCTGTTCGCCGACGTCAAGCACGTCGAAGTCGAAGGCGAGCGCCAGGTGCGTTTCGACTTTTCCAGCAATGAAAACCGCACCCTGCCCCTGGATGTCGCCACCCTGCCGGTGTTTCCCGAGCACTGGTGGAAAACCCGCGACTTCGCCAACGGTGGCGGCTACGAAGCCCCACTGGGCAGTGGCCCGTACACCATCAGCAAGATCGACTCCGGCAGCACCATCACCTTTACCCGCGACCCCAACTGGTGGGGCAAGGACCTTGCGGTCAGCCGTGGCCTGTACAACTTCGACCACCTGAGCCTGGAATATTTCGGCGACACCGAAGTCGCCCGCCAGGTGCTGCGCGGTGGCGCCTATGATTTCAACCGCGAGTTTTCCGCCACCGGCTATTCCATCGGCTACAACGGGCCGGCCCTGGACGATGGCCGCCTGCAACGCGCCCATTTGGCCAAGGAAATGCCGCAACCGGCCCAGGGCTATGTGTTCAACGTGCAAAAACCGATGTTCAAGGACCGCCGCGTGCGCCAGGCCCTGGCAATGCTGTGGGATTTCGAATGGGCCAACCGGCAGATGATGCGCAATATGTATATCCGCCAGCAGAGCTTCTTCTCCAACAGCCCGCTGGCCGCCAGCCAACCGCCCACACAGGAGGAACTGGCGATTCTCGAACCCTTGCGTGGGCAAGTGCCCGACGAGGTGTTCACCCAGGTTTTCAAGGCACCGGTCACCGACGGCAGCGGCATGATCCGCGACAAACAGCTGCAAGCGCTGGCCCTGCTGGAAGAAGCCGGTTGGAAACCCGACGGTGACAAACTGGTCAACGCCGACGGCGAAGCGCTGGAGTTCACCTTTCTCAGCGCCCAGGCCGGGCTGGAACGCCTGCTGCTACCGTACAAGCGCAACCTGGCGCAGATCGGCATCACCCTGAATATCCGGCGCATCGACGCTTCCCAATACGTGAATCGAATCATGGCCCGAGACTACGACATGATCGTGATCGGCTTCCCGGTCACCACCTCACCCGGCATGGAGCTGTACAACTACTTCGGTTCAGCTGCGGCCTACGATCCAGGCGCCAACAACTACGCGGTGCTCAAGGACCCGGCCGTCGACACGTTGATCAAGGGTCTGGTCAAAGCCGACACCCAAGCCCAGATGCTCACCTACGCCCACGCCCTGGACCGGGTGCTGCAGTGGAACTACCTGTGGATTCCCAACTACTACCCGCCCGGCACCTCGGCGGCCTGGTGGAACCGCTTCGGCCGCCCCGCCATCGAGGCCAAAAACGACGAAGCCCTGGAAACCTGGTGGGAGATCAGTCCGACACCGTTGACCAATGAGCAAATGAACGCCGAATTGAAAAAACGCGGAGCGACCCACTGATGTTTGCCTACATCGTACGGCGCCTGCTGCTGATCATCCCGACGCTGGTGATCATCCTGCTGGTGAATTTCGTGATCGTACAGGCCGCGCCCGGTGGCCCGGTGGAACAGGCCATCGCCCACTTGCAGGGGATCGGCGGTGGTGGCGTCGGCGGCTCGTCCGGCGAAAGCGTCAGCGGCGGCTCGCGCGCCAGCCGGGGCCTGGACCCGAAGCTGATCGCCGACATCGAGAAACAGTACGGCTTCGACAAGCCCGCGCCGGAACGCCTGTGGCTGATGCTCAAGAGCTATGCCCAACTGGACTTTGGCAATAGTTTCTTTCGCGGCAAGACTGTGATCGACCTGATCCTCGAAAAAATGCCGGTGACCATTTCTCTCGGCCTGTGGGCCACGCTGATCACCTACCTGGTGTCGATCCCCCTGGGGATTCGCAAGGCCGTGCGCCATGGCAGCAGTTTCGACGTGTGGAGCAGCACCGCGATTGTCATCGGCTATGCCATGCCGGCGTTCCTGTTCGCCATGTTCCTGATCGTGCTCTTTGCCGGCGGCACTTCGTTGAACTGGTTCCCGGTGCGCGGACTGGTGTCGGAAAACTTCGAAGAGCTGAGCACCGTGGGCAAAATCGCCGACTATTTCTGGCATCTGGTCTTGCCGGTCACCTCATTGGTGATCGGCGGGTTCGCCACGCTGACTATCCTGACCAAGAACTCGTTCCTCAATGAAATCACGCGCCAGTACGTGGTGACCGCCCGCGCCAAGGGCTTGAGCGAGCGACGCGTGCTGTACGGGCATGTGTTCCGCAATGCGATGTTGTTAGTGATCTCGGGCATTCCCCAAGCGTTTATCGCGGTGTTCTTTGCCGGCTCGCTGCTGATCGAGGTGATCTTTTCCCTCGATGGCCTGGGCCGCATGAGCTACGAAGCGGCGGTGTCCCGCGATTACCCGGTGGTGTTCGGCTCGCTGTTTATCTTCACCCTGTTCGGGCTCTTGATAAAACTGATCGGCGACCTCTGCTACACCCTGGTGGACCCGCGTATCGACTTCGCCGCGAGGAACGCCTGATGCTCAATCTTTCCCCCGTTGCCCGTCGGCGTTTCGAGCGTTTCAAGAAGAACCGTCGCGGCTGGTGGTCACTGTGGCTGTTTATCGGGCTGTTTATCCTGACATTGGGCGGCGAGCTGATCGCCAATGACAAGCCCCTGGTGCTCAGCTACAAGAACGAGCTGTATTTCCCGGTCTTCAAGCGCTACACCGAACAGCAGTTCGGCGGGCAGTTGCCGTTCCAGGCCGATTACCGCAGCGACTACGTGCAAAAGCTGATCAAGCAGGACGGCGGCTGGATGCTGTTCCCGCCGATTCCGTTCAGCGACGACACGCCCAACTACGAACTGACCCGCCCAGCCCCCAGCCCACCGTCTGCGGTGAACTGGCTGGGCACCGATGACCAGGCGCGGGATGTGCTGGCGCGGGTGATCTTCGGCGCCCGGGTGTCGATCCTGTTTGCCCTGGCGCTCACCGCCATCAGCGCCGCTATCGGCATCGCTGCCGGCGCATTGCAAGGCTTTTACGGCGGCTGGGTCGACCTGCTCGGCCAGCGCATCCTCGAGGTGTGGTCCGGGTTGCCGGTGCTCTACCTGCTGATCATCCTGTCGGGTTTCGTCGAGCCGAATTTCTGGTGGCTGCTGGGGATCATGGCGTTGTTTTCCTGGCTGGCCCTGGTGGACGTGGTGCGTGCCGAGTTCCTGCGCGGACGCAATCTGGAATACGTCAAGGCCGCACGGGCATTGGGCCTGGGCAATGGCAAGATCATTCGCCGGCATATCCTGCCCAACGCCATGACCGCCACCCTGAGCTACCTGCCGTTTATCCTGACCGGGGCGATTTCCACTTTGAGCGCCCTGGACTTCCTCGGCTTCGGCATGCCTGCGGGCAGCGCCTCCCTGGGCGAGCTGATCGCCCAGGGCAAGCAGAACCTGCAAGCGCCCTGGCTGGGCCTGACGGCGTTTTTCAGCCTGGCGCTGATCTTGTCGCTGCTCGTCTTTATCGGTGAGGCATTACGTGATGCCTTCGACCCACGTTCATGAGTGACGCCGTATGAACCTGATCGAAATCCGCGACCTCAGCGTCGCTTTCAGCGGCCAGACCGTGGTGCGCAACCTGAGCCTGGATATCCGTCCTGGCGAATGCCTGGCGCTGGTGGGTGAATCGGGCTCGGGCAAGTCGGTGACGGCGCATTCGATCCTGCAACTGCTGCCCGAAGCCGGTACGCGCACCACAGGCTCGGTGAAGTACCGTGGCCAGGAGTTGATCGGGGCGTCGCCAGCCACCCTGCAAAAGCTGCGTGGCAACCGGATTGCAATGATCTTCCAGGAGCCGATGACGTCCCTCAACCCGCTGCACAGCATCGAAAAACAGATCGGCGAAACCTTGCTGCTGCACAAGGGCCTGGGCGGCAAAGCAGCACAGGCGCGCATCCTTCAATTGCTCGACCTGGTGGGCATCCAGAAACCCCAGAAGCGGCTCAAGGCTTACCCGCACCAACTCTCCGGTGGCCAGCGCCAGCGGGTGATGATCGCCATGGCCCTGGCGTGCGAGCCGGAACTGTTGATCGCCGACGAACCGACCACCGCGCTGGACGTCACCGTACAACGCAAGATCCTGCTGCTGCTCAAGTCCCTGCAGGAACGCCTGGGCATGTCGCTGCTATTGATCAGTCACGACCTCAACTTGGTCCGCAGCATTGCTCAACGCGTGTGCGTGATGCGCGCCGGGGACATTGTCGAGCAGGCGGACTGCCAGACCTTGTTCAACGCACCGCAGCACCCTTACAGCCGCCTGCTGCTGGACGCCGAGCCGAGCGGTGACGTGCTGTGCCGTGATGAACGCGAAACGGTGTTGCAGGTGGACGACCTGAGCGTGCAATTCCCGCTCGGCGGCGGTCTGTTTCGACGCAAGACCTACCTGCGCGCAGTGGATGGCATCAGCCTCAGCGTACAGCGCGGCAAGACCCTGGGGATTGTCGGCGAATCCGGCTCGGGCAAATCCACCCTGGGCCAGGCGATCCTGCGTCTGCTGGAGTCCACCGGCAGCATCCGCTTCCAGGGCGCGGCCCTCGACCCGCTGAACCCTCAGCAGATGCGCCCGTGGCGCAAGCAGATGCAGGTGGTGTTCCAGGACCCCTATGGCAGCCTCAGCCCGCGCATGTCGGTGCAGCAGATCATCAGCGAAGGCCTGGAAGTGCATGCGCCGTGCAGCCTGGAAGATCGCGACGCCCAGGTGATCCAGGTGCTCAAGGATGTGGGCCTCGACCCAGAGAGCCGGCATCGTTACCCCCATGAGTTTTCCGGCGGCCAGCGTCAACGCATCGCCATCGCCCGCGCATTGGTGCTCAAGCCTGCACTGATGCTGCTCGACGAACCCACTTCGGCACTCGACCGGACAGTGCAGAAACAGGTGGTAGCGTTGCTGCGTGAGTTGCAGGAAAAGTACGGCCTGACCTACCTGTTTATCAGCCATGACCTGGCCGTGGTACGCGCCATGGCCCATGACATGATTGTGATCAAGGACGGCAAAGTGGTGGAGCGCGGCGCGAGCCACGACGTGTTCGATGCACCGCAACACCCGTACACCAAAGAGCTGCTGGCAGCGGCGCACATCCCCTTGTAGGAGCGAGCTTGCTCGCGAAGCACAGATAGGCGACACGGGGTATCGGGCAGCGCTGCGTTATCGTTGACGTTTTTCGCGAGCAAGCTCGCGCCTACAGGATTCTGCACGCATGAGTACCAGCCTCAAGGACTACCAACAGGTTCGCGGCCAGGCGATCCAGTCGCTGTTCGAGATCATCGAGCAGTCCAGTGAAGGCACGGTGATTGTCGACCGCGACGCGAATATCGTCTGGATGAACGAGCGCTACGCCAAGCGCTTCGGGCTCAACAGCGCTGACGAAGCCATCGGCCAGCCCTGTGAGAAGGTCATTTCCAACAGTCTGCTGCGCCAAGTGGTGCGCACCGACAGGCCGATTCTGCTGGATATCCAGGACACGCCCAAAGGCCCGCTGGTGGTGATGCGCCTGCCGATCCATGACGAAGCCGGGGCAGTGATCGGGGCGATTGGCTTTGCGCTGTTTGATGAACTGCGCAACCTGTCGCCGATGATCGAACGTTACCTGAGCATGCAACAGGAGCTGGCGTCGACCCGCTCGCTGCTGCGCAAGCGTCAGAGCAAGTACAACTTTGCCCACTTTATCGGCACCAGCACTGCCAGCCTGGAAGTCAAACGCCGGGCACGCCGCAGTGCGAGTGCCGAGTCACCGGTATTGCTGCTTGGCGAAACCGGCACCGGCAAGGAGCTGCTCGCCCAGGCGATTCATGGCGCTTCGAATCGGGCGAGCAAAGCCTTTGTCAGTATCAACAGCGCGGCCATCCCCGCAGACCTGCTGGAGGCCGAATTCTTCGGCACCGCCCCCGGCGCGTTTACCGGCGCCGACCGCAAGGGGCGCCCCGGCAAACTGCAAATCGCCCAGGGCGGCACGCTGTTTCTCGATGAAATTGGCGATATGCCGCTGCCGCTGCAAAGCAAACTGCTGCGGGTGCTGCAGGAAAAGGAATATGAACCGGTCGGCTCCAACGAGATGCTGCACAGCGATGTGCGCGTGATCGCCGCCACCTCCATGGACCTGGAAGCGGCGATCAAGCGCGGTGAGTTCCGTGCGGACTTGTATTACCGGCTCAACGTGCTGCCGATCCAGGTGCCGCCCTTGCGTGAGCGCCTGGAGGACATCCCGGCGCTGAGCGAGGCGATTCTTGAAGAACTGCTCAGCCGCCACGAACTCGCCCCCGAGGCTCTGGGGCTGCTGGCGCAACATGCGTGGCCGGGGAATATTCGCGAGCTGCGCAATGTGCTGGAGCGTGCGGCGTTGTTGAGTGATGACCTGGTGTTGAATGCCGCAGACATTCGAGCGGCGATCGGTACGTTCAGCCCGGTGGAGCGCAGTACGCTGCGGGCGATCGAGGGTGAGTCGTTCAGCGCTGCACGGGAACGCTTTGATCGGCAGGTGATCACGGGCGCACTGCAAGCCTGTGACGGCAATGTGGTGGAGGCGGCCAGGCGCCTGGGGCTTGGGCGGTCGACGCTGTACAAGAAGATGGTGGCGCTGGGCATCATCCAATCTCAATAAAGAGATACAAATCTCAAAGTAGAGACATCCTTCTGTGGGAGGGGGCTTGCTCCCGATAGCTGCATTCCTGCTGGCACAAGTACCGACTGAAACACCGCTATCGGGAGCAAGCCCCCTCCCACATTGGATCTACACTTGTCTCAATTAAGAGACAAATATTCTAAATACTGCTTATAAATCAAAATATTTCTATATATATCAATAAGTTAATCTATTTGGCATGCATCTAGCTATAGATCTTCTCCAAAGCACCACCCCACAAAAATAACAATCTGGAGACACACCATGAGTGTGATCATTGCCCTGGCAGCCCTGGCGCTGCTGATGCTGGCTGCCTACCGTGGCTATAGCGTTATCCTGTTTGCGCCCATCGCCGCCCTCGGCGCGGTACTGCTCACCGACCCCTCCGCCGTCGCCCCTGCCTTTACCGGGGTGTTCATGGAGAAAATGGTCGGCTTCATCAAACTGTATTTCCCGGTATTCCTGCTCGGTGCGGTGTTCGGCAAGCTGATCGAGCTGTCGGGCTTTTCGCGTTCGATTGTTGCCGCAGCGATCCGCCTGCTCGGCACCCGCCAGGCGATGCTGGTGATCGTGCTGGTCTGCGCCCTGCTCACCTACGGCGGCGTGTCGCTATTCGTGGTGGTGTTCGCGGTGTACCCGTTCGCCGCCGAGATGTTCCGCCAGAGCAATATCCCCAAGCGCCTGATTCCGGCGACCATCGCCCTCGGCGCGTTCTCGTTCACCATGGACGCCCTGCCCGGCACACCGCAGATCCAGAACATCATCCCCAGCACCTTTTTCAACACCACGGCGTGGGCGGCGCCGTGGCTGGGGCTGATCGGCACGATTTTCGTGTTCTGCGCCGGCATGCTCTACCTGACACGCCAGCGCAACAAGGCACAACGCGCCGCCGAGGGTTATGGCACCGAGTTGCGCAACGAACCGGAAACCGCCGAAAACCTGAGGCTGCCCAACCCTTGGATCGCCCTGTCGCCATTGATTCTGGTGGGCGTGATGAACCTGTTGTTCACCCACTGGATTCCACAGTGGTACGGCAAGACCCACAGCCTCAGCCTGCCGGGCATGAGCGCGCCGGTGACCACCGAGATCGCCAAGCTCACCGCGATCTGGGCGGTGCAGGCGGCACTGTTGGTGGGCATCCTGATGGTGCTGGCATTCGGCTGGTCGGCGATCAAGAGCAAGCTTGCCGACGGCAGCAAAAGTGCGGTCAGCGGCGCCTTGCTGGCGGCGATGAACACCGCGTCGGAATACGGCTTCGGCGCGGTGATTGCCTCGCTGCCGGGCTTCCTGGTGCTGGCGGACTGGCTCAAGGGTATCCCCAACCCACTGGTCAACGAGGCGATTACCGTGACCCTGCTGGCCGGTATCACCGGTTCCGCCTCCGGCGGCATGAGCATCGCCCTGGCGGCGATGTCCGAGAGCTTTATTTCGGCGGCCCACGCGGCCAATATTCCGCTTGAAGTGCTGCACCGGGTCGCGGCCATGGCCAGCGGCGGCATGGACACCCTGCCCCACAACGGCGCGGTGATCACGCTGCTGGCGGTCACCGGGCTGACCCACCGCGAAGCCTACAAGGACATTTTCGGCATCACCCTCATCAAGACCCTCGCGGTCTTCGTGGTGATTGGTACTTTCTACGCCACCGGCATTGTGTGAGGTTTTCATGACGACTTTGAATGGCAAGACCGCCCTGGTTACCGGCTCCACCAGCGGCATCGGCCTGGGCATCGCACTGAGCCTGGCCAAGGCCGGCGCCAACCTGATCCTCAACGGCTTCGGCGATGCCAGCGCGGTGATCGCCCAGGTACAGGCGTTCGGCGGCAAGGTCGGCCACCACCCGGCCGACGTCAGCGACCCGGCGCAGATCGCCGACATGATCGCCTATGCCGAGCGTGAGTTCGGCGGCGTCGATATCCTGGTCAACAACGCCGGTATCCAGCATGTGGCGGCGGTAGAAGATTTCCCGGTGGAGCGCTGGGACTCGATCATCGCAATCAACCTGTCCTCGGTGTTCCACAGCACACGCCTGAGCTTGCCGGGAATGAAGGCCAAGGGCTGGGGGCGCATCGTCAACATCGCGTCGGTGCACGGCCAGGTCGGCTCGGTGGGCAAGGCGGCCTATGTGGCGGCCAAACACGGCGTCATCGGCCTGACCAAAGTCGTGGGCCTGGAGACGGCCACCAGCAACGTCACCTGCAACGCTATCTGCCCAGGCTGGGTGCTGACACCGCTGGTGCAGAAGCAGATTGACGATCGTGCCGCCGCGGGTGTCGATCCGCAGCAGGCGCAGCATGACCTGCTGGCCGAGAAACAACCGTCGCTGGAATTTGTCACCCCACCGCAGCTGGGCGAGTTGGTGCTGTTCCTGTGCAGCGAAGCCGGTGCCCAGGTGCGCGGCGCCGCCTGGAATATTGACGGCGGCTGGCTGGCGCAGTAATCCAGGCACTGAAGATTCAAATAGGGGTGAGGCAGCCCGCCCCCCTATTTGATCGTCGTTGACGAACAAGAGATTCGCCTATGTCCGACATCCTCTGGCAACCCTCCCCGGAACGCATCGCCAACACGCGCATGGACCAGTTCCGCCGCTACATCAACCAACGCTACAGCGTGCAGCTCGACGATTACCCCGCCCTGCACCAGTGGAGCATCGACCAGCGCCCGGATTTCTGGCAGGCCATCGTCAGCTATTTCGACGTTGCGTTTCGCAGCCCGCCCATTGCGACGCTGATCGAAGAGGCCGAGATGCCCAGCGCCCAGTGGTTTCCCGGCGCCACGCTGAACTTCGCCGAACACCTGCTGCGCCGCCGAGATGAGCACCCGGCCGTGGTCGCCATCAGTGAGGATGGCCACCGCGAAGCCTTGACCTACGCCGAACTCGCCCAGCATGTCGCCGGCTTGCAGCGCAGCCTGCGCGACGCCGGCGTGACCCAGGGCGACCGCGTCGCCGCGTGCATGCCCAACACCTGGCAAACCCTGGTGGGCATGCTGGCCACCACCAGCCTCGGCGCGATCTGGTCGTGTTCGTCGCCGGACTTCGGCACCCAGGGCGTGATCGACCGCTTCGGCCAGATCGAGCCCAAAGTGTTGATCACCTGCGCCGGTTACCGCTATGCCGGTAAAGACATCGACCAGAGCGCCAAGCTCAATGAAATCCTCGAACGCCTGCCGTCCCTCGAACAGCTGATCATCGTGCCGTACGCACGACCTCAGGCGCGGGTCGACGACTACCGCAGCCGAGCCAGGGTCACGCTGTGGCACGACTTCTATCAACCTGGCGGCGAGCCCGAGTTTGTGGCCGTGCCGTTCGATCACCCGCTGTACATCCTCTATTCCAGCGGCACCACCGGCGTGCCCAAATGCATCATCCACGGCACCGGCGGCGTGCTGCTCACCCATCTCAAGGAGCACGGCCTGCATGCCGACCTGTCCAGGGATGATTGCCTGTTCTACTACACCACCTGCGGCTGGATGATGTGGAACTGGCTGGTGTCGGTGTTGGCCCTTGGCGCAACCGCAGTGCTATATGACGGCTCGCCATTCCACCCTGGGCCCGAGCGATTGATCGACCTGATCGATGCGGAACACATCAGCGTGTTCGGCACCAGCCCGAAATTCCTCGCCACCCTGGAAAAAGCCGGGCTGCAACCGCGCCTGAGCCATGATCTGCACAGCCTCAAGGGCCTGATTTCAACCGGTTCGCCGCTGTCGCCCCACAGTTACGACTATGTGTACCGCGAGATCAAACCCGAGCTGTGCCTGGCGTCGATGTCGGGCGGTACCGACATCGTCTCCTGTTTTGTGATCGGCAACCCGGTGCTGCCGGTGCGGCGCGGCGAAATGCAGTGCAAGAGCCTGGCGATGGCCATCGAAGTGTGGGATGAACACGGCCGGCCGTTGATCGGCGAGAAAGGCGAGCTGGTGTGCACCCGGCATTTTCCGGCGATGCCGATCGGCTTATGGAACGATCCGGACCAGCAGAAACTGCGCGCCTCGTATTTCAGTCAGTTTCCCGGGGTGTGGGCTCAGGGCGACTACGCCGAGCAGCGCCCCCATGGCGGCCTGCTGATCCACGGGCGCTCGGACGCCGTGCTCAACCCCGGCGGCGTACGGATCGGCACCGCAGAGATCTATCGCCAGGTGGAAAAAATCCCGCAAGTGCTGGAAAGCCTGGCCATCGGCCAACGCTGGCAAGACGATGTGCGTGTGGTGCTGTTCGTACGCCTCAATGACGGTATCGAGCTCGACGACGCCCTGCAACAGCAGATCCGCCAGGTAATCCGCGCCAACACCACACCGCGCCACGTGCCGGCGAGGATTCTCGCCGTCTCCGATATCCCGCGCACCATCAGCGGCAAGATCGTCGAATTGGCGGTGCGCAATGTGGTTCACGGCGAGCCGGTGAAAAACACCGACGCCCTGGCCAACCCGCAGGCCCTGGCGCAGTTTCGCGACCGCCCTGAACTGGCGACATGAAGCGGAAAGGTTTCAGCTTGACGCACTGATTTGAAGACAAACGCCCAATGCATGCTATTTTTCGTGGGGTAGTCAGCCGTTCCCCTCTCACGGGATAATCGGCTTTTGTCGTATTTCAAAGCGTCAAGCGTAGGGTTTTTTTCATGAATGGAACATCCACCGACAGCGAAGCAGCAGTCTTGATCGCGCGGCTGGACTGGGCGCAAAGCCCTCTCGGTGATGCGGCTAACTGGCCGCAAAGCCTGCGCACCGCCGTCGATATCGTCGTCCACTCACCGATGCCGATGCTGCTGTTGTGGGGCAGCCAACTGACCCAACTCTACAATGATGGGTTCGCCCGGCTCGCCGGCAACAAGCACCCCGATGCCTTGGGCCGACCGGCACATGAAACCTGGCCGGAGCTTGAGAGTTTCGCTGCGCCGATCTATGACGCGGTCCTCGGCGGGCAGGTACGCACCTTCAGCGAACAGCGCTTCGTCTTGCAGCGTAACCACCGCGACACCGAGATCTGGCTCGACCTGACCTACAGCCCGGTACGCAATGAGCACGGCACGGTCGCCGGCATCCTGGTCACCGCGATTGAAACCAACGAACGCCGCAGCAAAACCCTCGAACTGCAGCAACGCTCCGAAGACAGCCTCAAGGCCCAGCACAACACCGAACAACGCCTGCAACTGGCCTTGGCCGCGACCGACGCGGTAGGCACCTGGGATTGGGATATCAGCGAAGACCGCTTTATCGCCGACGCCCATTTCGCCTACCTGCACGGCGTCGACCCGCAAGACGCCGACCTGTTGCCGATCAGCGCGTACCTGCAAGGCGTGCACCCCGAAGACCGTGGCATGGTGGCGCGCAGCATCAAGCACTGCATCACCTTCGGCACCGAATACGCCGAGGAGTACCGCTTGCTGCAAGCCGACGGCCAGTTGCGCTGGGTGTTTGCCCGCGGCCGCTGCTACAAGGACCCGCAGGGTCGCCCGGCACGTTTCCTCGGTGCCGCACTGGACCTGACCGAACGCAAGCACACCGAGCAGGCCTTGCGTCAAAGCCAGACCGAATTGCAGCTGATCATCAACGCCATGCCGGTGCTGATCGGCTACGTCGACCACGAAGAGCGCTTTCGCCTGAACAACAGCGCCTACCTCGACTGGTACGGCCTGACGCCCCAGGAGCTGTACGGTAAGAGCATCCGTGAAGTGCTCGGCGACGAGGTGTATGCCGGGCGCGCCGACAAGATCGCCGCCGCCCTCAAGGGCAAGGCCTGCAGTTTCCTGACCATCACCCCGCATCGCGACGGCCGGGCGCGCCACGCCTTGATGAAGTACCTGCCGCGTTTCAGCAATGACGGTTCGGTCAATGGCTTCTACATCTTTGTGATCGACGAGACCGAACGCATCCTCACTGAAGAAGCCTTGCGTCACCTCAACGAAAACCTTGAAGAACGCGTGGCCCAGCGCACCCAGGCGCTGGCCGAGGCCAACCAGCGCCTGCAAAACGAAATGTTCGAGCGCGAGCGCGCCGAAGACGCACTGCGCCATGCGCAGAAGATGGAGGCGGTGGGCCAGCTCACCGGCGGCATCGCCCACGACTTCAACAATATGCTCACCGGCATCATTGGCAGCCTGGACCTGATGCAGCGTTATATCGCCGCCGGGCGCAGCGACGAAATCGGCCGTTTCACCGACGCGGCGGTGTCCTCCGCCCACCGCGCGGCCGCCCTCACCCACCGGCTACTGGCGTTTTCACGGCGCCAGTCGCTGGACCGTCGGCCGATCGATCCCAACCAGTTGGTGGCCTCCCTGGAAGATCTGTTCCGCCGTACCAAAGGCGCGCATATCACGCTCAAGGTGCAGTTGGGCAAGGACATCTGGCCGGTCAACACCGACGCCAGCCAACTGGAAAACGCCCTGCTCAACCTGGTGATCAACGCGCGCGACGCCATGCCCGACGGCGGCGAATTGCTGATCGAAACCGCCAACAGCTACCTGGACGGCACTGATATCACCACCCTGGAACCGGTCAAGGCCGGCGATTACGTGATGCTCGGCGTATGCGATAACGGCACCGGCATGGCGCCGAAAATCCTCGCCAAAGCCTTCGACCCGTTCTTCACCACCAAGCCCATCGGCCAGGGTACGGGCCTGGGGCTGTCGATGATCTACGGCTTTGCCCAGCAGTCCGGCGGCCATGTGACCATTCACAGCGAACCGGGCCAGGGCACCTGCGTGCGCCTGTACCTGCCGCGCCTGCATGGCACCGCACTGGAAAGCCGCCAGCCCGCGAACTTGAGCGAAGCCCCGCTGGCATTGGCTGGTGAGTCCGTCGTGGTGGTCGAGGACGACCCTGCCGTGCGGATGCTGGTGGTCAACGTGCTCGGTGAACTGGGCTACACCGCGCACCAGGCTGGCGATGCACGCACGGCGCTGCCGTTGCTGGAATCGGACCTGCGTGTCGACCTGCTGGTGACCGACGTCGGCCTGCCGGGCCTGAACGGCCGGCAACTGGCGGAAATCGCCCGCCAGCACCGCCCGGGCCTGCGGGTCTTGTTCATGACCGGCTACGCCGAAAAAGCCGCCGAGCGCCAAGGCTTTCTGGAAGACGGCATGGACATGGTCGCCAAACCCTTTTCCATCGAGTTACTGGCCACGAAAATCC
Source organism: Pseudomonas sp. R11F (assembly GCF_050312575.1). Classification (NCBI taxonomy): domain Bacteria; kingdom Pseudomonadati; phylum Pseudomonadota; class Gammaproteobacteria; order Pseudomonadales; family Pseudomonadaceae; genus Pseudomonas; species Pseudomonas sp. R11F. Next base: position 299,317 of record NZ_JBNPJU010000065.1, on the reverse strand, counting down.
GCAGCATGATCGGCGTTGACGCCTGAGTTCAGGCATAATCGCGCGCCCTGACGTTTGACCGTTGCAAGGTAACAAGATGAAAGCCCTAGCCCGTCACATCCTGGTGAAAACCAGTGAAGAAGCCGAACAGCTCAAGCAACGCATCGCCAAAGGCGAAGCGTTTGATGTGTTGGCCAAAAAGTACTCCACCTGCCCCTCGGGCAAGCGCGGCGGCGACTTGGGCGAAGTACGGCCAGGGCAGATGGTCGGGGCGATCGATGCGGTGATCTTCAAGAAACCGGTGAAGGTGGTTCACGGGCCGATCAAGAGCAAGTTCGGGTACCACCTGGTACAGGTGTTCTACCGCGACTGAGTGTTCGACTTCAAACCGCTATCGGGAGCAAGTCGAACCGTCGCACCGCCCCTCCCACAACTGTGGGAGGGGGCTTGCTCCCGATCCGCCAGAGGCGGCCATTCACCTGGGAATCAATGCCCCTGGCACCTGGATCACCCGGCTAGCCAATCGATGCCCAGCCAAAGCCGCCTGCTCAGGCGAGCGGCCCTTCAGCCGACAAGCCAGATACGCCGCACTGAACGAATCCCCCGCTGCCGTGGTGTCCACCACCCTCTCCACCTTCAAGGCCGGCACCGCAAAACGCTCGCCATCACAACGGATCAGACACGCATCCGCCCCACGCTTGAGCACCACCTCGGCCAACCTCGGATACGCTGCGAACACCTGCTCACTGTCGGCATAGCCAAACAATGCACGTTCGTCATCCTCGGTCAGCAAGGCGATATCCACCTCGGCCATGACCTGGTGATACGCCGCGCGCGCCGCCTCGACAGTGGCCCACAGCCGGGGGCGGTAGTTGTTATCGAACACCACCTTGCCGCCGCGTCGACGGGTTTCGATCAGGGCCTGCAGCAAGCGCTGACGCCCGACCTCACCCAGTACCGCCAGGGTGATGCCACTGAAATACACCACGTCGTAACCCGGCAAGGCCGCGAGGACCGGTTCGGCCGCAGGCGTGGTGAAACAATCACGCACGGCGGCCTCGTTGCGCCAATAGAGAAATTTGCGCTCGCCGTTGGCGTCGGTCTGGATGCAGTACAACCCCGGCAAGCGCCCAGGCAAGCGCTGGACCATGCCCAGGCCCACGCCTTCTTGTGTCCACTGGGCACACATGGCATCGCTGAAACTGTCATCGCCCAGCGCGGTGACGTAGTCGACACTGCCGCTTTCGCCCAGCTCACGGCGCAGGTACACCGCGGTGTTCAAGGTGTCACCGCCGAAGCTCTGGTGCAGGCTGCCGTCGGCGCGGTGTTGCAATTCGATCATGCATTCGCCGATCAGGGCGATGTGCGGATGGGTGCTCATAGCGATGGTCTCGGGTGTGGCTGATGGCATCATCGCGAGCAAGCCCGCTCCCACATTTGGAATGCATTTCAACGGTGGGGCGGGCGTGCTCGCGAAAGGAGCGACTCGGTTCAGAAGCAGGTTTCCAGGGACTCGATCACCTGCAACTGCTCATCCACCAGACAGCCGACTTGCCACTTGTCGAAGGTCAGGCACGGGTGCGAAGTACCGAACGAAAGGATATCGCCGATGCGCAGTTCGACCCCCGGCGCCACGGTCATGAACGCATGCTGGTCCATCACCGCCGTGACCTTGCACGCGCTCACATCATCACCTTGCGCCGGCACAATACCGGCCTTGTAGCGCTTGAGCGGCACCGGCAGACCGGCGTCGTAGGCTACATCGCGCTTGCCCAGCGCGATCACCGCAAAGCCCGGTTCAGGCAGCGACTGCACATGCGCCCAGACTTCCAGGGCCGGGCGCAAGCCTTCGTCGAGGTCGCTGCGGCGGTCGAGCACGCAGCACTGCGCCTCTTTGTAGATGCCATGGTCGTGGGCCACATAGCTGCCCGGCCGCAATACGCTGAGGAAACGGCCGGCGGCGTTCTGGGTTTCGAAAGACTCGGCGATCAGGTCATACCAGGCCGAGCCCGATGCCGTGATGATCGGCTTGGGCAGGTCGAAAGCGCCGCTGTCTTGCAGCTCCACCGCCAAACGCACCAGGCTGGCGGCGAACTCGCGAATGCCGCTGACGGCATGCTCGCCGTGGATCACGCCTTCATATCCTTCGATGCCGGTCAGCGCGAGCGCCGGCTGCGCCTTGATCGCCTTGGCCAGGTCACGCACTTGCTGCTCGCTGCGGCAACCGCAACGGCCTCCGACCACGCCGTACTCGATCATCACGTTCAGGCGCAGGCCACGGGCGGCGAAGAACAGGCCCAGGTCGGCGACATTGTCCGGGTGGTCGACCATGCAGTGAAAGTCGAAATCCTGATCGGCCAGCAGGTCGGCGATCAGCGCCATGTTCGGTGCGCCCACCAGCTGGTTGGCCATCAATACACGGCGCACACCACCGGCATAGGCCGCACGGGTTTGCACGGCGTTGGCCAGGGTGATGCCCCAAGCGCCTGCCGCGATCTGGCGCTGAAACAGCGCGGGCATCATGCTGGTCTTGCCATGGGGCGCGAGCTCGGCGCCGCTGTTGCTGACAAACGCCTGCATCCAGCGGATGTTGTGTGCCAGGGCGTCGCGATGCAGCACCAGCGCCGGCAGGCTGACATCACGGACCAGGTGGGCTCCCACTGCGGCGGCGCCCTTTTCGACAGCATTGAAGGCAGACATGACATGCTCCTATTCGTTGATGCGACGGGCCAGGTTGTTGGCGCTTTCGATCAGCACCCGGCGATAGTCGTGGTAATGGGTGATGGCATCCGCACGCGGTGCGACGATGCACAGCGTCGCGATGCTGACGCCCTGCGCGTCCCTGACCGGGGCGGCAAAGCAATGGGTAAAGGTGTCGGCCACACTGTCGAAGGAAAAGAACCCGTCGAGGGTGGCCTGACGGATTTGCGCCAGGAACGTCTCCAGCGGCAAGCGCTGGCCGTCCGGCAGGATAAAGTCGTCGGGGTCGATCAAGTCGATGATCTGCTGGTCGCTCAAGTGCCCCAGCAACAGGCGCCCGGACGCGGTCCATGGGATCGGCGCGTTTTCACCGATGTCCGACGAAATGCGGAAATGCCGCTCGCCTTCGCGCATCAGCGCCACAGTGTATTTGCGCCCATTGAGCAGGCACATCTGCGCGGTTTCGCGGGTCTGGCTGACGATTTCCTGCAAGGCATGGTCAGCCTCGCGGGTCAGGTCGAAATGGCGCAAGTGCGCCTGGCCGAGAAAATACAGCTGGCGGCCCAGGTAGACATGGCCGTCCTTGCCCACGGTTTCCAGGATGCGCCGCTCGAGCAAGGAGGCGACCAGCTCGTAGACCGTGGACTTGGGGCTGCCGATGCCGTTGGCAATATCATTCGGGCGCAGGGGCTGGCCGACTTCCTTGAGAAAATCGAGGATATCGAATGCACGGTCCAGGCCTTTGGCGCGGCGTTTGATGGTGTCTTCGGTCATAACGGTAATCGGTCCGAGTTATTGATCGTTCCCACGCTCCGCGTGGGAACGCATACCGTGACGCTCTGCGTCACAGAAGCGAACGCAGAGCGTCCGAGGCGGCGTTCCCACGCAGAGCGTGGGAACAATCATTTAGAGTCGGGGCATTTAGCCTTTTTTCTTGTAGGCCACGCAATCGATCTCGACCTTGCAATCGACCATCATGCTGGCCTGTACGCAGGCCCGCGCCGGAGCGTGTTCCGGGGTGAAGTATTCGCCGAAGACCTTGTTGAAACTCCAGAAGTCCCGTGGGTCTTCCAGCCACACGCCAACGCGGACCACGTCCTTGAGTTCGTAACCGGCCTCTTCGAGGATCGCCACCACATTGCGCAGGGTCTGCCGGGTCTGCTCGACGATGCCGCCGGTGATGATTTCACCGTCCACCGCCGGCACCTGGCCCGAGACGTAGAGCCAACCGTCCGCTTCCACCGCACGCGCAAAAGGACGTGGCTGGCCGCCGCCGGCGGTGCTGCCGGTGCCGTAACGAGTAATGCTCATAAAATAACTCCTGATTAAAAACGAATGTTCTTCAAAAATTCAGCCAGGCGCGGCGATTGCGGGCGTTCGAAGATATCCTTCGACGAACCTTGTTCCTCAATGCGCCCCTGGTTCATGAATACGATCTTGTCAGACACTTCATAGGCGAAGCGCATTTCGTGGGTGACCAGCAGCATGGTCATGCCCTCTTCCGCCAAGCCCTTGATCACACTGAGCACCTCACCAACCAATTCCGGGTCGAGGGCCGAGGTGACTTCATCGAACAACATCAGGCTGGGGTTCATGGCAATGGCGCGGGCAATCGCCACGCGCTGTTGCTGGCCGCCCGACAATTGCCCGGGGAAGTGGTTACGCCGCTCCAGCAGGCCGACGCGGTCCAGCCATTTTTCGGCCAGGGCCACGGCTTCATCCTTGTTCATCTTCTTGACCTTGAGCAGGCCAAGGGTGACGTTCTGCAGCGCCGTCAGGTGCGGGAACAGGTTGAATTGCTGGAACGCCATGCCGGTCATCGCCCGATGCTGGGCGATCACGCGCTCGGGGTGGCGCACACGCTTGCCGGCAACTTCGCTGTAGCCGATGGACTCGCCGTCCAGGGTGATCTGCCCGCCCTGGAACTCTTCGAGCAGGTTGACGCAGCGCAACAGCGTGGTCTTGCCCGAGCCGCTGGAGCCGATCAACGTCACCACGTTACCGCGTTGCATGGACAGGTCGACGCCCTTGAGCACTTCCACCTGACCGTATTGTTTACGCAGGCCACTGATGTTCAGCAGCGGTTGCTGGGTTTGAGGTTGATTCATGGCAAGGCCACCCGCTTTTCAAGGTAACGCCCGAACAGCTCGATGGCGTAGTTGATGACAAAGAACAGAAAACCCGCGAACAGGTAGAACTCCAGGGTCATGAAGGTGCGTGCGATCACCTGCTGGGTACTGAGCAGCAACTCGGCCACGCCGATCACCGAGAGCAAGGTCGAGGCCTTGACGATTTCCGTGGAGGAATTGACCCAGGTCGGCAGGATCTGGCGCAGCGCCTGGGGCAATAGCACGTAACCCAGGGACTGGTAGAACGTCAGGCCGATGGCCTTGCCCGCCTCCAGTTGCCCACGCGGAATGGCTTGCAGTGCGCCGCGCACGATTTCCGAGACGTGGGAACCACAGAATAACGTCAGCCCGACCGCGCCGGCCTGGAATGCGCTGATGTGCCAGCCGAGGGCCGGCAGCATGTAGAAACACGCCAGCACCAGCACGAACACCGGCGTACCGCGGATCAGGTCGACATACAGACGAAACGGCGCACGCATCCAGAACTTGCCGTACGTCAGGATCAACCCGGCGACGATGCCGATCAGCGTGCCGAAAACAATCGCCAGCGCCGAGCAATACACGCTGGTTTCAAACCCCGCCCAAAGGGTGTCCCGGGCGACCCACAACTCATGCAACCAGCTGGGAGATTCGTACATGGAAACCCTCCTTAACGACGGATCGCCAGACGCTGTTCCAGGTAACGGAGCAGCATGGCAATCAGGTAACAGGCGGCCACATAGAGCGCCGTCGTGACCAGCCAGGTTTCGATGACCCGGTAGCTCTCGACGTTGATCTTGCGGGCGTAGTAAGTCAGTTCGGGCACCGCGATGGCGGCGGCCAGCGAGGTGTCCTTGAACAGCGAAATGAAATTGTTCGACAGCGCCGGCAGCACGTTGCGCAGCATCACCGGCACCGTGATGTAGGCACGGATGCGCCACTCACCCAAGCCGATGGCCAGGCCGGCTTCACGCAAGCCCTTGGGAATGTTCAACAGCCCGGCGCGGAACACTTCAGTCAGATAGGCACCGGCGTACAACGACAAGGTGATGATGAACGACGGGATCTTGTCCAGACGGATGCCCAGGCTGGGCAATGCAAAATAGATCAACAGGATCAGCACGAGGATCGGCGTGTTGCGGATCACCGTCACATACACCGAGGCGAAGAGGCGCAACGCACGGTGCCTGGACAGCATGGCAAACGCCATCATCAGGCCGATCACGCAGCCGATGGCGATCGACAGCAACGCCAGCTCAAGGCCGAGGCCAAGCCCTGCCAGCAAGCTGGGGAAGTCGCGCCACACGGCGGCAAAGTTCAACTGATAGTTCATGGTCGGCAGTACCTGAAACGGGGCGCCATGTGCGGCGCCCGCGGTTTACACATCACTTGAATTCAACCGGGAAACCAATCGCAGGCTCCGGCAGATCTACGCCGAACCATTGCTTGAACGAGGCTTTGTAGGTCGGGAACTCCACGCCGGTCATGGCTTCATGCAGCGCGGTGTTGACGAAGTTCAGCCAGTCCTGGTCGCCACGCTTGACGGCACACGCATAGGTTTGCGGGCTCCAGGCATAGGCCGGGCTGCGATAGCGACCAGGGTTCTGCACCATCAGGTACTTGACCGAAGACTGGTCGGTGGCGGCGGCATCGGCGCGACCGGAGTTCACGGCCTGGTACATCAGGTCGACGCTGTCGTACTGATCGACCTTGGCCTTGGGCAGTGCCTGGTGCACCAACTCTTCGGCATACACGTTTTGCAGCACGGCCACGGTGACGCCGTCGCCGGCGGCCTGCAGGTCTTCGATCTCTTTGTACTTGCTGTTGTTCGGCAACAGCAGGCCCACCCCTTCGCGGTAGTACGGCAAGGTAAAGGCAACCTGCTGCGCACGGCTGGCGGTAACGGTGATGAACTGGCAACTCATGTCGACCTTGTCGGTCAGCAGGTTGGGAATACGGGCGTCGGAGGACTGCACCACAAACTCCACCTTGCTCGGGTCGTTGAACAATCCCTTGGCCACGATGCGGCCGATGTCGATATCAAACCCTTGCAACTTGCCATCCGCTCCCTGGAAGTGCCACGGCGCATTGGTACTGCCTGTACCCACGATCAGATGCCCACGCTTGAGCACATCATCGAGCTTGCTGTCCGCCGCCTGCACCAGGCTTGCGAGGGAAGCCGATGCGGCGAAGAGAAAAACACACGCTTTAAACACGGAAGGTCGGTGATGCATGACAAGCACTCCAGGGATTGTGTATTCCGCTATACCGGAACTTGGTTTGTAACAACGGAATAGACAGCAGAAAGTGTGCCACACGCGTTAGCAGAAAAATATGATCGGGATAAATGCGTTATAAATCAGGGCGCTAATTCAAATAGCCGTAGAAGGCGTTGCGCCAGCACCCAAGGCCACCTTGCTACCCAATGCCCCACCACCCAGTGATTGCTCCAGCAAAGTGCGTCACAAGCGTGTTACCGCGCCCCCTTCGAGTGCGCCCACACCGGTGCAAAAACGCCTGCGCTGGACTAGCCTTGGCAGATTCGCGCCCCACAAGGACCTCACTGATGAAGCTCAGCCTTATTCTGGTTCTGCTCAGCTTTCTGGCCGCCGGCAGCGTTTCAGCCGCCAGCGACCGCCACGAATGCACGCAAGAACTGCAAAAACTCAAGGAAGCCTTCGACACCAACTACACCAGCCAGAACCACCACGGCTATCGCAAGGCCAAGGCCTCTCGGGACAATGAGGAATACCGCAAATGTGCGAGCCAGGCGCGCAAGGAACGCGAGCGACTGGAGCGCGACCGCGACGCGTGAGGTGCAGGTACCTGTGAAGGTTGACAGTAGACGCGGGAAATCCCTGGGCTTAGCGTTGGTCCGAAAACCATCCGTCGACAGGGACATCATCATGGGAATCGCTAAAGAGGTCATTAACAGCAATGAGGACTATCACTCGATACTGGCCGCGTACGAGACGGTGTTCCTGCTGTTTGTTTCAGCGACCTGCCCAGCGTGCGTGCGTGCCGTGCAGCTTTTCGAGCCCGTCGCCAAAGCCTATGAACACAGGGTGAAGAGCCTGGTGCTTGATACGGCAACCACCCCGCGGCTTGAGCCGGTGACAGGCACCCCGACCCTGGTCACTCATGTGGATGGCAAACTCAAGGAAGTCTTCAAGGGGTTTGGCCCCTGGGAAACCCAGGAGCAAACCATCGAAGCGATATTCAGCCGCTATGCCCAGCCAGGGGTATCAGGCGCACCTGCGTGACCCGCCGCTCCTCCACCGCCGCCACCGCCAGGCGCCAGCCTGCATGTTCCAGGCTGTCGCCCACCACCGGCAGGCGGTCGAGCAGGCTCATCACCAGGCCGGCCAGGGTCTGGTAATCCTCGGTGGCCACGGCATTGAAGCCGGTGCGCTGACTGACCTGGCTCAGGGTCAATGCGCCGTTGGCGCGGAAGCCGTTGCCTTCCTCGACGATATCCGGCCCCTCGATTTCGCTGGCATCGGGCAATTCACCGGCAATGGATTCCAGAATGTCGGTCATGCTCAACACGCCCATGAAATCGCCGAACTCGTTGATCACGAAGGCAATGTGGGTGGATTCCTGGCGCATCTGCTCCAGGGCGTTGAGGATCGAAAAACTCTCCAGCAGGTTGATCGCACGGCGCGCCAGGCGCTCAAGGTCAGGCTCGTGACCGGCCAGGTACTCCTTGAGCAGCTCCTTTTTGTGCACAAAGCCCAGCGGTTCATCCACCGCACCGTGGCGGATCAACGGCAAACGCGAGTAGGACGAATGCATCAGCTTCAGGCGAATCGTCTCGGGATCGTCCGCCAGGTCGATACAGTCGACCTTGGCCCTGGGCGTCATCAAGGTGCGGATCGGCCGCTCGGCCAGTTGCAGCACACCGCTGATCATCACGCGCTCGCGTCGATCAAATAATGGCCCCTGGCTGGCGTCGGGCTCGCCCAGCAAGTCAGCCACGTCGTCATCCATGCCTTCCACCGCCAGGCTGCGGCCACCCAACAAGCGCATGACCGCATGCGCGGTACGCTGGCGAACCGGCAGCGTACCTTGCGCCGACTTCTTGCGACGGGCACGGGCAATCTGGTTGAACAGTTCGATCAGGATCGAGAAACCGATCGCCGCATACAGGTAGCCCTTCGGAATATGGAAGCCCAAGCCTTCGGCGGTCAGGGCAAAGCCAATCATCATCAAAAAGCCCAGGCACAACATGATCACCGTCGGGTGCGCGTTGACGAAACGGGTCAGCGGCTTGCTCGCCACAATCATCAGGCCGATGGATACGATCACCGCGATCATCATCACGGCCAGCTCATCGACCATGCCTACAGCGGTAATCACCGCATCCAGGGAGAACACCGCGTCGAGCACCACAATCTGCGCCACGATCGGCCAGAACATCGCATAGGCGACATTGCCCGTACGCTGGGCCACATGACCTTCCAGCCGCTCGTGCAGTTCCATGGTGGCCTTGAACAACAGGAACACACCACCAAACAGCATGATCAGGTCACGGCCGGAGAAGCTCTTGTCGAACACCTCGAACAGCGGCTGGGTGAGGGTCACCAACCAGGAAATACTTGCCAGCAGGCCCAGGCGCATCAGCAACGCCAGGGACAAACCGATCAACCGCGCACGGTCGCGTTGTTCCGGCGGCAACTTGTCGGCCAGGATCGCGATAAACACCAGGTTGTCGATACCCAGCACCAGTTCCAGCACAATCAACGTCAACAGGCCGAGCCAGGCCGTGGGGTCCGCTAACCACTCCATTTATAGAACCTCTTTAGAATTTTTCAGAATGCCGGGCACGGCAATGCGCGGTCGATGGACCGGGACAAGGTTAGCAGGCGCAATACGGTAGGGTTTCAGCTGGAACAGCGGCAATGGTTGTCTTGGGGAAAGACGACTGGGAGGCTCCGAGAGGGTGTTCATGCAGGTCCTGAAATCATAAAAGGACTTGAATCGTACAGCCTGAACATAAATTTCCTACAACGCAAAACTATTACAAAACCTGTCCTCAACGCCGCCCCACCACCCTGTGGGAGGGGGCTTGCTCCCGATGACGGCCTGTCAGTCAGCCTATCTACCGACAGACTCACCGCCCACGGGAGCCAGCCGAATCGTCGCACCGCCCCACCCTCATTCCGATCTCGGCTGAGTCAGCCTTTACGGGTGGCATCATCCAGCGCCAGGATGGTGTGAGCGTTGGTGACCGTCGTTGCCAGCGTGTTGATCACCCCCGAGCGCAACGCACCCAGCGTCGCCGCCGCCTTGGTGTTTTCGCTGGCAATCGCTACCACATCCGGAATGCGGACCAGTTCCTGTACCGTCAAGCCGATCACCCGCCCTTGAATGGCGTTGACCGCCGGCTGGCCATGAATGTCGATGAAGTCATAGCCCATCATGTCCCCGACCGTACCGGACAACCGCGCCTGGGCAATCTCCTGGGGCGAGAACCAGCCCATGCGCACCATATTGCTGTTTTCGCTCATATCGCCAATGCCGATCAACGCGATGTCAGCGCGCCGGGCGCGGTCGAGTGTGGAACGCACGGTGTCGTTGTTGATCAGTACGCCCCGCAATTCCGGGTTGGCCACTAAGGCAGGGGCATACAGACTTTCGCTTTCGCCACCAAAGCGCAGCGCCAGGCGCCGGCAGATATGGTCAGGGTTCATGTATTCGCCGGCCTTGAGCGAACCACCGATAGCACACACAAATGTGCAGTTGCGCGTCACCGGCAGGAAGACGTTATCGGCCACTGCGCCGACATTGCGCCCCATGCCTACGGCGACGATCATGCCATCGCTCAACGTTTTGTTCAGGTAGTTGGCCACCAGGCTGGCGACTGCCGAGCGCTGGGTGTCGGGGTCGCTATGGTCGACCGCGATCAACGCACGATCCAACTTGAAGCGTTCCACCAACGCCCGCTCCAGTTCGTTGTTCATCGCCGGATGCTGCAAGACGCGCACCTCGACAATACCTTCATCCCGCGCACGCTTGAGCAGGCGGCTGACCTTGGCCCGCGACAGGTCGAAGCGCTTGGCGATGGCTTCCTGAGTGACGTTCTCAAGGTAATAGAGCATCGCCACTTCGGTCATCTGATCGATATCGCTGGCAATGCGCTGGGTACTGTCACTCATGGGGACGGGCTTCCGTTTCGGCGTCAAAGGCGCATTCTCCCGACTCTTGCCCCGTTTAGTCCACTACTGATGCCCATCGCGCTCAATCGCATTGATGCGCTCGACCTTGGCCCCGGAACGCGTCGCTTCGAACTCCGACTCCAGAAATGCCTTGACGATGCTTTTGGCCAACTCCGCACCGATCACTCGCGCACCGATGGACAGTATCTGCGCATCGTTGCTCTTGCGGGCACGCTCCGCCGAGTAGGTATCGTGAGCCTGGGCTGCACGAATGCCCAATACCTTGTTCGCGGAAATGGCCATGCCGATACCGGTGCCGCACACCAGCACACCCAGGCGTTGCTCACCGGCATTAATGGCGTTGGCCACGGCCAGGGCGATATCCGGATACAGCACCGGCGCGGTGGAATGAGTGCCGAAGTCGGTGACCGGATAACCCAGCGTCTCGATATGACGCTTCAACAGCTCCTTGAGCTCGAAACCCGCTTCATCGCATCCGATAGCCACCGGGAAAGGTGTGTTCATGGCGTCTGACTCCGCTGCCGTGTTTATGCTTGTGACTGATCATATGATCACTCAATGAAATTTCTCTCAGTCATTTCGCTTGCATTCACCCCTTCCTGTCAAGCAAGTTCTAACTGACCCGGCAGTCAAAGCGGTCTAAAAAGGCGATATTGCCACTCATGACCAGAATCATGGCTTTTTAATGAAAGAGATTGACTGATCAGAATTTCATTTGATACACATATGATCACAGCAGAACATGACTGTGCGACCTAATAAGAATTCACAGCACGAGGACACGCCGATGGCTACGCCATTACTGCTCCAGGCTGAACACGTCGCCAAGGCTTATGCCGGGGTGCCTGCCCTGCGTGATGGGCGCCTCTCGCTGCGGGCCGGCAGCGTCCACGCCCTGTGCGGTGGCAATGGCGCAGGCAAATCGACGTTCCTGAGTATCCTGATGGGCATCACCCAACGTGACGCCGGGACCATTCTGCTCAACGGCGCACCGGTGCAGTTCAACCGCCCAGGCGAAGCCTTGGCGGCGGGGATCGCGATGATCACCCAGGAGCTGGAGCCCATCCCCTACATGACCGTCGCCGAAAATATCTGGCTGGGCCGCGAACCGCGCCGCGCCGGCTGTATCGTCGACAGCAAGGCCCTCAACCGTCGCACCCGCGAGCTGCTTGAAAGCCTGGAGTTCGACGTCGACGCGACCCAGCCCATGCACCGCCTGAGCGTGGCGCAGATCCAACTGGTGGAAATCGCCAAGGCATTCAGCCATGACTGTCAGGTGATGATCATGGACGAACCCACCTCGGCCATCGGCGAGCGCGAGGCCGAAACCCTGTTCAAGGCGATCCGCCGCCTCACCGCCCGGGGCGCCGGTATCGTGTATGTGTCGCACCGCCTGAGCGAGCTGGCGCAGATCGCCGACGACTACAGCATCTTTCGCGATGGCGCCTTTGTGGAAAGCGGGCGCATGGCGGATATCGATCGCAACCACCTGGTGCGCGGCATCGTCGGCCAGGAACTGACGCGCATCGACCACAAGGTCGGCCGCGAATGCGCCGCCAGTACCTGCCTGCAAGTGGACAACCTGAGTCGCGCCGGCGAATTCCACGACATCAGCCTGCAACTGCGCCAGGGGGAAATCCTCGGTATCTATGGCCTGATGGGGTCGGGGCGCAGTGAATTCCTCAACTGCATCTATGGCCTGACCACACCGGATTCCGGCAGCGTCACCCTGCACGGCAAGCCCATGCCGATCGGCCTGCCCAAGGCCACGATCAATGCCGGCGTATCCCTGGTTACCGAAGACCGTAAAGACAGCGGCCTGGTGCTGACCGGCAGCATTCTTTCCAACATTGCCCTGTCGGCCTACAAGCGCTTGTCGAACTGGTCGTTGATCAATGCGCGCAAGGAAACCCAACTGGCCCGCGACATGGTCAAGCGCCTGCAGATCAAGACCACGTCACTGGACCTGCCGGTGGCCTCCATGAGCGGCGGCAACCAACAGAAAGTCGTGCTCGCCAAATGCTTGTCCACCGAGCCGGTGTGCCTGCTGTGCGATGAACCGACCCGCGGTATCGACGAAGGCGCCAAGCAGGAGATCTACCACCTGCTCGACCAGTTCGTGAGGGCCGGCGGCGCGGCCATCGTGGTGTCGTCGGAAGCCCCCGAGTTGCTGCACCTGAGTGATCGCATCGCCGTATTCAAAGGCGGCAGGCTGGTGACCATCAGCACTGACACCGCCCTTTCCCAGGAAGCCTTGTTGAGTCTTGCCTCATGAATGCCAAAACCCTTGCTGCTCCGATTACCGCCGCGCCGCGCAATCGCCTGCGCCTTTCCATCGACCGCTTCGGCCTGCCGCTGGTGTTTATCCTGCTGTGCGGGGTGATGGCATTTTCCAGCGAATACTTCATGACCTGGCGCAACTGGATGGACATCCTGCGCCAGACCTCCATCAACGGCATCCTGGCCGTAGGCATGACCTACGTGATCCTGACCAAGGGCATCGACCTGTCGGTGGGCTCGATCCTGGCCTTCGCCGGGCTGTGCAGCGCCATGGTTGCCACCCAGGGCTACGGCCTGCTGGCCGCCGTGAGCGCGGGGATGTTTGCCGGGGCGATGCTCGGTGTGGTGAACGGCTTTATGGTCGCCAACCTGTCGATCCCGCCCTTCGTGGCAACCTTGGGCATGCTCAGCGTGGCGCGAGGCATGACGTTCATCCTCAACGACGGCAGCCCGATCACCGACCTGCCCGACGCCTACCTGGCCCTGGGCATCGGCAAGATCGGCCCGATAGGTGTGCCGATCATCATCTTTGCCGTGGTCGCGCTGATCTTCTGGATGGTGCTGCGCTACACCACCTACGGCCGTTATGTGTACGCGGTAGGCGGCAACGAAAAGAGCGCACGCACTTCCGGCATTGGCGTACGCAAAGTGATGTTTTCGGTGTACGTGGTTTCGGGCCTGCTTGCCGGGCTGGCCGGCGTGGTGCTGTCGGCCCGCACCACTTCCGCCCTGCCCCAGGCCGGAGTGTCCTATGAGCTGGACGCGATTGCCGCAGTGGTGATCGGCGGTACCAGCCTGTCGGGCGGCACCGGCAGCATTGTCGGCACGCTGTTTGGTGCGCTGTTGATCGGCGTGATCAACAACGGGTTGAACCTGCTCGGCGTGTCCTCCTATTACCAGCAGGTCGCCAAGGGCCTGATCATCGTGTTCGCAGTACTGATTGACGTGTGGCGCAAGAAAAAACCCTAGAGAACGACCCACAACAATAACCGGAGTTCTACTCATGAAACTTGGTACCACCTTGGCCGCCGTGGCGGCCCTCTCCCTGCTCGCCAGCAGTATCACCCTGGCCGCCGAAGGCAAGTCCTACAAGATCGGCGCGGCCGTCTACGGCCTCAAGGGTCAGTTCATGCAGAATTGGGTGCGCGAGCTGAAGGAACACCCGGCCGTCAAGGACGGCACCGTGCAGTTGACCATTTTCGACGGCAACTACGACGCCCTGACCCAGAACAACCAGATCGAAAACATGGTGACCCAGCACTACGACGCCATCCTGTTCGTGCCGATCGACACCAAGGCCGGCGTCGGCACCGTCAAGCAAGCCATGAGCAACGACGTAGTGGTCATCGCGTCCAATACCAAAGTCGCCGATGCCGCCGTCCCTTATGTGGGTAACGACGACGTGGAGGGTGGTCGCCTGCAAGCCCAGGCCATGGTCGACAAGCTCAACGGCAAAGGCAACGTGGTGATCATCCAGGGCCCGATTGGCCAATCGGCGCAAATCGACCGGGAAAAAGGCGAGCTGGAAGTGCTCGGTCAACACCCCGAGATCAAGATCATCGAGAAAAAAACCGCCAACTGGGACCGCGCCCAAGCCCTCGCACTGACCGAAGACTGGTTGAACGCCCACCCCAAAGGCATCAACGGTGTGATCGCGCAGAACGATGACATGGCCCTGGGCGCCGTGCAGGCGCTGAAGTCCCACGGCTTGACCGCCAAAGACGTGCCAGTGACTTCGATCGACGGCATGCCCGATGCGATCCAGGCGGCGAAGAAAGGCGAAGTCACCACCTTCCTCCAGGACGCCCAGGCCCAGTCCCAAGGTGCGCTGGATGTGGCGCTGCGAGCCTTGGCCGGCAAGGACTACAAACCCCAGTCGGTGATCTGGGAGCGCTATGCCAAAGAGCTGAAATGGGCTGAGGGCACGGCCAAGAACTACATCCTGCCGTGGGTGCCGGTGACCGACGCCAACGCCGACACCCTGTACAAACAAGTCAGCGGCGGCAAATAGCTATTGGCCTGAAACACCGCCCACATTGGATCGTCACAGCGCTCACAAGAGGAGCCATGCATGTCTGGATTCTGGAACCAAGCCTTCGACCTCAGCGGCCGTTGCGCCGTGATCACCGGCGGTGCCGCCGGGATCGGCCTGGCCTGCGCCACCCTGCTGGCCGAACGCGGCGCCCGCGTGGCGCTGCTGGACCGTGATCCGGCGGTCGTGGATGTCGCGGCAAGCCTGGGTGCCGAACATCTGGGTATCGCCGTCGACCTCAGCCGGATCAGCCAGGTGCAACACACCATCGACCAGGTGTTCGACCACTTCCAACGCCTGGACTACTTGATCAACAGCGCCGGCATCGCGCTGCTGGACAAAGCCATCGACGTCAGCGAAAGCGCCTGGGACAGCACCCTGGACATCAACCTGAAAGCCAGTTTTTTCGTGGCCCAGGCCTGCGCCAGGCACATGCTGGCCCAAGGCGCCGGGCGTATCGTCAACCTCGCCTCCCAGGCTGCCGTGATCGGCCTCGACCGCCACGCTGCCTATTGCGCCAGCAAGGCCGCGATCGTCGGCATGACCAAGGTATTGGCCATGGAATGGGCGCCGCAGATCAACGTCAACGCCATCTCCCCGACCATCGTCGAGACTGCCCTGGGCAAGAAAGCCTGGGCCGGTGAAGTGGGTGAGCGGGCCAAACTGCAGATCCCGGCGGGCCGTTTTGCCCAGCCCGAAGAAATCGCCGGGCTGGCGCTGTACCTGCTCAGCGATGCCGCACAGATGATTACCGGCGCCAACATGGTGATCGACGGCGGCTACAGCATTCAGTAATTCTTTTTTGTCGTGAGGTTCTGTCATGTCCACCGCTACCGAACGCACACCTGATCAACTGCACCCGGTCATCCCGAAAACCATGCAGGCCGTGGTCTGCCACGGCCCGGAAGACTATCGCCTGGAAACCGTCGACGTCCCGACGCCTGGCCCCGATGAAATCCTCACCAAAGTCGAGCTGTGCGGTATCTGCATGGGCGACATCAAGACCTATCGCGGCGCGCCGTCGTTCTGGGGCGATGCCGAACAACCGCGCTACGTGAAACCGCCGATGATTCCCGGGCATGAGTTTGTCTGCCGTGTAGTCGCCCTCGGCCCGGGCGCGCAAAAGCGGGGTGTACAGGTCGGCGACCGGGTGATCTCCGAGCAGATCGTGCCCTGCTGGGGCTGCCGCTTCTGCAACCACGGCCAGTACTGGATGTGCCAGAAGCATGACCTCTACGGTTTCCAGAACAATGTCCAGGGTGCGATGGCCCAGTACATGATCTTCACCAAGGAGGGCATCATCCACAAAGTGCCGGAATCCATCGCCCCCGATGAAGCGATCCTGATCGAGCCGCTGGCCTGTTCGCTGCACGCCGCCGAGCGCGCCAATGTCGACCACGATGACGTTGTGGTGGTCGCCGGCGCCGGCACGCTGGGCCTGGGCATCATCGGCGCCGTGCGCCTGCGCAATCCGAAAAGACTCATCGTGCTGGACATGAAGCCCGAGCGCGCCGCCCTCGCCCTGCGCCTGGGCGCCGACGAAGTCTGGAACCCGGCCGAAGTCGACGTCATGGGCAAAATCCGCGAGATCACCGATGGCTACGGCTGCGATATTTACATCGAGGCCACCGGGCACCACAAAGCGGTCAACCAGGGCCTGGCAATGCTGCGCAAACTGGGGCGCTTCGTCGAGTTCAGCGTGTTCAACGACGAAGCCACGGTCGACTGGTCGATCATCGGCGACCGCAAGGAACTCGATATCCTCGGCTCCCACCTGGGGCCTTACATGTACCCGCGCGCCATCGACTTTATTGGTAACCGCAAGATCGACATGCGCGATGTGGTGACCCACACGTTCGCACTCGCGGATTTCAAGGAGGCGTTTGCAGTGATGGAGCGCGGAGACAAGTCGCTCAAGGTTGTGCTCAAACCTTAGGCGCACCACCTGGGAGCAAGCCGCTCCACACTGGATTGTTGTCGTCCAACAGAACAAGAACACAGGAACCCGCGTTATGAATCGAGTCATCAACGATCCGGACCAAGTGGTCGAGGACATGCTGCGCGGCATCCTGGTCGCGCACCCCGAGTTGCGCCAGTACGAGACCAACCCTCGGGTCATCACCAAAGCCAGGCCCTCCGGCCAGGGCCGCGTAGGCATTGTCACCGGCGGCGGCTCAGGCCATGAACCGGCGTTTCTCGGCTATGTCGGCCCGGGCCTTGTGGACGCGGTAGCCGTCGGCGAAATTTTTTCGTCACCCACCGCCAAAAGCTTTTTCGATGCCTTCCGCGCCGCCGACCATGGCGCGGGCGTGGCCTGCCTGTACGGCAACTATGCCGGCGACAATATGAACGTGAAGCTGGCGATGAAAATGGCGGCCAGCAAAAACATGCGCATCCGCACGGTGGTCGCCAACGATGACGTGGCCTCCGCGCCGAAGGCCGATATCGCCAAGCGCCGAGGGGTGGCTGGGGAAATTTTCATGTGGAAGGTCGGCGGTGCCGCTGCAGCCCAGCATTACGACCTGGACGGGGTCATACGGGTCGCGCAAAAAACCGTCGATCATTGCCGCTCGATCGGCATCGGCCTCACCCCCTGCACGATTGCCGCCGTCGGCAAGCCGAACTTCCAGATCCCTGACGGCCAGATGGAATTGGGCATCGGCCATCATGGCGAGCCGGGCATCGAAGTAGTCGCCATCGAACCGGCAGCCGCGATGGCTGAACGCATGCTCGCGCCAATCCTCGCCGACCGCGATTTCAGCCAGGACGACAGCGTGGTGGTATTGGTTTCAGGCCTGGGGGCCACGCCGCTGATGGAACTGTATGTGTTCTACGCCGAAGTGGAGCGTCAGCTCAGCGCCAAGGGCTTGAAGATTCACCGTTGCTACGTCGGAAACTACTTCACCTCCCTGGAGATGATGGGCGTGACCTTGACCCTGCTCGGCCTGGACGCAGAGCTGAAAACCCTGATCGATCATCCCTGCCGTTCCATCGGCATGACCCAGGCGGAGTGAACCATGAGCCAGCATTTTTCCACCCACGACGGCAGCGCCATCGTTGCCGACTTGGTCAGCGTGATCGTCGCCAACCGTGAATACTTGAGCGAAGTGGACGGCGCCATCGGCGATGGCGACCACGGCATCAACATGGCCAAAGGGTTCGCCCATTGCGGGCGCACAATCGAAGGCCGCCAACTGACGCTGGCCGAAGCCCTGGATGAACTGACCCTGAGCCTGATGGAAGGCATCGGCGGCTCCATGGGCCCGTTGTACGGCAGCCTGTTTATCGGCATGGCCGACGAGGTACGCAGCTGTGATGACATCGACGCCACCACCTTCGCCCACTTGCTGCGCGGCGGCTTGACCTCGCTGCAGGACATTACCGAAGCCGGCGTGGGCGACAAGTGCTTGATGGATACGCTGATCCCGGCGGTCGAAGCCTTTGAGGGCGCGCATGCCGGCGGCGCGTCCTTCCATGATGCGTTGGAGGCGATGAAAAGCGCTGCGTCACGCGGCCGCGATTCGACCAAGGACCTGGTGGCGAAAATCGGCCGCGCCAGTCGCCTGGGCGAGCGTTCCCTGGGGGTGCTGGACGCGGGCGCGGTGTCGTGCTGCCTGATCCTCACGCGCCTGGCCGACTCGGTACAACCGCGACTGATTGCTTGATGTGCTCCAGGTAGCGCACCACCGCCGGCGCTTGCTCAAATCGCCGGTGAATCAACGACAACCATGACGAGGCTTCGCATCCCTGAATCGTGCGGTACGCCACGCCCGGCAAACTCACATGCCCCACCATGGACGCCGGCACCACCGCCACGCCCTGCCCCAATGACACCAGCGCCACCACCGCGACCAAACCACCCGGTTGCGGCCCCAGGCGTGGCGCATAGCCACCTTGTGCGGCCACGTGCAGGGTGCCGCTGATCTGTTCCGGCAGGATAAACGTCTCATTCTGCAAGTGTTCGCAGCCGATGGCTTTGAGCCCGAGCAGCCAGGAATCCTGCGGCAGCGCGAGCACGAAGCCCTCACTGTCCAGGCGTACCGCCTCCACGCCATCGGGCAAGTTCATGGGTGAGCGGATGTAGCCGATGTCATACCGCCCATCCGCCACCGCATTGGCCAAGGTCGCCATCGCGCATTCGCGCACGTTCACGCTCACGTCGGGAAACGCCTGGCTGAACCCCTGCATTTGCCGTTGCAGCAAACCGCAGTACAGCGCCGAAGCCACGTAACCCAACTCGATATGCCCGATCTCCCCACGACCGGCGCGCTGGGCATTGCGTTGGGCGAACTCGAATTGCCGCACCGTGGCCTCGGCTTCAATCAGCAAGGCGGCGCCCGCTTCGGTGAGGCTGACCTCGCGCTGCCGGCGGATGAACAAGCGTGTGCCCAGGCTGTTTTCCATGTCCTGGATCTGCCGGCTCAGGGTCGGCGGCGCGATGCCTAACTGCTCGGCCGCGCGGCTGAAGTTGCGGTGCTGGGCAACGGCCAGAAAGTAACGGAAATGGCGTAGTTCCATAGAGGTTTAGCTCAAAGGTAATGAAGTGCTTCGTAGCGGCTAACAAAGACGTTACCGGCCAAGGATAAGCTCATACCACTTCAACACTAGAGAGCCCTCGCGATGCCCGTCAATTGTCTTTTCAGGATTGCCTGCAAGGTAATTCAACCATGAACCCGGCCAGCCCACGCCTGACGCTGCTGACCGCCTCCGGTGTCTGTTCGTTGATCGTGCTGGATACCAATATCGTCGCGGTGACATTGCCAAGCATCGCCCGCGACCTGGGCGCCAATTTTGCCGATATCGAATGGGTGGTCAGCGCCTATATGCTCGCGTTCGCGGCCTTGTTACTGCCCGCCGGCAGCATTGCCGATCGCTTTGGCCGCAAGAAATCGCTGATCTGGGGGTTGAGCATTTTCATCCTGGCGTCCCTGGGCTGTGGTGCTGCGCCGAACGCGTTGTTGCTCGATATCGCCCGCGCCGTCAAAGGGGTCGGCGCGGCCCTGCTGTTGACCTCGGCACTGGCCTCCATCGGCCACACCTTCCACGATGAAGTGGAGCGTGCCAAAGCCTGGGCGTTCTGGGGCGCCTGCATGGGCGTGGCGATGACCGCCGCGCCGACCCTGGGCGGCCTGATTACCCACTATCTGGGCTGGCGCTGGATCTTCTACCTCAACCTGCCCGTGGGCCTGACACTGATGAGCCTGGCGCTGCGCGCGATTCCCGAATCACGCGACACCCAGTCAGCACGCCTCGACCCATGGGGCAGCCTGGCCTTCAGCGCAAGCTTGCTCTGCCTGATCTGGGGCTTGATCGAGGCCAATCGCATTGGCTGGGACAACCCGCTGACCTACGCCCGCCTGGTCGGTGGTGCGCTGTTGCTGGGTGTGTTTGTGTGGGTCGAGCGCCTGCAACAACGGCCCATGGTGGATTTGCAACTGTTGCGCCACCCGCGCTTTATCGGCGCGCTGTTGGGAATGTTTGCCTACGCCGGTTGCGCCCAGGTGATGATGACGCTGCTGCCGTTCTACCTGCAAAACGGTTTGGGCTTTTCCGCGATTGCCTCGGGGCTGGGCATGCTGCCGTTTGCTTTGACCATGCTCATCTGCCCCCGGATCGGCGCCCGCCTGGCTGGCCGCTTTGCACCCGCGACGATGATGGCCGCCGGCTTGACCCTGGTGGGCTGCGGCAACTTGCTGAGTGCCTGGGCCGTGAACGTCGGCGGCTATCTGCCCTTCGCCCTGGCGATTGCCGTCACCGGTGCCGGTGCGGGGCTGCTCAATGGCGATACACAGAAAAACATCATGGCCTGCGTGCCACGCGACCGCGCTGGAATGGCGTCGGGCATGAGCACCACCATGCGTTTCAGCGCGATCATGCTGGCCATCGGCGTGTATGGGGCGTTGTTAAGCAGCCATAGCGAGCGGTTGCTCAGTGCGAGTCTTGACGCTCAGTGGCAGGCCCAAGTGGCGGCTATTGCCTCGCGCGTCGTGGCCGGGGATATGCCGGCGGCGATGGGGTTGTTGCCGCAGTCGGCACGGGCGGCCGTGCAACCGCTGGCGCAACAGGCGTTTGTGGGTGGGTTCGGCGGGGTATTGTGGGTAGCCGGATTGTTGGGGTTGCTCGGGGCGGTGGTGGTGGGGATCTTGATGAGCAAACCCATTCCGGCAGCCACCCCATCGCCACTGCCGACCCGCTGATTCCAATAGCACACAACAAATGTGGGAGAGGGCTTGCTCCCGATAGCGGTGGTTCAGTCCATACAGTTATCGACTGTCACATCGCCATCGGGAGCAAGCCCCCTCCCACAAGGGATCAGCCTACAGGCCCAGCGTCAGTTACCAGAACCGCTGCTGGGTCAGCCGGTTCCACCAGGTCAACAACACGCGGTCAACCGAGCCGCTGGCGGCCAGGCCCACACGTTCCTGCAGGCTTTTACGCTCGGCATAGTGCAGGTGGAAAACCTCGGCGGTCTTGGCCTTGTTCGCCAGGTATTCGTCGCTGGTCTGCAGTTCATCGACCAGTTGTTTGTCGAGGGCGGCAACCCCCAACCACACTTCGCCGGTCGCCACGTCGTCGATCGCCAGCTGTGGGCGGTAGCGCGAGACGAAGTTCTTGAACAACTGATGGGTGATGTCCAGGTCCTCCTGGAACTTCTCGCGGCCCTTCTCGGTGTTTTCGCCAAATACCGTCAAGGTGCGCTTGTACTCGCCGGCCGTCAGCACTTCGAAGTCGATATCGTGCTTCTTGAGCAGGCGATTGACGTTCGGCAGTTGCGCCACCACGCCAATGGAGCCGAGGATGGCGAACGGTGCGCTGATGATCTTCTCGCCGATGCACGCCATCATGTAGCCGCCGCTGGCCGCCACTTTGTCGATGCATACGGTCAACGGCACGCCCGCCTGGCGGATACGCGCCAGTTGCGATGACGCCAGGCCATAGCTGTGCACCATGCCGCCGCCGCTTTCCAGGCGCAGCACCACTTCGTCCTTGGGCGTGGCCAGGCTCAGCAACGCGGTGATTTCATTGCGCAGGCTCTCGGTGGCAGAGGCCTTGATATCACCGTCGAAATCCAGCACGAACACCCGCGGCTTGGCCTCGGGTTTCTTCTTGCTGTTTTTCTTTTCGGTTTTGCTTTCGGCTTTGCGCAGGGCCTTGAGCTGCTCTTTGTCGAGCAGGCTCGACTCCAGGCGCTCACGCAGGCCCTTGTAGAAATCGTTGAGCTTGCTGACCTGCAATTGGCCGGCGGACTTGCGACGGCCTTTGTTGCGCAGCGCCGCGAAACTGATCAGTACCACCAGGATGGCGACCACCAGGGTGACGGTCTTTGCCAGGAAACTCGCGTATTCAGCCAGAAAATCCATGTCGCTCCTTATAAGGACAATTTAAATGGATGTGCGCCAGGCGCAGATGCCCCAGCATACCGGCGGCACCGCCTTCGGACCAGTGCTCAAACCGCCAGCAATACCGCTCTAACGCGCTTTTAAAACAAGCGTATGTTTTTTCATTGACAGCTCGCGGGCATCCTCATAACCTCGCCAGACTTTCAACGTACCGGGAAAACGGACGTGGGCAGCATCTACCTGATTCGACATGGCCAAGCCTCCTTCGGTGCAGACGACTACGACGTGCTGTCGCCCGTCGGTGTGGAGCAAGCGCAAGTGCTCGGTCGCCACCTGGCCGACCTCGGCCTGGCATTCGACCGTTGCATCGCCGGCGACCTGCGTCGCCAGCAGCACACCGCCCGCGCTACCTTCGATCAGTACACGGCTCTCGGCCTCGCGGTGCCACCGCTTGAAGTCGACAGTGCCTTCAACGAGTTCGACGCCGAGGCGATCATCCGCGCCCTGCTCCCCGACCTGCTCGGCACCGAGCCCCACGCCCTGGAGATCCTGCGCAATGCCGCGCAGAACCGCAGCGAATTCCAGCGCATTTTCGCGCTGATCATCGAGCGTTGGCTGGCCGGCACCTATGACCCGCCCGGGCTGGAAAGTTGGCTGGGGTTTGTCGAGCGCGTCCAGGGTGGCCTGCAGCGCATCCTCGAGGCGGCCGACAACACCCACAAGATCGCCGTGTTTACCTCCGGCGGCACCATCACCGCCCTGCTCCACCTGATTACCCGGATGCCTGCCGCCCAGGCCTTCGAACTGAACTGGCAAATTGTTAACACCTCGCTCAACCAGCTGAAATTCCGCGGTCGCGAGGTGGCACTGGCTTCCTTCAACAGTCATACCCACTTGCAATTGTTGAAGGCGCCGCAGCTCATCACTTTCCGATGAACTGCGGCCAACCGTGACCCCAAGGTCACTGGACTCACCCTAAAGGATCGAAACCATGACTGACGTAGCTAAAGCCGTAGAAGCAATGAAAGCCAAATTCAACCCAGCTGCCGCCGACGGCCTGGACCTGGTCTTCGGTTTCCGTATCGATGACACCCAGAACTTCTCGCTGGTGGTTAAAAACAACACCTGCGAACTGCTGGAAGGCGAAAACCCGGACGCCCAAGTGACCCTGGTCATGGACGGCGAGACCATGAAAGGCATCGTCGACGGCTCCACCGACGGCATGCAGGCGTTCATGGGCGGCAAACTGCGCACTGAAGGCGACATGATGCTGGCCATGAAGCTGAGCGAACTGTTCCCAGCCTGAGTGCACTGAAACTCCAATGGTGGGAGGGGGCTTGCTCCCTCCCACATTCAATTGCGGTTCGGCTGTAGCAACAACGCCACCAAAGCACTCCATCCCGTTTGATGAGATGCGCCCAACCCCCGCCCGGTTTCCCCATGGAAATACTCATGGAACAACACCAGATCCCGGCTGGCCGGATCTGCCTCCAACTGCGCATACCCCGCCATCGAAGGCCGCAGGCCATTTTCATCGCGCAGGAATAAACGCGTCAGACGCTGGCTCAGGCTGTCGGCGACTTCCTCCAGGGAAGACAGATAACCACTCCCCGTCGGGTACTCCACCGAGAAATTATCCGCGTAGTAGCGATGAAACTCGCGCAGCGACTCAATCAGCATGTAGTTCACCGGCATCCACAGCGGCCCCCGCCAGTTGGAGTTACCGCCGTAAAGGCGTGAGTCGGATTCAGCAGGCTGGTAGCGCGCACACAGGGTGTCGCCATTCATTTTCAGCGCCAACGGCTGCTCGGCAAATGCCTTGGACAGAGAGCGCACGCCAAACGCCGAAAGGAACTCATCGCCCTCCAACATGCGCCGCAGCAGGTCCTTGGTGCGCTCACCGCGCAACAGCGCCAGCAACAGGCGATTGCCCTGCCCCGGTTCGTTCCAGCGTGACACCAGCTTGGCCAGGTCTGGCCGGTGCTTCATGAACCCCAACAGACGTTCACGCAAGCCCGGCAAGCCTTCGTGCTCACGCTGCTCCAGCACCAGCACTGCAAACAGCGGCATCAGGCCGACGATGGAACGCAGGCGCACCGGTTCATTCTGGCCGTCGGGGCGGTGCAGCACGTCGTAGAAAAACCGGTCCTGCTCATCCCACAAGCCTTCGGCACTGTCGTCGACGCGATTGATCGCGCCGGCGATATACAGGAAGTGCTCGAAAAACTTCACGGCGATGTCCACGTACACCGCATTGCGCTTGGCCAGCTCCAGGCCGATGCGCATCAGGTCCAGGGCATAGGCGGCCACCCAGGCCGTGCCGTCGGCCTGATCCAACTGGTAACCCGGCGGCAGCGCCGCCGAGCGGTCGAACAACGCAATGTTGTCCAGGCCGAGGAAGCCGCCCTGGAACAGGTTGCGCCCTTCGGCGTCCTTGCGGTTGACCCACCAGGAAAAATTCAACAGCAGCTTGTGGAATATCCGCTCAAGAAAGTCCATGTCGCCCACGCCGTTGAGCGCTTTGTCCTGCTGATACACCCGCCAGCTGGCCCAGGCGTGTACCGGCGGGTTGGCGTCGTCAAAACGCCATTCATAGGCCGGCAATTGGCCGTTGGGGTGCATGAAGCGGTCTTTCACCAGCAACAGCAGCTGTTGCTTGGCATACCCTGGGTCGATCAGTGCGATCGCCACCGCCTGGAAGCCCTGGTCCCAGGAGGCGTACCACGGGTATTCCCAGGTATCGGGCATGGTCAGGATGTCGAAGTTGGACAGGTGCCGCCAATGGGTATTGCGAATATGCAGGCGCTCAGGCGGTGGCGCGGGCTGGGCCGGGTCGCCGTCGAGCCATTGGTTCACGTCAAAATAATAGAGTTGCTTGGACCACAGCAGGCCGGCCAGTGCCTGGCGTTGCACATTACGCGCATCCTCATCGGCAATGCCCTGCTGCAAGGCCGCGTAGAAATCATCCGCCTCCTGGCGACGCTGTTCGAAGAGCTTGCGCGCATTCAGCTCAGGCGCATCGGTGGGGGCAAACCGCAGGTACAGGGTCTTGCTTTCCAGGCCCGCCAGTTCAAGTACAAAGCGCGCCGCGACCTTGGTGCCGCGGTCGCGGCGAATCGCCGATTGCACCGCACCCACCACGTAATCGTTGATGCCATCCTTGAACGGCCCCAAGGCTGCCAGCCCATCCAGCTTGGGGAAGTTGGTCTCGTTTTCGCAAAACAGCCATTCGACTCCCTCCTGCCCCCACGCGCTGAGATGGCGATCGGGCAGCTCAGGGTGACGGGCCAGCACCTGCTCGCCGCTGAGGGTCAGGCTTGGCTTGGGCGCGTCGTAGGTCCAGCTCCAGTCATTGCGCGCCCAGAGCTGGGGCAGTACTTGCAAGCGCGTCGGTTGGTCCGAGCGGTTGTGCACGGTGATGCGCATGCAGATATCGTCGGGTTGATGCTTGGCGTATTCGACACTGACGTCGCAGTAGCGGTTGTCTTCGAATACCCCAGTGTCGAGCACTTCATACTCGGCGGCGTCCAGACCGCGCCGGGCGTTTTCGTTGAGCAAATCTTCATAGGGAAAGGCGGCATGCGGGTATTTGTAGAGCATGCGCATGTAGGCATGACTCGGCACGCCGTCGACGAAGAAGTACAGCTCCTTGACGTCTTCACCATGGTTGCCCTCGGCGTTGTTCAGGCCGAACAGGCGCTCCTTGATGATCGCGTCGCGCTCGTTCCACAGGGCCAGGCCCAGGCACCAGCGTTGCGCCTTGTCACTGAAACCGGCCAGGCCGTCTTCACCCCAGCGATAGGCCCGGCTGCGGGCGTGCTCGTGGGGAAAGTAGGCCCAGGCGTCGCCGTCAGCGCTGTAGTCTTCGCGCACGGTGCCCCATTGGCGTTCACTCAGATAAGGCCCCCATTCGCGCCAGCGCTCGGCGTCTTGAGCCGCCAGGCGCCGGCCTTCCAGGGTTTCAAGGATGTGGGTTGCGGGCTTGGCCGTCATCGAGTCCTCCATCACTGACACAGTGAGGGGCAGTGTAGAGCCCCGCCGTGCCCGGATGCACATGAAGTCTCATTTTATGAGCGCCAAAAAAAACGGCCGCTGATTCAGCGGCCGCTTGTTATCCCGGCGCGTTCTTAGAAGATCGCGTAGGTATAGTTGAAGATCAGGCGCGTCTGGTCCTGATCCGGCGTGCCGGTGTTGTGGCCGTGGTAAGTACCGGTGCGCAGCGTGGTACCGAAGCCCTTGAGCGGCCCTTCCTGCACGACGTAGTCGAGACGGAAGTCGGTTTCGTTTTCTTTCTGGTCGGAACCGCCGGCCACTTTGGACTTGATGCCGGTACCGTCCAGGTAGGCCACGGACGCTCTCAGGCCAGGTACGAAAGCCTTGAAGTCATAAGAGTACTGACCGAAGTTGACCTGCTCACCGGCACGGGAGAACTGGCCGACCACGGCGTCGGTGAACAGGTAGAAGTCGCTGCCGCCCGCGCCTTGCGGGTTAGGGTCGGCAAGGCTGCCCTGGTTGACCCAGACGAAGCCACCGTCATCGCTCACACCGATATGGCCAAGCATCAGGCTGCTGCCGCCCAACTGGTAGGTGAACGCGGCGCTGTAGGTTTTGTTGTCCACTTCGCCGGCGTGCTTGGCGTAGCCGCCGTTGTTGTTGAACGCATAGCCGGACTCGCCGTTTTTACCGTCGCTGCTGCTGTCGAAGTAGCGCAGGTCCGTCTTGAACGATTGGTCGTTGCCCAGCGGCAATACGTGGACCAGGCCGAAATAGTTCTGTTTGTAGAAGTTTTCCAGGTTGGCGTAGTAGTACTGCAACGTCAGGTTTTTAGCGATGGCGTTGTCGGAGGAGCCAAACGGCTTGTAATCAAACCCGCCGAATTTGAAGCTGTCGCTGTCACGGGTACCACCGGCCACGCTCAGCCCGGTGGAGTTGCTCGACGCACGGCCTTCGGCCTTGGTCAACTCACCGGCGGTGATACTCACGTTCGGGATGTCGTTGGAAGTGAGGATGCCGCCATCAAAGGTCTGCGGCGCCACGCGGCTGTCGTTCGAGACCAGGATCGGCAACACCGGCGCCAGGCCGCCACCCACATGCAGCTCGGTCTGGGAAATGCGGAACTTCACATTGCCGGCGGCACGGCTGAAGGAGTCGGCCGGTTCGGTACCGTTGTTCTTGGTCGGGAAGAAGCTGTTGCCGTTACCCGCCAGGCCCGGGCCTGCGGTGTGACCATCGCCACCGTCCAGGCGCAACGCACCAAAGGCCATCACGTCGAAACCGACGCCGAGGGTGCCTTGGGTGTAGCCGGACTTATAGTCAAAACGCAGCGCGGTCGCGGTTTCGCGCAGATCGTTGTTGGTCCCCGAGCGGTTATCGGCGCTGTAGTACATGGTCCGCGAACTGACGGACGCATGGCTGTCTTCAAGAAAACCGCTGTGACCGTTGCCTGTACCCAGAGAACCCAGCCCAAAACCATCGGCGCTCGCTTGCTGTGCGAGCACGGCGGCGGTGACAGCTAACGCCAGTGTAGAAATTTTCATTAATGACGGCCCCTAAATCTATTTTTATGTGTGCGGTGTTTAGAACAGCTTTCATCCCTACAAACGTGACGATTGTTTCATGACGCTCTGGGCGCACCTCGTGAAGAATTTGTTAGGAAAGTCGGGGAAAAATGAAATTTCGCAGGGGATGGTTTTTGTCATATTTACGTCATGTCATTCATTCGCAGAATGAAGTCCTGAAGATTCTTCGTTTGCACGCTGGCACCCAGCCCAACAAAATCCAGGCACAAGCCGCGTCATTGCATGCCCCTATCTCTAGTGTTCAGGAATTTTTTTATGCCCAGCGCCGCGCATATCAGCCCCGACGAGATCCGCAAAGGTTTTTCCAAGGCCATGTCGGACATGTACCGAGATGAAGTTCCGCTGTACGGCGCGTTGATGGCGCTGGTGGCCGAGACCAACAGCCGGGTGTTGAAGGCTGATCCGGGCCTGGCCCGGCAGTTGCGCCGCACCGCAGAGATCGAGCGCCTCGACATGGAACGCCACGGTGCCATCCGCCTGGGCACCGCCGAGGAATTGGCAACCATCCGCCGCCTGTTTGCGGTGATGGGCATGCAACCGGTGGGCTACTACGACCTGACGCCCGCCGGGGTGCCGGTGCATTCAACGGCCTTTCGCGCCGTGCATGAACATTCGCTGCAGGTCAGCCCGTTTCGCGTGTTCACCTCGCTGCTACGCCTGGAACTGATCGAAAACCCCGAGCTGCGCGCCTTCGCCGAACAGGCACTGGCCAGACGTGCGATCTTCACCCCGGGCGCACTGGCGCTGATTGCACAATCAGAACGGGACGGCGGCCTCAACGCCCAGGACGCTGATGAATTCATCCGCCAGGCCCTGGAAACCTTTCGCTGGCACCACACCGCCACCGTCACCGCTGCGCAATACCAGCAATTGAGCGACCAGCATCGCCTGATCGCCGATGTCGTGGCGTTCAAGGGCCCGCACATCAACCACCTGACACCGCGCACCCTGGATATCGACCAAGTGCAGGCCGCCATGCCTGGCAAAGGCATCACCCCCAAGGCGGTGATCGAAGGCCCACCCCGCCGTCGCTGCCCGATCCTGCTGCGCCAGACCAGCTTCAAGGCCCTCGACGAAGCCATCGCCTTCACCGATGCCCAGGGCAGCCACAGCGCACGCTTCGGCGAAATCGAACAACGCGGCGTCGCCCTGACACCCAAAGGCCGCGCCCTGTACGACCAGTTGCTGAACGCCGCCCGCGATGCGCTGGGCGCCTTCCCCAATGAAAGCAACGCTGCGCGTTATGTGGCGTTGATGGAACAACACTTCCAAGCCTTCCCCGATGATCATGCACAGATGCGTGAACAGGGGCTGGCGTACTTTCGCTACTTCGCCACCGAACAAGGCTTGGCGGCACGCGGCCAAGCCAATCAACCACAGACGCTGGCGGCATTGATCGCAGCCGGCCATGTGGCGGTAGAGCCGTTGGTCTATGAGGATTTCCTGCCGGTGAGTGCGGCGGGGATTTTCCAGTCGAACCTGGGGGATGCGGCGCAAAGTCACTACGCAGCCAACGCCAACCAGGCGCAGTTCGAACAGGCGCTGGGGCGTCAGACGATTGATGAATTGCAGCTGTATGGCGAGACGCAGCAGCGCTCCATCGACGAATGCCTGAAAACCCTGCTGAATTGAAATGAGGTGCCCGCCCGGCTCAGCTGCGCATTCCATGCGCTGCAAAAATCCCCAGAGCCGGGTGGACGGGGGGCATCATAGGCAGTAAGACGCCGTCTGTCCCCCAGACAATTCTGAACAAATATTGCCTTCGTTCCTACACCATCCGTTGCACAATTTCGTCTTTGATCAACAGCCGCTTTTTCTTCAGTACCTCCACCTGTTCATCGCTGGCGCTGGCCGATTCCGCTTTCAGTACCGCGTCGTCGGCGTCCTTGTACTGGTCGAACAGCGCGTCCAGGCGCTTATCACTCGCCCTACGTTGGTGAACCTCTTCCTTGCTTTTACCCAAGTCCTGAATCAGGTCGTGTTTCACTGGCATGGCGTACCTCTGCACGTTGATCAATGGCCTACGCTCTTGAAGCTAGCCCATTGCGCAGGGTCTTGTCATGTCCGGGATCAATAGGGCTCCGTTCGTCGCAAGGCGGGCGATGGGATCAAACCTTTTGCCCAGCCCTGCCCTCCACTCTAGATCGCCACCCGAGGGAGACCGGTTCATGAATCATGCTGCCACCGCTGTCGACACCCAATGCATCAACACGATTCGCACCCTGGCCATGGACGCCGTGCAGAAGGCCAATTCCGGCCACCCCGGCACGCCGATGGGCCTGGCGCCGGTGGGGTATACGTTGTGGAGTCGCTTCCTGCGTTATCACCCGCAGCAACCCGACTGGCCCAACCGTGATCGGTTTGTGTTGTCGGTGGGGCATGCGTCGATGCTGCTGTATTCGCTGCTGCACCTGGCCGGTGTGGTCGAGATCGATGCCCATGGCAAACGCTCCGGAGCGCCCGCGATCAGCCTCGACGACATCAAGCAGTTCCGGCAGATGGGCTCCAAGACCCCAGGCCACCCCGAATACCGCATGACTACCGGCGTGGAAACCACCACCGGCCCGCTCGGCCAGGGCTGTGCCAACAGCGTCGGCATGGCCATGGCCGAGCGCTGGCTGGCCAAGCGTTTCAACCGCGACGGCAAGGTGCTGTTCGACTACAACGTCTACACCCTGTGCGGTGACGGCGACATGATGGAGGGTATCAGCGGCGAAGCGGCATCGTTGGCCGGGCACCTGCAGCTGGATAACCTGTGCTGGATCTACGACAACAACACCATCAGCATCGAGGGCCACACGGAGCTGGCGTTCAGCGAAGATGTGATCCAGCGCTTCCAGGCCTATGGCTGGCACACCCTGCACGTCACCGATGCCAATGATCTGCAGGCCCTGAGTGCTGCGCTGGCAACCTTCCAGGCCAACACCGGCGCCCCGACCCTGATCGTGGTCGACAGCGTGATCGGCTATGGCTCGCCCCACAAACACAACACAGCCGCCGCCCATGGCGAGCCGCTGGGTGAAGAAGAAATCCGCCTGACCAAGGCCGCCTATGGCTGGCCACAGGACTCCAGCTTCCTGGTGCCCGATGCGGCGCGTACGGCGTTGCGCGATGCGTTGCTCGAACGCGCCGAGCCCTTGTTCAGCCAATGGAACCAGACCCTGTCCCAGCTCGACGCGCCATTGGCCGACGAACTCCAGCGCATGCGCGCCGGGGAAATGCCGGCACAGTGGCAAGCCGACCTGCCGGACTTTGCGGCGGATACCAAGGGCGTCGCCAGCCGTGCCTCGGGCGGCGAGGTGCTGAACGCCTTCGCCCAGCATATCCCTTGGCTGATTGGCGGGTCGGCGGATCTGTCGCCCTCGACCAAGACCAATCTCACCTTTGATGGTGCCGGGCGTTTCAGCGCCGACGACTACAGCGGGCGCAACCTGCACTTCGGGATTCGTGAACATGCCATGGGCGCCATCGCCAACGGCATGGCCTTGTCCTACCTGCGGCCCTACACCTCGACGTTCCTGGTGTTCAGCGACTACATGAAACCGCCGATCCGCCTGGCGGCGATCATGGAGTTGCCGGTGGTGTTCGTGTTTACCCACGACTCGATCGGCGTGGGTGAGGACGGGCCAACGCACCAACCCATCGAGCACCTCACGCAGCTGCGGGCCACGCCGGGGTTGCTGACCCTGCGCCCCGGCGATGCCAATGAAACCCTGGAATTGTGGAAGGTAGCCTTGGCGCAAACCCACCGGCCCAGCTGCCTGGTGCTGTCGCGCCAGGCGTTGCCGACCCTGGACCGTACGCAGTATGCGAGCGCCTCGGGGGCGGCCAGGGGCGCCTATGTGCTGGCGGGTGCCGAGCGCCCTGAAGTGTTGCTGTTGGCGACCGGCAGTGAAGTCAGCCTGGCCGTGGCGGCCTATGAACAGTTGACCACCGAAGGGATTGCCGCGCAGGTGATTTCAATGCCCAGTTGGGAGCTGTTTGAAGAGCAGGAACGCAGCTATCGCGACAGTGTGTTGCCGCCCGCGGTGAAGGCTCGGGTAGCGATAGAACAGGCCGGCCCCCTGGGTTGGGACCGCTATGTCGGGCAGACCGGGGCCAAAGTGGTGATGAACAGCTTCGGGGCTTCGGCGCCGCTGGCCAAGTTGCAGGAGAAGTTCGGGTTTACGGTTGAGAATGTGGTGGAGCTGGCCAGGCAGCAGATCCAACGGGCTCAACACTGAATGCGTTGATTCGCACTTGCTCTCGATGGCGGGGTTCAGTCG
This sequence comes from Pseudomonas sp. R11F, assembly GCF_050312575.1. Taxonomy (NCBI): domain Bacteria; kingdom Pseudomonadati; phylum Pseudomonadota; class Gammaproteobacteria; order Pseudomonadales; family Pseudomonadaceae; genus Pseudomonas; species Pseudomonas sp. R11F. Next base: position 266,855 of record NZ_JBNPJU010000065.1, on the reverse strand, counting down.
ACACATGAAGTGACTGACAGGCCGTCATCGGGAGCAAGCCCCCTCCCACAGTTTGTCCCGCATCGGCCTCACAGTTCCCGGGCGAGGAAGGGGGCGGTGCGGCTGGCCTTGCTCTTGGCGACTTTCTGCGGCGTACCACACGCCACCACCTTGCCGCCTTGAGCGCCCGCTCCCGGCCCGATATCGATCACCCAATCACTCTGGGCGACCACGCGCATTTCATGCTCCACCACCACCACGGTGTGGCCGGCATCCACCAGTTGATTCAACTGGCTGAGCAGGCGGTCGACGTCTCGCGGATGCAGGCCGGTGGTCGGCTCATCCAGTACATACAACGTGGTGCCCCGCGCATTGCGTTGCAGTTCGGTCGCCAGCTTGATGCGCTGCGCCTCACCGCCCGACAACTCCGTCGCCGGCTGGCCCAGGCGCAAATAGCCCAGGCCGATATCCCGCAGTACCTGCAAGGAGCGCAATATCCCCGGCTGCTCGGCGAAGACCTCGACCGCCTGCGCCACCGTCAACCCCAGCACTTGGGCGATGTTCAAGCCCTGCCATTGGATCGCCAGAGTCTCGGGGTTGTAGCGGGCGCCATGGCACGTCGGGCACGGCGCATACACACTGGGCATGAATAACAATTCGACGCTGACAAAGCCTTCGCCTTCGCAATTCGGGCAGCGGCCCTTGGCGACGTTGAAGGAAAACTGCCCGGCATCGTAACCGCGCTTTTTCGCCGCCGGTGTGGCAGCGAACAGTTTGCGCACGTTGTCGAACAGCCCGGTGTAGGTCGCAAGGTTCGAACGCGGAGTGCGGCCGATGGGTTTCTGATCCACCTGCACCAGGCGGCGAAGGTGTTCCAGGCCGCTGCTGATCCGCCCGCCGCTGGCTTGCGGCGTGTCATCTTCCAGGCTCGGTTCTTCGTCGTTCTCCAGCACGCGCCCCAGGCCCGTGCCTACCAGTTCCAGCAGCGCCTGGCTGACCAGGCTGGATTTACCCGAGCCGGAAATACCGGTCACTGCCGTGAAGCACCCCAGCGGGAACTCCACGTCCAGGTCATTGAGGTTATTGCGCGTCACCCCTTCGAGCTTCAACCAGCCCGAGGGCTCACGATGCGGCTGACCTGGCGGGCGCCGTTCGGCGAACAGATACTCACGGGTCTGCGACGCCTCAACGTCGGCCAAACCGGCCGGCGGGCCGCTGTACAGCACCTGCCCACCCTGCTCGCCGGCCGCCGGGCCGACGTCGATCAGCCAGTCGGCGCGGCGCATGGTTTCCAGGTCGTGCTCGACCACGAACAACGAATTGCCCGCCGCCTTCAAGCGCTCCAATGCGCTGAACAACGCTTCACCATCGGCCGGGTGCAGGCCCGCCGAAGGCTCATCCAGCACATAGATCACCCCAAACAACTGCGAGCCCAATTGAGTAGCCAGGCGCAGGCGCTGCAATTCACCGGACGACAAGGTCGGCGTACTGCGCTCCAGGGACAGATAACCCAGGCCCAATTCGATCAAGGTGTTGACCCGCTCCAGCAGGTCCTGGGCGATGCGCTGCGCCGCCAGGCGCTTTTCCACCGACAGTTTCATCTTGTCCTGCCCCGCCGCCACCGGACGCAACAGCTCGGCCAACCGGGACAACGACAACTGCGACAACTCACCGATATCCACCCCGGCAAACTTCACCGACAGCGCCGCCTGGTTCAGTCGCTTGCCTTCGCACAACGGGCACGCGCTGCCCTGCATGAATTGCGCGACGCGCTTTTTCATCAGTGCGCTTTGGGTGTGGGTGAAGGTGTGCAGGATATAACGCCGCGCACCGCTGAACGTGCCCTGGTAGCTCGGCTCCAGTTTGCGCTTGAGGGCGTCGCGGGTCTGTTCGGGGGTGAAGCCGGCATACACCGGTACGGTCGGGGTTTCTTCGGTGAACAGGATCCAGTCGCGCTGCTTTTTCGGCAGGTCGCGCCACGGAATATCGACGTCATAGCCCAGCGTCACGAGGATGTCGCGCAGGTTCTGGCCCTGCCATGCCAGCGGCCAGGATGCCACCGCACGCTGGCGCAGGGTCAGCGACGGGTCAGGCACCATCAGCGCCTCGGTCACCTCATACACGCGACCCAGGCCATGGCACTCCGGGCAGGCCCCCTGGGGCAGGTTCGGCGAAAAGTCTTCGGCGTACAGCATTGGCTGGCCCGGCGGGTAGCTGCCGGCGCGGGAATACAGCATGCGGATCAGGCTCGACAGCGTGGTCACGCTGCCCACCGATGAACGCGCACTCGGCGTGCCGCGCTGCTGTTGCAGGGCCACGGCGGGGGGCAGGCCCTCGATGCTGTCCACGTCCGGGACACCAACCTGATCGATCAGGCGCCGCGCATACGGCGCCACCGACTCGAAGTAACGGCGCTGCGCCTCGGCATACACCGTGGAAAATGCCAGCGACGACTTGCCGGAGCCGGACACCCCGGTGAACACCACCAAGGCGTCACGGGGAATGTCCACATCGACATCGCGCAGGTTGTGTTCGCGGGCGCCACGCACCCGGACGAAGCCGACCGGGGTAGAAAGCTTGGGCATGTTGCGCTGTGAGGTCATGGGCAACCTTGTCGGGTGTTGAGCACCGAGCGCACCCGTTGCGTCAGGGCATCGGGGCTGTAGGGCTTGCTCAGCAAGTTGATATCCGGACTCAGCAAATGATTGCTGGAGAGAATGTCACGGGTGTGCCCGGAGGTGAACAGTACCGGCACGGGAGGCTGCTGCACGCGGGCCCAGTCGGCCAGGTCCGTGCTTTTGACTCGGCCGGGCATCACCACATCCGTGAAAATCAGGTCCGGCCGTACACCGTCCTGCAACACCCGCATCGCCCGGTCGCCGTCCTCGGCGGTGAGTACGGTATAGCCCGCTTGCTTGAGCAACTCGACGACCGTCAGGCGCACGCCTTCATTGTCCTCCACCACCAGGATGGTCTCCTGGCCGCCGCAGTGCAGCGCCAGTTCTTCCTGTGTGTCCAAGCATTCCGGCTCCAGGCTGTGGGGGAAATACATCTGCACCGTCGAGCCCTTGCCCTCCTCGCTCCACATCTCCACGTGCCCGCCGCTTTGGCGCACGAAGCCGAACACCATGCTCAAGCCCAGCCCGGTGCCCTGGCCCTCGAGCTTGGTGGTGAAAAACGGCTCGAAGACGCGCTTGAGCACCTCCGGGCACATCCCCACGCCGGTGTCGCTGACCGCCAGGCGCACATACTCGCCCGGCTTGATACTTTTACCGGCGCAATCGTCAGGGTTGAGGATGATGTTTTCGCCGGTGATACGAATCACGCCTTCGCCGTGCATGGCATCCCGGGCATTGATCGCCAGGTTGAGCAGCGCGTTTTCCAGCTGGTTGCGGTCGACCTTGATGCACCAGGCATCCGTGGGCATCTGCACATCGATATGAATGGTTTCACCCAACGCACGCTGCAGCAATTCGCCCAGGCCCGCATAGATGCGCTGCGGGTTGTACACCGCCGGCGACAGCGGCTGGCGACGGGCGAAGGCGAGCAGTTGCGCCGACAGCTTGGCGCCGCGCTCAACGGCCTCAATGGCTGCGTTGACCCGGCGCTGCACCTGGGCGTTATCCGGCTCATGCCGGGCCAGCAGGTGCAGGTTGCCGGCGATCACCTGCAGCAGGTTATTGAAGTCGTGGGCTACACCACCGGTCAGGCCGCCGATGGCTTCCAGCTTCTGCGACTGGCGCAGTTGATCCTCGGCAGCGGAGCGCGCCTGCACTTCAGCGGCGACGCGTTGTTCCAGATTGTGGGTAAGTTCCTGGCGCACTTGCTCGGACTTCACCAGTTCGGTGGTCTCCACCACAATCGCCAGCACGCCGGCCGGCTGCTGGTTGTCGCCGGCAACCGGGCTGTAATACAGGTCCAGCCAGACCGTCTCCGGCTTGCCATGGCGCGACAGTACCAGGTCCTTGTTGTTGAATAACAAGGTCCCGCCCGCCAGGCAGGTGTCGACCACATGACGGTTGAAGTCGGCGACTTCCGGCCAACCCAACTCCACCGGCTTGCCCAATAGATACGGGTGGCGGCCACCGGCAAACGCCGAATAGCTGTCGTTATAGATCATGTACCCCGCCCGCCCCCACAGCATCACCATCGGCACGGGCGAGGCCAGCATCATTTGCACGTTGCAGACCAGGCTGGTGGACCACGAGTCGATGGGGCCAAGATCAGTGGTCGACCAGTCGAACGCGCGGATTCGCCGGGCCATTTCACCGGCCCAGCCTTCGCAGCCATGAGAGTTGGATAAAAAATGCATGGGTTGACTCAGTACGAAAAGAAAACATCGACCAGCGTTGGAGCGCGCCAACCCTAGATCGTTTCACCGCCTTAACGCCAGCAGGTAAATGCAACCCGCGTCACAGTCTTCAGTGAAAATCCCGGCTGCGCACATGGATCCCTTCCAGCAGCGGCGTCAGGTCGGTCAAACGTCCGGCGATCAGGTGTCGCACGTCGCCCACCGCCTCCCAGCGCCCATCCACCTTGAGCAGCCGAGAGCCCACCAGCGCCTGGCGCTGACGCTCGGCCAAGTCACGCCAGACCACCACGTTGAGGTTACCGAACTCATCCTCCAGGGTGACGAAGGTCACGCCACTGGCCGTGCCGGGCCGCTGCCGCCCCGTAACCAGCCCGGCAATACTCACGTTACGACCATGCTCGACCGCCAGGAGTTCATGGGAGCTGCGGCAGCGTCGCTTGCGCAATTCTTCACGCAACAGCGCCACTGGGTGCGGGCCAAGGGTGGTACCAACGGTGGCGTAATCAGCGTGCAGGTCTTCGCCGACCGAAGGCGCCGGCAACTCCACCACCGCTTCGTCGGGGCTGGGCAGGCCGGCGAACAGGCCCAGTTGCTGCTGCACGCCCGCCACCTCCCAGCGCGCTTTGTGCCGATGCCCGGCCAACGCCCGCAAGGCCCCGGCATCCGCCAGCAAGGCCTGGGCCCGCGCATCCAGCCCGGCGCGTGCGCCCAGGTCGGCAATGTCGCTGAATGCCTGGTGTTGGCGAGCGGCCTCGATACGTCGTGCGTCCTCCTCGCGAAACCCTGCGATCATGCGCAAGCCCATGCGTATTGCCGGTTGCGCGCCGTCAATAGGCTCCAGGCTGCAATCCCAGTCGCTGGCCTGGACTTCCACCGGGCGAATCTGTAACCGATGGCGCCGGGCGTCCTGCAGGATCTGGTCCGGGCTGTAGAAACCCATGGGCCAACTGTTGATCAGCGCACAGGCGAAAGCGGCCGGCTCATGGCATTTGAGCCAGCAACTGGCATAGGTCAGCAAGGCGAAACTGGCCGCGTGGGACTCGGGGAAACCATAGCTGCCAAAGCCCTTGATCTGCTCGAAAATCTGCGCGGCAAAGGCTTCGGTGTAGCCGTTCTTGAGCATGCCGTCGCGCAGGCGCTCCTGGTGCGGCTCCAGCCCGCCGTGGCGCTTCCAGGCAGCCATCGAACGGCGCAACTGGTCGGCCTCGCCGGGGCTGTAGTCAGCGGCGACCATGGCGATCTGCATCACCTGTTCCTGGAACAGCGGAATGCCCAGGGTGCGCTTCAACACCGTTTTCAATTGCGGCGACGGGTAAGTGGTGGCTTCTTCATTGTTCCGACGACGCAGGTAAGGATGCACCATGCCGCCCTGGATCGGCCCCGGCCGCACAATCGCCACCTCAATCACCAGGTCATAGAAATTATTCGGCTTGAGCCTGGGCAGCATCGACATCTGCGCCCGCGATTCGATCTGGAACACGCCGATGGTGTCGGCCTTGCTGATCATCGCGTAGGTCGCCGGATCTTCCTTGGGGATCGTCGCCAAGGCCAGGTCACGGCCACGGTGGCGGCGCAACAGGTCGAAACAGCGGCGGATCGCACTGAGCATGCCCAGGGCCAGAATATCCACCTTGAGCAGGCCGACCGCATCGAGGTCGTCCTTGTCCCACTGGATGATGGTGCGCTCGGCCATGGCCGCGTTTTCCACCGGCACCAGGGTGTCCAGCGGGTATTCGGAAATCACGAAGCCGCCGGGGTGCTGCGACAGATGACGGGGAAAACCAATCAGTTGCCGGGTCAGCGTCAGCACGCGGCGCAGGATCGGGCTGTGCGGGTCAAAGCCGCTTTCACGCAGGCGTTCCAGGGGCGGAGCATCGTCACTCCAGCGCCCGCAACAGTCGGCCAGGGCGTTGATCTGGTCCGGCGGCAGCCCCAGGGCCTTGGCCACGTCGCGTACCGCGCCGGCCGCGTGATAACAACTGACCACCGCCGTCAACGCCGCACGGGTGCGGCCGTAGCGTTGGAACACATACTGCAACACCTCCTCGCGGCGATCGTGCTCGAAGTCCACATCAATGTCCGGGGGCTCATTGCGCTCCTTGGACAGGAAGCGCTCGAACAGCATAGCCGTCAGGCTGGGGTCGATCTCGGTGATGCCCAAGGCAAAACACACGGCCGAGTTGGCCGCCGAACCCCGACCCTGGCACAGGATCGAACGGCTGCGGGCGAAGCGCACGATGTCGTGAACCGTGAGGAAATAGCTTTCATAACCCAGGGTGCCGATCACCTCCAGTTCCTTGTCGATCTTCTGCAAGGTCTTGCTATCAACCCCCTTTGGCCAGCGCCGGGCAATGCCTTCTTGCGTCACGGCACGCAGCCAGGACGTTGCGTCATGCCCCTCCGGCACCAGCTCGCGTGGGTAGTGATAATGCAACTGGCCGAGGTCAAAGGTGCAACGGCGCGCAATGGCCTGGGTCTCGTCGAGCAACGCTTGCGGATACAGCGCAGCCAGGGCGTCGAGATCACGCAAGTGCCGCTCGCCATTGGGGTGCAGGCGCGTGCCGGCCTCGGCCACCGGCACGTGATGGCGGATAGCAGTCATGGTGTCTTGCAGGGCCCGACGGCCGCGCACATGCATATGCACATCACCGCAGGCCACCGCCTTGATATTCAGGCTGGCGGCCAGCTGCAGGCGTTGTTCCAGATGACGCGCATCGTCCTGGCCGCAGTGCAGGTGTACCGCCAGCCACAGGCGTTCGGCGAAGGTGTGGCGCAGCCATTGGATCGACGCCTGGGTGTCGCTGTCTTCGGCCACCCACAATGCCAGCAGGCCCGGCAACGGTTGTTCAAAATCGGCTGGCAGCAGGCGATAACCGCCCTTTGCGGCACGCCGTCGGGCCAGGGTGATCAAGCGGCACAGGTGCTGGTAGCCACTCAGGTCTTCCACCAGCAGCACCAGTTTCGGGCCGTTTTCGATGCGCACTTCGCTGCCGATAATCAACGGCAACGCCACGGCCTTTGCCGCCTGCCAGGCCCGCACGATACCTGCCAGCGTGCATTCGTCGGTGATCGCCAGGGCGCTGTAGCCCTGGCCTTTGGCGCGCTCGAACAACTCCAGCGCACTGGAGGCGCCGCGCTGGAAACTGAAGTTGGACAGGCAATGCAGCTCGGCGTAATTCATGCAAACCAACCCTGCAACCACAACCCATCGGGTTCGCCGACGGTGCGGTAGGCCCAGCCTTGCTGGCCGGCACGGGTGCGGATCAGGTAATAGTCGCGACGGATATCCGCGCCGTCCCACCAGCCGGATTCGATGCGCTCCGGGCCCAAGAGGATCTGCACGCCAGGCTCGGCCAGCAGGGTCGGCTCGGCCAGCAACCAGCCGGGGCGGCGCACGTTGTCCAGGGGCTGGCACGGGTGTTTGGCCGCTGCCGCTTGCCAGGCGCATTCGGGGCGATGGTCGGCATGAAAACGCAGGCTCTGCACCGCGTCATCGCCAAGCCGCGCACGCAGGCGTTCGCGCAGTTGCTCCCAGGGCAAGGTCTGTTGCGGGCGGTCGTCGAACAGGTCCTGGCGCTGCGGCACGAATACGGGCAAGTCCTGGGCCAGCAGGCGCACGCCGCGTACCGGCGCGCTGACTTGCACCTGCTCCAGGCGCCCGCGGGCCAGTTCGAACAACATCGAAGGTTCCCGCTCGGCGCTGAGCAGGCCGACCTTGATCACGCTATCGGGTTGCTGGGCGTGTTCCAGGTGCAGGTCAAAACGCTGCACACCACTGTCACGACCGCAGAGGAAGGCGGACAGGTCGCCGGTCAAACGGCGCAAGGGGAAGAGCAGCGCCTGGTGGGATTGCACGTCGAAATTCAATTCGATGCGTGCCTCGAACTGATCCGGCGGCTGATAGAACGCCAAGGCCAATGGCCGTTGCCCGGTGAGGGTATCCAGGTGCTTGAGCAAGCCCGCCTCGAAACGCCGCGCCAGGGTGTGCCGGGGCAACGCCTGCACCTGGGCCAGGGTGCGCAGGCCCATGCGGGACAACGCGATGGCGGCCTGCGGGTCGAGGCCGGCGCGGTCGATGGGCAGCGACGCCAGGGCCTGGCTCAAGGCGTCGTCAGTCACCGCCAGGCCATCATAGAGATTGGCCAATACCCGCGCCGCCGCCGGGTTGGGCGCGGCGACGATACGGTGGCGAAAACCTAACTCGTTCAGCTCCTGGCGCAAACGCGCTTCGAACTGCGGCCACGGCCCGAACAGGCCCAGGCTCGACTCGATCTCGAACAACAAGGCGCGTGGGTAGTGCAGGCTGACCTGGGAGCTGAAACAGTAGGCCCAGGCCGCGAGGAACTGCTGCCAACGCTCGATCTCGGCGGGGTCGTATTCGGCGCAGGCAAAGGACTTGGCCAGCGCATGGGCCGCCGTCAGCGATTGCCCGGGGCGCAGGCCCAAGGCACGGGCGGCAGCATTGACGGTCTGCAGCACGCGACGTTGCGGGGTACCGGCCAACAACGCGAGGGGCGCGTCCGGCTCGGGGTGCGCACGCTGCACGCCATCCAGCGCCAATTGCGGAAAGACAATACACACCCAACGCATGGCAACCTCAGTGCCCCGCCAACGCGATGGGCGCCGGATGGGCCAACCCGCCCCGGCATTTGAGCACCCGCACTTGTGCAGGCGCTACCTCAACCGCCAGGCGCAAAGCCGCCGGCGACGCATTGACCGCCTCGCTCAAGGCACGCCAGGCAAACGCCAGGGTCTGCCCGGTTTCCGCCGCCACCTGCAAGCGGCGCAGTGCTCGGTCATCGGCCTTGCGCGGCCAGCACAGCACCGCGCCGCAACTACCGGAGCGCAGGCATTGCTCCACCGCCCACAACGCATCGCGCTCCTCGGCCCGGATCACCGACAGCTGGCGCACATCCACCCCGGCGTTCTGCCAGGCGTGGGGGTACGGCGTGTAAGGCGGCGCGACCAACACAATTCGCTCCCCCGCCGCCGACAAGCGCGCCAGGGTCGGCAGCACCAATTGCAATTCGCCGATGCCCTCTTTGGCCATCAGGATTTCGCTCAAGGCCGACTCCGGCCAGCCGCCCGTTGGCAACACCGCATCCAGCCTCGCCAACCCCGTGGGGTGCACGCTGGCCGGTGGTGCAACGGGCCGGCCCTTCCACACGCGCCCACCATTGAACAGCGCGTCCAGGGCAACCACGGCGCCCATCAGCCTTGCCTCACCAGGCCACAGAACACCCCTTCAATGGCCAGGTCCTGGTCGGGCCCGACCACGATGGGTTGATAGGCGGGGTTGCGCGGCAGCAGGCGCACGCGCTCGCCACTGCGCTCGAAACGCTTGATGGTGACTTCTCCATCCAGCCGCGCCACGACGATTTGCCCGTTCAGCACCTCGGCACTGCGGCGCACGCCCACCAGGTCGCCGTCGAGGATGCCGTCATCGATCATCGAGTCGCCCTGCACCCGCAATAGATAATCCGGGGTTTTCGTGAAGGTGGCAGGGTCCAGTTGCAGGCGGCTGTGCACTTCGGCGTCGGCGCCGATGGGCCGGCCCGCAGCCACTCGGCCGAGCACCGGCACATCCAGCCATTCGGGGCGCGCCGGTTGGTTGAGCAGGCGAATGCCCCGCGCCTGGTTCGCGTTGACCTCGATGAACCCGGCTTCAGTCAGGGCTACCACGTGCTTGCGCGCGACGCTGCGCGAGGCGAAGCCGAACGCCTCGGCGATCTCGGCGAGGCTGGGGGGCTGACCTTGCTGCGCGATACGGTCGCGGATAAAGGTCAGGATGGCGGTACGGCGGGGAGTGAGAGTCGTCATGGAGTACATTTGTACTCCTCTGGGAAATTTCTGACAATAACCGCCAGTCGGGGCTCACCAGCCGTCTTTCAACATCCGCAGTTCCAGATACTGCAGCAGCATGATCGTCTTGCCATCCACAATCTCGCCGTCCTGTACCATCGCCAGCGCCTGCTCGAACCCCAGCTCCAGCACTTCGATATCCTCGCCCTCCTCCTCCAGACCGCCCCCCGTACCGACCTGATCCGTCGGTTGGTACTCGCCGATAAAGAAGTGAATGCGCTCAGTCACCGAACCCGGGCTCATGAACGCCGAGTAGATTTTCTCCACGTGGCCGACGCGATAGCCGGTCTCTTCTTCGGCTTCCAGGCGAATGCGTTCTTCGGGGCTGGCGTTGTCGAGCAAGCCGGCCGCCGCTTCGATCAGATAGCCGTGGTAGTCGTTGACGAAGGTGGGCATGCGGAACTGGCGGATCAGCAACACCGTGCGCTGCGCACGGTTGTACAGCAGGATGGTCGCGCCATTGCCGCGGTCGTACACCTCACGGGTCTGGGCTTGCCAGCTGCCGTCCTGGCGGCGCAAGTCGAAGCTGTATTTTTTCAACAGGTACCAGTTTTTCGAGAGGGTTTCTTCGGCGGTGATGCGAACGGGGCTGTTGTCCATGGTTGGGCCTCTGTACGTGGGAGGGCGAGCATGTTCCCGGGCGCCGGCCAGCGTCAAGTTGGCAGGTGCGCTCGAGTTCAACGGAGGCGATGTAACACTTTGCAAGCAATGCCCACTCACGACTGTCGAATTAATTCCTTACCCGATGTGCCATCTGGTAAAACCCCTGCTTTGTTTTTGTCCTGGAATCTTCATGTCCTCTCGTTTTCTGTCTCGCCTCGGCCTGCGCTGGGTTCCCCTGCTGTGCATGGCACTGCTGATCATCGGCCTGCCCGTGGGGTGTGCCGTGCTGCAACACAAAGAACGTGAGCTGGTGTTTCGCATCGAACCGGGCACCGCCGGCTGGTATACCGGGCTGCCCAAAGCGGTACAGGAATTCGACCTCAAGCCGGCCAGTTTCAAGTCGGGCCAGAACATTCACGGCTGGTGGTACCCGGCAGACAAGAAGGACGCCCCGGCGATCCTCTACCTGCACGGCGTGCGCTGGAACCTCACCGGCCAGCTGTTTCGCATCGAGCAATTGCACGCCTTGGGGTATTCGGTGCTGGCCATCGACTATCGTGGCTTCGGCCAGAGCCAGGGTGATCTGCCGTCGGAAACCAGTGTCTACGCAGACGCGCGTATCGCCTGGGAACGCTTCAAGGTGCTGCAACCCGACCCGAACAAGCGCCTGATCTACGGGCACTCCCTGGGCGGCGCGGTGGCGATCGACCTGGCGGCCGAACTGAGCCGGCAAACGCCGATCCCTGTGCGCGGCCTGGTGATCGAATCCACTTTCACATCGCTGGGGGACGCGGCGACCGCCGTGGCCAACACCTCACTGCCGGTGCGCTGGTTGCTCTCGCAGAAGTTCGACTCCATCGACAAGATCGCTGATGTGCACATGCCGCTGCTGGTGGTCCACGGCCTGGCCGACCAGTACGTGCCGCCGCGTTTCAGCCAGCAATTATTCGACGCCGCCCAGCAGCCCAAGCGACTGCTGCTGGTGCCCGGTGCCACCCACAACAACAGCATGAGCCTGGCCGGCCGCAGTTATGGCCAGGCACTGGACAGGTTGATGCAAGCGAAGGCGCCGTCCCAGGTCGTGACACACTCCACAGCACCCGACGGCGACTCCTGAACACGCATTTCGGCACTGAGTTCGCGCTTGCCTGTCAAGCGCAAACCCTGCCCATACTGGCCCTCGCCGGCAGTTGATCAAATATTAACCGCAGGTTAAATCGCCAACCCAGCCGGGTCTTCGCAAAGTTATCCACAGAGATACCCACGGTTTTCGTGGACAACTCTTTTTACTTTTTTACGATTTTTTTGCTCAGCAATTCCCTTCAGGCAAGGTTCCCGGCAGCAAAATCTCGCGATTCACATCGCGTATATCGTTATAGCCGCACAGCGCCATCGACACATCCAACTCGCGGGCGATGATGTCGAGAGCCTTGGTCACGCCCGCCTCCCCCATCGCGCCCAGACCGTACAGATGGGGGCGGCCGATCATCGTGCCCCTGGCCCCCAGCGCGACCGCCTTGAGCACATCCTGGCCGCTGCGGATACCGCCATCGAGCCACACTTCAATGCGCTGGCCCACCGCGTCGACAATCGCCGGCAATTGGCTGATGCTCGACGGCGCCCCATCAAGTTGACGGCCACCGTGGTTACTCACCACCAGTGCATCGGCACCGGCGTCTGCCGCCAGGCGCGCATCGTCCACATCGAGAATGCCCTTGATGATCAGCTTGCCGCCCCAGCATTGTTTGATCCACTCCACATCGTCCCAGCTCAGGCGCGGGTCGAATTGCTGGGCGGTCCATGACGAAAGCGAACTCATGTCGGCCACGCCTTTCACGTGGCCAACGATATTGCCGAACCCACGGCGCCTGGTACCGAGCATGCCCATCACCCAACGTGGCTTGGTCGCCATGTTGAGGATATTCGGCAGAGTCAATCGCGGCGGTGCCGACAGGCCGTTGATCAAGTCCTTGTGGCGTTGCCCGAGGATCTGCAAGTCGAGTGTGAGCACCAGCGCATCCACGCCGGCAGCCTTGGCACGCTCGATCAATTGTTCGATAAACCCGCGATCACGCATTACATAGAGCTGGAACCAGAACGGCTGGCCGACATGCTCGGCGATGTCCTCCAGTGAACAGATGCTCATGGTCGACAAGGTGTAGCGCAGGCCGAATGCGGCGGCGGCGCGGGCGGTAAGGATTTCGCCGTCGGCGTGCTGCATGCCCGCCAGGCCCGTCGGCGCCAGGGCCACCGGCATGGCCATGTCCTGGCCGATCATCGTAGTGCGGATCGAGCGCTGGTCGATATTGCGCGCCACGCGCTGGCGGAATTTGATCCGGGCGAAATCGCTTTCATTGGCCCGGTAGGTGCTTTCAGTCCAGGAACCGGAATCGGCGTAATCGTAGAACATCCGTGGGACACGTTTTTGCGCCAGCTTGCGTAAGTCTTCGATGGTTGTGATCAACGTCATCTAGGTCACCTCTCCCTGAACCGAGCACGAAGAGTAACCGTCCAGCGGTTGCGCAACCAGCCATTGCGTTTATAGCAGCAGGCGGCTAATGTCGCACAAACAAGCAAAAAGACGCACAAACATGCATAACACTCATCAAGCCACTGACCTGCCTTCCTTGCGTAAACAGAAGATCCTGTTGCTGCTGGAGCGCGACGGAAAAGTCACCGCAGCGGAGCTGGTGGAGCATTTTGCCGTATCCCAGGACACTATCCGCCGCGACCTCGGCGAACTGGCCGCCGCCGGTTTGTTGCAGCGCGTACACGGTGGCGCCTTGCCCCGGCCCAAGGACACCGGCAAAGACTTCTTTACCCGGGTCGGCGAGACCAACGAGGCCAAGCGTCAGCTCGCCCAATTGGCGGCGCAGCGCGTGGAGGACGGCCAGATCGTGCTGTTCGACTCCGGTTCGACCACCCTGCGCATTGCCCAATCGCTGCCGCGCTCGATTCACCTGACGGTGGTCACGCCCTCACCGATGATCGCCATCGCCCTGGCCGACCATCCCCATGTGAAAGTGATCCTGGCCGGCGGCCAGCTCAACCCGGCCACGCTTTCCACCGGCGGCCACGATGCCGTGCGCCTGATCCAGAGTATCAAGGCAGACCTATTGTTCACGGGCGTGTGCGCCCTGCACCCGCAAGTGGGCATCACCTCGTTGCACTTCGATGAAGTGGTGGTCAAACAGGCCTTGCTCGACAGCGCCTCCCACGTGGTCGCAGTGACCATGGCGGACAAGCTCGGCGCGGTGGAGCCCTTTGTCGTAGCGCCCTGCAACCGTCTTCACACGCTGATTACCGAGTGGCATGTGCCGAGTGTCGAAGCCTATGAACAGCTAGGTCTGGAAGTGGTTCGGGTAGAGGTCGAGTAGGCACAAGGCATCGGCCGTCGCGTGGCCACTGGCGGTGTTATCGAAAATGCACCACGTGGGCACGCCCGCCGCTACCGAGAGGTCGAGCTGTTGCCCGAACGCCTTCACGCGTTCGGGCCCATAGGCACTGTAATAGATGCGCTCAGCGCCGTGCAGGCGCCAATACTGCACGCCTGGCCAACCGGTGCTCATCTGGATGACAACCGGGTCGGCGATCACCCGGCCGATGTGCAGGTCCATCAGCAGCGACTCGGCCTCTCGCCAGCTGGGATGACGCGGCTCCAGCACCACGGCGCCGGCAAAACGTTGGCGCAATGCCATGAACCAATTCGACGCCACGGCCGGGTCATAGCTCAGTGAGGGCGGTAACTGCACCAGCAGGCAACCGAGCTTTTCACCCAGGTGCAGACACTGTTCCAGAAACTCATCCAGTGCCGTGTCACAAAGCTGCAAACGCAGTTCATGGGTGATGCGCTTGGGCACCTTGACCGAAAAGCGAAAGCTTGCCGGCACCGATTGTGCCCAGCGCTCGTAGGTCTTGGGCTGGTGCGCGCGATAAAACGAACTGTTGATTTCCACTGCATTGAAGCGCGACGCATAACGTTGCAAATGCGTGCCCTCGTCGGCAAATGCCGGCCAGTGCTCACGGGGCAAACTCCACCCCGCACAGCCTAGATACAACGATGCGGTCAAAACAGCACCTTGGCCGCATCGCGCATGAAGATTTCGATCGTCTTGGGGCCAACCCCCTCGAACTCACCCAGGCGTTTCTCGAACGCCGGACGGTCGCCACTGGCGTCGCGTATCTGCGTGATCTTGCCGGCATACTCGGCGTTCAACTTGGCGCTAAGGTCCAACAGCCGTTGCGCGGTGGTTTCGTCATAGCGCACGTAGTGGGCACGCCCCAGCATCCTGACCAGTTCGCCAGCAGTGCAGTGCTGCAACTTGCGCGCAGTATCACGCCCCTCTTGCTCGACGATCACGCGGTACGCCTGCGCGGCAATCGGCGCCTGGATTCGCTTGCCCATCAGAAAGCTGGCAATAAACCATTTGAACAGGCTGGCGTCGTCTTCGGGCGCCAGTTCGATACCCAGTTCGGAAGCGGTGATCGACTTGGCCATGATCAGTGGTCCAGCTTGCGCTCAGCCTTGTCGGCCTGCTGGTTGATCGCCTCGGCCTGGCGCTCGGTGTCCTTGATCGAGGTGGGCGTGAGCACCTTGTCGATGGTTTCGGTCTTCGGGTTCGGATGCTCCAGCGTGCGGCCTTTGACGGGTTTTTCCGCACCCTTCTGCGCTTGCTCGGAACTGATCGGATCAGGGGTTTTATCGGCAGTCATGCTTGGTCTCCAGGCAGTTTTGAACGCTCGCCATAAAGGCGAGCCCTTATGCAGCAGAGCCCGCCCCCTTTCGATAGTTCAAGGAAACTGCCCCGCACAACCGTCCAGCCCATCAACCCAAATTAATTTAAACCTTTAGCCCCTGGCCTTGATCAACTCTCCCATATCCACCCATTAACCCAGCCATCAGGAGACTCTCGATCATGAGCTCACTACTTAGCGGCAAGAAGATTCTGGTCATCACCTCCAACACCGGTATCGAGCGCGATGAACTGCTCAAGCCACTGGAGGCATTGCGCGGCTACGGCGCGACCGTGACCCACGGTTCCAGCAAGGGCGGCACCACGCAGACGTTCGTCGGCGATACTGAGAAAGACAAAACCGTAGAGTCCGACGTGGCGCTGTCGGATGTGTTGAGCAACGATTTCGATGCCCTGGTCATCCCGGGTGGCACCGTCAACGCCGACACCCTGCGCCAGGACGCCAGCGCGTTGAAGTTGATCAACGATTTCGTCAAGGCCGGCAAGACCGTGGCAGCGATTTGCCATGGGCCGTGGACGTTGATCGACGCCGGCGTGATCCAGGGCAAAACGCTGACCTCGTATAAAAGCGTGCGCATCGACTTGGAAAATGCCGGAGCTGCGGGCTGGGTCGACGCCGAGGTCAAGGCATGCAAGGCCAATGGCTGGACCTTGATCACTTCGCGCACACCCGATGACCTGCCGGCGTTCAATGAAGCGATTGCCAAGGCGGTTGCTGGATAAGCCGAACCCTTGAATGAAAACAGGCGCCTCAAGGGCGCCTGTTCTGCTTCAGCTTCTACGTTAGCTTCTACGTTGCTCAGGCATCTCGCGTTTAGGCCCGAATATCGCCCAGGCGATCAGCCCGAACAGCGGCACAAAGATCAAGATCACCAGCCAGAAACCCTTGCTTTCCCAGCCCCCGGTACTGCGCAATACGGTACTGATCGCCCACAATTCCACCAGCACCAGAACCACGGCCAGGCCGATCCAGATGTATTCAGTTTGCATGCTTCACCTCCTAGGTCGTATGCGTTAGGTCAAGCCGATGCGCCAAGGGTTCATTAAAATTGCGCAGCCATCGCAGCGCGATGCTGACTGCTCAAGGCACCGGCAACCAGCCGCTGAACTCACCCCGTGCGTTCAGCGGGCTCCAGGCGAAGTCCAGGGTAGAAGCGGGTAATGCCTGCTGTTGCGCGGCGCTGATCGGCGGGCCTTTCCAATCGAAGAGAGTGGCGCCTTGCCAGGCCAGGACCAGACCCCGGGCCTGGCTGGTGTCCAGGCTGATCCAGCACGCTGCTGCGGCCGCCATGAACGCCTCGATCGGCTCCTCATTGATTTGCGCACGGTACGGGGAGCCCAGCAGCCAGCGCGCCACATTCAGGTGGTAGGTCCAATCCAGTGGCGGCTGCTTGCGATAGGCCCAGGTCATGAAGCTGCGGAACAGGTTCAAGCCCTCGGGCGGGTCGAGTTTGAGCAGCGTCGGGCAGATGTCGAACAAGCTGTGCCAATGAGGCAGCAGGCGTGCATCCAGGTGCACGAAGCAACGGGAATTACTCGGGTAGTGCGCCAACAACGGTTCCGTACGCAGGGGTTGCGCAAGCGGGCGACGGGACGCCTTGCTGACCAGGCGACTGGCGCCTGCAGGCAATAGAGAGGTCATCAAATGGACTCACAGTCGTGACGATAGAACGCCTCCTGATCACAGGAAGCCCAAGGCACACGTCAGGCTGCGGGAGAAGCGCGGGGGTTGGCCGAGGGCCAGGAATAACGCGGCGGCGCCTTGTTGCGCCGCTCATGGGCCGGGCCCGGGGTTTGCTGAAGGCTCAGCAGCCAGGCCAGGCCGATAAGAAACACGATGGCCACGGTGACCGCGTTGCACACCGGGCAGGCAAAGTAGTTCGAGATGTTGCTGGACGACGGAGTGCCCAACCCTTTATCGGAAAGTGGCGCCTGGCTCCCGTCCACCGAACAGAACGCGCCGCCGATACCGTTGAGCTGCTGGC
Organism: Pseudomonas sp. R11F; assembly: GCF_050312575.1. Lineage (NCBI taxonomy): Bacteria > Pseudomonadati > Pseudomonadota > Gammaproteobacteria > Pseudomonadales > Pseudomonadaceae > Pseudomonas > Pseudomonas sp. R11F. Next base: position 249,360 of record NZ_JBNPJU010000065.1, on the reverse strand, counting down.
CCAGCATCTGCCCATGGCCCAAACCGCACACGAACACGTTCATCAGCACGCAGAAGTACAGGGTCCAGGCGATCAGCGAACGGTCGGGATGGCTCAGTTTCATGGCGGCGACTCTACCACCGAAGCCGTAAAAGGATGAAGCGCGACGCGCCCCTGTGGCAGAACGTCGCAGATTACGCAGGCAGGCCTGGGTTGGTAGACTGTGCGCCCTCCTCGTTTCTACGTTTCAATGCCTTTTCAAAGCCTGATGTGTAGATCCAGAGCCATGCAGGCGCTTCACAGGATGCACAGTTGATGAGTACGTTATTCACCCGCCGCAAAGTGCTGACCGGTATGGGCCTGTTGGGCCTGGGCAGCCTGCTGGGCGGCTGTGACTACAGCCCCAAGCTGAACTTCAAGTACGGCAAGGACCTCAGTGACAAGATCATGGGCCGCACCTTCAAGCTCAAGAACACCGACGGCGAAACCGTCACCCTGAGCTCGTTCCGTGGCCTGATGCCGGTGGTGTTCTTCGGTTTCACCCAGTGCCCGGCCGTATGCCCCACCACTCTGGCGCGCGCCGCCCAGGCCAAGAAGCTGATGGGCCGCGACGGCGAGATCATGCAGGTGGTGTTCATCACCCTTGACCCCGAGCGTGACACACCGCAACTGCTCGACCGCTACGTGAAAGCCTTCGACCCCAGCTTCGAAGCGCTGTACGGCACCCCGGAAGAAATCGCCGTGGCCGCCAAGGAATTCGGGATCTTCTATGAAAAGATCCCGGCCGGGGACACCTACACGCTGTCCCACACTTCGACCAGTTTCGTCTTCGACACCCGCGGCAACCTGCGCCTGGGGCTGTCGGCATCCCTTACCGCTAAAGAGTGCGCAGAAGACCTGCTCACCGTCATGGAGGTCTGCTAATGACTGCCGTTCAACACCTCAAACGCGTTGCCTTCGGCCTGACCCTGCTGGGCCTTGCCGCCCACGCCAGCGCCCAGGTACAAGTCAGCGATGCCTGGGTGCGTGCCACAGTGCCGGGCCAGCCGTCCAGCGGCGCGTTCATGACCCTCACCGCCGACAGCGACAGCCAGTTGCTCAGCGTGGCGTCGCCGGTGGCCAAGGACGTACAGATCCATGAGATGAGCATGAAGGACGACGTGATGAAAATGGGCCCGGTAGACTCGGTCGCCCTGCCCGCCGGCAAAGCCGTCAAGCTCGACCCGGACGGCTACCACGTGATGCTGATGGGCCTCACCGGCCAGATCAAGGAAGGCGACCAGGTGCCGCTGACCCTGACCGTCAAGGACGCCAAGGGCGAGAAACAGTCCATCGAAGTAAAAGCAGCGGTCCGTGCCCTGAACGGCATGGACCACAGCAAGATGCACTGACTGTAGTGAGCGGGCTCGCCCTAATGCCAGTCAGTTAAGGATTAACGCGGTCAATGTGGGAGGGGGCTTGCTCCCGATGGACTGCGTAGCAGGCCCATTTTTGAGGCCGCTGCGCGGCCTATCGGGAGCAAGCCCCCTCCCACAATTTATTCATCGCCCGCTTTATCGCTTAACTGACTGGCATTAGGGCTTGCCGCCCCAATAAGAACGCCACAGTATTTTCAGTGGAGCCGAGGTGCCTGGGGTTAGGGCCGCTTCGCAGCCCAGCGCGGGGCGAGCCCGCTCACTACAGATCAGTCGACGATGAAGAGTTTGGCGCCAATGGCCGTCGAGGAGCGATGGCCCTCCATGTCATTGCCCACCTGATAACTCATCCCGGCCGTCAGAATGAACCGGCGGCCATCTTCCAGCTCCGTGTGCAACTCGCCTTCAAGGCACAACAGCACATGCCCTCTCCAGCACCAATGATCCGCCAGGTAACCGGGCGTGTACTCCACCAGACGCACGCGGGTGGTGCCGAAATGGCAAGTACGCCATAAGGCATTGCCGGTAACGCCAGGATGGGTTGTGGGTTCGAGGGTGGCCCAATCCGTGGTGCCAAACGGGACAGCGGTAAGATCCATGGGACACTCGGTCGTCAGTTAGCGTGGCATGAAACTACCGGGCCGAGGCCGTTGGCGATAGACACAGATCCGACGGGTTTGCGGGATACAGGTGCCTTCGCTTGTCAGGCAATCAAGTGCGGGGGTTCTGCAGGGTTCAAACCGCAGCCAGCCGCTTCACCATCGGCACACACGCCAGCGTCAGCCCCGACGGCGAGTGATAGACCGCCTGCTCCTCACCCACATATCCGTTGGCGCGATAGAAGCTTGCCGCGTTCAGCGTGGCGTCCAGCACCACTTCTTCAATCGCCAATGCCCGCGCCACGCTTTCCAGATGATCGAGCATTGCCTTGCCGTACCCGCGGCCGGTGAAGGCCGGCAGTACAAACAACGCGCCGACTTCATTGTTGGCAAGGTCGAGCATGCCGGTGGCGACAGGCTGACCGTTCACCCACCCCAGGTAAAACAGTTTTTCCATCAGGGCGTTGTAACCGTCGCTTGCGCAACCTCGGGTCCAGAGCGCCATTTGCTCAGCGCTGTAGGCACCGATGCATTGACCGCGAATGGCCTCACGGCGAATCTCAAACGCGCGGTCAGCATCGTCTGGCGTGGCTCGTCTTATCTCCAACCGTACTGCCTCCTTCCATGACTTCAAATTGCCACTAGCCCATTTGTGCTAATCGACCCTGCCGGTCCCCGGCGCTATATTCCCCGGCACTTCCAACGCTCCGCCAACACCGTGCCTCCAGGGCGCGAGGGCTCGTTGCGCGTTGGAAAAGCCATAACAACCCCAAGGAAGATCCATCATGAAACTCCACGCTCCCCTGACCCGCCTCGCCCTGCTCGGTACGTTGATTATCGGTGTGGCCGGTTGCAGCAATATCAAGCCCACCGAAGACCATCTCAAGACGCTGTCGGAAACCAACCTGGGTGAGCCGGTCAAGCGTATCTCCAATGTGCGCAATGACTCCATGACGACCTATTACATCGCCAGCACCGCCAGCGGTGATTACAACTGCTCCGTGCCCAGCGGTGCCAGCGGCGGCATGTTCGCCGTGGCCAGCTTCGGCATGATGAAGCCGGCCGCTTACTGCCAGCCCAAAGGGGCTCGCGGCAATGGCTTGGTGCCGTTCAACTGATCACCGCCTGCTGGCTAAGGTCGCGCAGGGCGCCGCGCAGTTCCGCGGGGCGTACCGGCTTGGACAGAATCGCGATCTGGCGGTCGTGCAACGCGGCCTGGATTTTCTCCACATCGTGCCCGGTGAGGATCAGCGCCGGGACCGCCCAGCCGCGTTGCGCCCGCAAGGCGTCGATGCACTCGATACCGGTGGCATGGTTGCCCAGGTCGTAGTCGGCGACGATGATGTCGCAATCGCTGACCAGGTCGCGTCCTGACAGTTCGGCCTGTACCTCGCAGTCCCAGCGCTCCAGCAGCGCCTGGGTCGCGAGCAGCACGTTCTGGTCATCTTCCACCAGGCACACTTTCAAACCGGTCAGCAGACCGGCCTGTCGCGCATCATCACGGGGTGCCGGGGTCTGCGGTGCGGTCGCCAGGGTCAGGCCGTACAGGCTCACGGAGGTGCCATGGCCCACCCGCGAACGCAGGTTCACCTGCACGCCCATCAGTTGCCCCAGGCGCTTGACGATGGACAGCCCCAGGCCCACGCCTTCGACGTCTTTGTCCCGGCGGTGGCGCACCCGGTAAAACTCCTCGAAGACCTTGGACAGATGCTCCTCGGCAATCCCCCGGCCCCGATCATGAATCTCCACCGCCAAGCCACCTTGACGAATGCGCACGCCGATCAGCACTGGCCGATGCGCGCCGTATTTGAAGCAGTTGGACAGCACGTTCTGCACCATCGTGGCCAACAGCGCAGGGTCTACCAATACCCAGTGAGCACACGGCCGCAAGCGCAGTTCCACACCGGCCCAACGCGCGGCCTCGGCATTCTGGCGCACCAGGTCGGCCAGAAACTCGCCCAGGTTCACCGGCTGGTACTTGGGCAGCAGGCGGCCGTTGTCGAGGGTGTAAAGGTCGAGAATCGAACGGAACAATTGCGAGACGTTGAGCAGCGAACGGTCGATGTTATCCACCAGCCGCCGCTCTTCATCGCCCAGGCGCGCTTCACGCAGGCACGCGGTGAACAGGCCGATGGAGTGGATCGGCTGGCGCAAGTCGTGACTGGCCTGGGCGAGGAAGCGGGATTTTTCCAGGTTGGCGGCGATGGCCTGTTCAGACGCCTTGCGCGTGCGCTCCAGCAGGATATGCGCGTACACCGGGATCACGGTGCTGGTGATCATCAGCATCAGCACCATGAAGGGTTGCGCCTGCCACACCGGCGTAAGCCGATACACGATCAGCAGCGCCAGCAACGCCAATGCCGTGGCGATCGCCAGGTAGCGCGAGCCATAGCGCATGCCATTGCCCAGGTTGACCCACACCATCACCGCATACAGCGGCAGCGCCGCCTCGCCCCCCACCACCATGCCGAACGAGGTGCCGGTGTAGTCATGCACCATGCCGAAGATCCGCCGCGCCGGGTAATGCCCGGGCCAGCGCACGATGACCTGGCGCAAGGCGATGGATGCCAGCAGGAACACAAGGATGTAGAGAATGACCGGCAGGTAGGTGTCCACCGACTGCCCGGGCAGGAAGCCCAGCGCGCCGATGTATACGATAGCGATGCTGGCAACCACAATTCGCAGGTTGGCCTGGTCGAGTTCGGAGTTGGTCTCATGACTCATGCACTACGTCCTTGTCGTCACGTTCAGCGTATCAAGGGGACTGAGCGGGCATCCCGCCCGGTGGTAAAGTAACATGCCTCAGCAACGTCGTGCCCCAGGAAGGAGCCCACCATGACAGGCCGGATCATCATTGCCGACGACCACCCGATGTTTCGCGAAGGCATGGCGCGCACGGTACAACGGCTGCTGCCCGGCGCCGTGATCCAGGAAGCCGGCGACCTGGACGCGGTGCAAGCCTTGCTGCTGGATCCCGGCGAGGTCGATACGTTGATCCTCGACCTGCGCTTCCCCGGCCTGACCTGCATGAGCCAACTGGCCAAGCTGCGCCAGCAACTGCGCCGCACCACCCTGGTGGTGGTGTCGATGGTGGATGACCGTGAGTTGATCGAACAGGTCATGGCGCTGGGCGTCGACGGTTTTATCGGCAAGAACATTGCCCCGGATGAAATCGGCCAGGCGTTGCTGGCGATCCGCGAAGGCGAAGTGCTCGTCAAGTTCGCCCCCTCCGGCCTGCTGCCGCTGGACACCCACACCCTCACCCCGCGCCAGCAGGAAGTGCTGCGCCTGATCGCCCAGGGCAAGACCAACAAGGAAATCGCCAAAGCCCTGGCTATCTCGCCGTTTACCGTGCGCATTCATGTGTCGTCGGTGCTGCGCGCACTGGATGTGCCGTCGCGTGCGGCCGCAGCGGTGAAGTATTCGGGGGAGTTCTAGGCGCTTGACGATGCACAGCCGCGCCCGCCGGCTGCATCCGATATTTATGCTCAATTCCCAGCTTAATAATATTTTATTAAAAACCGCCCTCCCCCTAGCCTTGAAGTCATGCCCAAGCTGAATCCAACTGCATTACGCAAGGACAGACACATGACTCAAGCAATAACAACAATAGACACGCTGGTGGTGGGAGCCGGTCAAGCCGGCGTCGCCATGAGCGAGCACCTGAGCAAGCAAGGCGTGCCGCATCTGGTGCTGGAGCGCAGCCGCATTGCCGAGCGCTGGCGCACCGGGCGTTGGGACTCGTTGGTGGCCAACGGGCCGGCCTGGCATGACCGTTTTCCCGGGCTGGAATTTGATGACGTGGCCGCCGACGGCTTCGCCCCGAAAGAACGCGTTGCCGCCTACTTCGAAGCCTATGCCCGCAAGTTCAATGCGCCGATACGCACCGGTGTCGATGTGCTTTCTGTGGTGCGCAACGTGGGCCGCCCCGGTTTCACCGTGCACACCAGCGAAGGGGTGATCGAAGCCAACCGTGTGGTGGCGGCGACCGGGCCGTTCCAGAAGCCGGTGATTCCGGCGATTGCGCCCAAGGACACCGAGCTGCATCAGATCCATTCCGCCGACTACCGCAACCCTGCGCAACTGCCGACAGGCGCCGTGCTGGTGGTGGGGGCCGGTTCGTCCGGCGTGCAGATCGCCGATGAATTGCAACGCTCCGGGCGCCAGGTGTACCTGTCGGTCGGCGCTCACGACCGCCCGCCGCGTGCCTATCGCAAGCGTGATTTCTGCTGGTGGCTGGGGGTGTTGGGCGAGTGGGACCAGGCGGCGATGAAACCCGGCCGCGAGCACGTGACCATTGCCGTCAGCGGCGCCCACGGCGGCAAGACCATCGACTTTCGCGAGCTGGCCCAGCAAGGCATGACCCTGGTCGGCCTGACCCAGTCCTTCGACGGCAACGTCGCCCGCTTCCAGGCCAACCTGGTGGAGAACCTGGCACGTGGTGATGAGAACTACCTGGCCCTGTTGGATGCGGCAGACGCCTATATCGAGCGCAACGGCCTCGACCTGCCGGAGGAGCCCGAAGCCCGCCGCGTGTTCCCCGACGCCGAGTGCATTCAGCACCCGATCCTGGAACTGGACCTGGCCAAGGCCGGCATCACCTCGATCATCTGGGCCACCGGGTTTGCCGTGGACTACAGCTGGTTGAAAGTCGACGCGTTCGACGCCGCCGGCAAGCCGCAGCACCAGCGCGGTGTGGCCAGCGAATCGGGTATCTATTTCCTCGGGTTGCCGTGGCAGTCGCGCCGGGGTTCGTCGTTCATCTGGGGGGTGTGGCACGACGCCAAATACGTGGCCGACCACATCGCCATCCAGCGCCAATACCTTGAATACCGCGAAGCCGCCCCGGTGGCTCGCCCGTCCCCTGTCAGCGCCTGATCACTTTTTTGCCGGAGTCTTTTTGATGCCTACTCACACTCGCATCCGCATGTTCAACACCAAGCAAACCTACCCCAACCAGAGCCTGGACAACGACCTGTGCCAGGCCGTGCGCGCCGGCAACACCGTGTATGTGCGCGGCCAGGTGGGCACGGATTTCGAAGGCAACCTGATCGGCCTCGGCGACCCGCGAGCCCAGGCCGAGCAAGCCATGCGTAACGTCAAGCAGTTGCTCGAGGAAGCGGGCTCCGACCTGTCGCATATCGTCAAGACCACCACCTACCTGATCGATCCGCGCTACCGCGAACCGGTGTACCAGGAAGTCGGCAAGTGGCTCAAAGGAGTATTCCCGATTTCCACCGGGTTGGTGGTGTCGGCCCTGGGTCAGCCACAGTGGTTGATGGAAATTGACGTGATCGCGGTTATCCCAGAGTAAGGAGGCAACCCATGACCTTTTCCATCGTTGCCCGCTGCGCGGACACCGGCCAGCTGGGGATCGCCATCAGTTCCTCGAGCATCGCCGTAGGCGCCCGTTGCCCGTGGCTGCGGCCCGGTGTCGGCGCGGTGTCGACCCAGAACATCACCCTGCCGGCGCTCGGCCCAGATGTACTCGACCTGCTGGAACAGGGCCTCGCACCGGCCGACGCCCTCGACAAGGCCCTGACGAGCAACGGCTACAGCCAGTACCGGCAACTGACGGCGATTGATCACCTGGGGCGCAGCGTACATTTCAGCGGCAGCGAAACCCTCGGCACGCACAATGCCGTGTCACGCGAACAGTGTGTGGCGGCGGGCAATATGCTCGCCGATCGCGGTGTGATCGAGGCGATGGTCATGGCCTTTGAACAGAGCGAAGGCCAATTGGCGGACCGGTTGCTGGCGGCAATGCACGCGGCCATCGCCGCCGGTGGCGAAGCCGGCCCGGTGCATTCCGCTGCGCTGGTGGTGGTGGGTGAGCTGACCTGGCCGATCATCAACCTGCGCGTGGACTGGGCCGATGAAGCGCCCATCGTTGAGCTGCAAAAACTCTGGGACGCGTACCGCCCGCAGGTGCAGGACTACATCGACCGTGCGCTCGCCCCTGATCGCTCACCCGGCTACGGCGTGGCCGGAGATGACCGATGAGCCACAGCCGCGCATTGCTGCAAACGCTGGTGGGGTTCGACACCACCAGCCGCGAATCCAACCTGCAGTTGATCGAGTACGTACGTGATTACCTGGCCGGTTTTGGCGTGGTCTGTGAGTTGATCTACAACGACGAACGCAGCAAGGCCAACCTGTTCGCCAGCATCGGCCCGGTGGAACTGCCGGGGATTGTGCTGTCGGGGCATACCGACGTGGTGCCGGTGGATGGCCAGCCCTGGAGCGTACCGGCGTTTGCGCTGACCGAGCGCGACGGCAAGCTGTTTGGCCGGGGCACGGCCGACATGAAGGGCTATATCGCTTGCGTGCTGGCGCTGGTTCCGGCGCTGGTCCAGGCGACATTGCGCAGGCCGGTGCACATCGCCCTGTCGTATGACGAAGAGGTCGGTTGCCTGGGCGTGCGCTCGCTGCTGGCGCTGCTGGAACAGCGGCCGGTCAAACCGATGTTGTGCATCATCGGCGAACCGACGGAACTGAAACCGGTGCTCGGCCACAAGGGCAAGCTGGCCATGCGCTGTGATGTGCACGGCGAAGCCTGCCATTCGGCGTATGCGCCCTACGGCGTGAATGCCATCGAGCACGCCGCCGACCTGATTGGCGAACTGGGACGCATCGGGCAACGCCTGCGCGATCAACAAGACCCAAGGTTTGATCCGCCCTTCAGCACCGTGCAGGCCGGCGTGATCAGCGGCGGCAAGGCGCTGAATATCGTACCGGCCGACTGCCGGTTTGACTTTGAGGTTCGCGCACTGCCCTCCCAGGATCCGGCCGAGGTCGCACAAGCCCTGCAAGCCTACGCCAGGCAACAGGTGCTGCCACGCATGCAGGCGGTGAGCGCGCAGAGTGACATCCGGTTTACCGCGCTGTCGGCTTATCCGGGGCTGGTCACCGATGAGCGCAGCCAGGCCGCGGAGTTGATTGCCGCGTTTTGCGGTTCACGGGCCTTCGGCACCGTGGCATTTGGTACCGAAGGCGGGTTGTTTGATGCCGTGGGCATTCCCACCGTGGTGTGCGGGCCTGGGAGTATGGACCAGGGGCATAAGCCGGATGAATTCGTAAGCCTGGAACAACTGGCGGGCTGCGACGCAATGCTGCAACGGATGCTGGACTCGATCCGCGCTTGAGCCGGACACAGCCCTCTCCCCCCTCCCGGCCTGACACATTCGAACAGGCCTGGCGCCGGATATTGCCTACTACGTTGTGGCTGTCCGGCGCTTTCGCTGTAAAAACTTATCCTCCTGCAAAGATGAAATGTTCCGCCACATTTGGTGAGTTATCGCCTGGAACCGAAGGAACTTAATGACCACCCATGAAGGCAGTCAAACTTGACTGGTTATACCCTGATCAACTTACAGGTACTTATCATGAGTAGTATTTCATCTTCGCTATCCGCTCCACGGCTGGATACAGATGCCCAAGTACGTGCCGTGCGCTCAAGTGAAGTGCACCCTCAATCAACCTCCCGCCAATTCACCGTACACAAAGAAGACCATGCCGACGCCGTGGACTTTTTTAACGATGCCGCAAACTGGAACCGGGTCACAGTCAACCAGGAATACGATCAGTCGTTCGTAGCTGACTTTGGCGAAGGGCGGAAAACCTACCATACAGTCAAATTCAGCTTCGAACCGGACCAGGCGGACGGCACCTTCAGCCCTGATTATTTGAAAAGAATGGAAGGTGCAAACCGAATGTTCGAAGGTCGAATGAGAAGTGCGGGCATTACCAATTATGCCGCTGTTTAGTAATGCTCTAGCTATCTAAAAAACACTAAACCCAATATCAAAACCTTCAACTTGCAGACTTTTGATCTGCCAGTTGATCGCCGATACTTTTTATTTAACTTTCGCTTCATCAACTCTCAACACAGCCACGGGTATTATATGAACAGCATTCAATCCTTCCTGTATTCAAACACCCTTCAAGCGGCGCCGGAAGCATTGCGCCTGCGCCCCGAACCCAATACGCCGGACAAAGAATCCAACCGCATCACCGTAAGAAAAGAAGACTTCGCGAGGGTCATCGATCTGCTCTCTGAAGCCGCCAGGCGCCACGGCACCCAAGTGACCATCGGGCAGCCGGAGTCGAGCAAACTGGATTATGGCGATGGGGCAATTGAATCAGAGACCTTCACCTTCAGCTTCCACCCTGACCAAGCCGATGGCACCTATAGCCCCCACTATCTGGAAAGCGTGAACAAAACCAACCAGTTGTTTGAAGACTGGATGCGCGTGGAATGCATCAGGAACTACGCGCCTGAATAAAGACCCGCGTTGTTGATCGTTCCCGCGCCCGGCGCGAGAACGATCCTGTCAGCCAAGCAGCCGCGCCAGCTCCTCACGGCAGTAATCAACAAACAACTGCACCGGCTTGGTCAACGGTGCGCGCCGCAGCCATACCGCCGACAGGCCCGACCCGGTGACCGTCTCGGCCAACGGCACACACACCACCTTCTGCCCGTCATAGGCGTACTCGGAATACGGCTTGGTCACCAGGATCGAAAAGCCGAACCCCCGGCCCACCATGCCCCGCACCATCTCGATCGACGGCGAGCTGAACACGATATTCGGCGTCAGCCCGCGCTCTTCAAAGATGCTCACGAAGTAGGTCCGACTGGGCAGCACATCGAGCAAAATCATCGGCTCCAGCACCAGGTCCGCCAACGACACCTTGGCCTGCTGCGCAAAGCGGTGATCTGCCGGCAACAAGGCATACGGCTGTTGCGGCGGCATCAATGGCGTCGTCTCGATGGTGCCGCCCAGGTCATGCTCGAACAGCATCGCCATATCGATACTGCCCGCCGTCAACGCCTGCACCAGCTCTTGTTGTTCACCGTCGCGAATGCGGATTTCCACCCCCGGCCAACGCGCTTTGAAGCCTGCGATCAAGCGCGGCAGATACAACGGCGCCACGGTTTCAAAGCAGCCGATATCGATCTGCCCCGCCACTACGTCATTGTCCGCCAGGGCGTTCTGCTCGAACTCATGGGCCACCCGCAACAGCTCCAGCGCCTTGCGATAAAACCGCGCGCCGCTGGGTGTGAGCGACACCCCCTGCGCGTGATGGCGGATAAACAACTGCACGCCAAAGCTGTCTTCCAACTGCTTGATGGCGGTGGACACCGACGGTTGCGCGATATACAGCTTGCGCGAGGCCTCGGCGACGCTGCCGCATTCTGCCGTGGTTACAAAATATCTGAGCTGGCGCAGGTTGTAAGCAGCCATCAGAACCTCCAGAAACGTGGGATTTCGCCCCAAACAAGTGCGTAAAAATCGGCTTTTTTACGAGGATTCAAGTGCATGCAACATACCGGAGCAGAATCCGCCGCGAGCTATATTTTTTAAGGTCTATAGCAACAAACTTACTAATTTACCTCCCTGCGCCCATTGCAGATGATCCCTCCAACAACAAAGAAAGCGCCTCTCCGTGCGGCGCACAGCGAAGTACGTCAACGTACTCACCTTGCCTTGGAGCTCGTCATGGTCACCACTGCAACATCCTCCGCCCCGCTTATCGAAAAACACACGATTGGATACGTGCCCCCGGAAGATCGCCACGGAAAGGTAAGAGACCTGTTCACCCTGTGGTTCGGCGGCAACATCGCGCCGTTGCCGATCGTCACGGGTGCGCTCGGCGTACAACTGTTTCACCTGAACCTGCTGTGGGGCATTGTCGCCATCCTCATCGGCCACCTGGTCGGCGGCGTGTTGATGGCCTTGCATTCGGCCCAGGGCCCGCAGATGGGCATCCCGCAAATGATCCAGAGCCGCGCCCAGTTCGGTTCGCTCGGCGCATTGCTGGTGGTGGTGATTGCCGGCGTCATGTACGTCGGCTTCTTCGCCTCCAACATCGTGCTGGCGGGCAAGTCCCTGCACGGCGTGGTCGACAGCGTACCGGTGCCGGTGGGCATCGTGATCGGCGCGATTGGCTCCGGCGTGATCGGCATTATCGGCTACCGCTTCATCCACGTGCTCAACCGCATCGGCACCTGGGTACTCGGCGCCGGCATCGTGCTGGGCTTCGGCTACATCTTCACCCATGTGCAGACCGCAGACTTTCTGACCCGTGGTGAATTCAACCTGTCCGGCTGGCTGGCGACCGTGTCGCTGGCGGCGCTTTGGCAGATCGCCTTTGCCCCCTATGTGTCGGACTACTCCCGCTACCTGCCGGCCGACGTACCGGTGGCGTCGACCTTCTGGACCACCTACCTGGGCTCTGCACTGGGCTCCAGCCTGGCCTTCATTTTCGGCGCCGTGGCCGTGCTCGCCACCCCGGTGGGCATGGACACCATGGACGCCGTCAAGCTCGCCACCGGCGCCATCGGCCCGTTGATGCTGGTACTGTTCCTGCTCAGCGTCATCAGCCACAACGCCCTCAACCTGTACGGCGCGGTGCTGTCGATCATCACCCTGGTGCAGACCTTCGCTTACCGCTGGATACCGACCGCCAAAAGCCGCGCGGTGATCTCGGTGCTGGTGCTGGCCGCGTGTGCGATTGCCGCCGTGTTCGCCTCCAAAGACTTCATCGGCCACTTCGTCGACATGGTGCTGGTATTGCTGGTGGTGCTGGTGCCATGGACGGCGATCAACCTGATCGACTTCTATGCGATCCACAAGGGCAAGTACGACATTGCCTCGATCTTCCGCGTGGACGGCGGCATCTACGGCAAGTACAACCCACAGGCGCTGCTGGCCTATGCGGTAGGCATCGTGGTGCAGATTCCGTTCATGAACACACCGCTGTACGTAGGACCTATTTCCGAGCACATCAATGGCGCGGACCTGTCCTGGGTGGTGGGGCTGCTGGTGACGTCGCCGCTGTACTTCTGGTTGGCGAGCCGGGACAGCGCGTATAAGCGCCGCATGGAGGGGGGCAAGTTGGTCGGCGGGATCTGACGTGCGCAGGCTTGGCGATAGGTCACCTGTCGCCAAGCCTGCTTACACTTCATTCAAAAAAACCGCGTCACACTACAAAGCGATTGACCAACTGATTCAGGTTGATCGCCAGTTTTGACATTTCACCGCAGGCACTCGCGGTCTGGCTGGCCCCCGCGGCGCTCTGGGTGGCCAACTCGCGAATACTGACCAGGTTGCGGTCAACCTCACGCGCAACATGCGACTGCTCTTCGGAGGCCGTCGCGATCAACAGGTTACGCTCGTTGATCTGCACAATCGCCGTGGAAATCTGATCCAGCGAAGTACTGGCCTCTTGCGCCACACCCAGTGATTCAGTCGCCAGGTCCCGGCTCGTGTTCATCGCCTTCACTGCCAGGTCCGATTCGCTCTGGATGCCGGCGATCATTTGCTCGATTTCCTGGGTCGACACCTGGGTGCGATGGGCCAAAGCCCTGACTTCATCAGCCACCACCGCAAAACCACGACCTTGCTCACCGGCGCGTGCCGCCTCGATCGCGGCGTTCAACGCCAACAGGTTGGTCTGCTCGGCAATCGCCCGAATCACATCGACCACTTTGGTGATGCTCTGCGCACGATCCGACAACCCCTGAATCTGCTCGCTGGTGTTTTCAACGTTACCGTTGAGCTTCTGGATCGACTGCAGCGTCTGCGCCACACGTGCCAGACCGACCTCGGTATAGCCCTGGGTACGCTTGGACTCTTCGGATGCCGACTCCGCGTTGCGAGCGACCTCATCCACCGCCGCGCTCATTTCGGTGACCGCCGTGGCCGCCTGATTGACCTCATCATTCTGCGCCACCAGGCCCCGGCTCGACTCCTCCGTGACCGCCGTCATCTCCTCAGACGCCGAGGCCAACTGAGTAGACGAATCGGAAATCTGCATGATGGTACTGCGCAGGTTCGCCTGCATCTGCGCAAGCGCCTTCAACAAACGCCCGGCCTCATCCGTGCCGCTGACCAAAACCTCCTTGGACAGATCACTGCCGGCGATACGCTCCGCGACCGTCAAGGCATCATTGATCGGCGAGGTAATGCTTCGGGTCAGCAACAGCGCCAACCCCACCGTCAGCACGATAACCCCGGCAATCAGCCCCACGATCAGCCAAAACCCGTTGTTATAGACACTGGTGGAATACCACCCCGCCTCCGCTGCGCCATCATTGTTGAAAGTGGTCAACGCATTGATCTGCGTCTCCATCGCATCAGTCAGGGGCCGAATACCACTCCTCACCAGGCCGACCGCGCCCTCCAGGTCACCCTGGCGCATCAACGGCTCGAGCAGGTCCAGTTGACGAATGTACGCCTCGGCGCTGGTTTTCACCGCCGTGTATAACGAGCGCTCTTTATCGCCTCCAACCAGAGGCTCGTAATTCGCCACGGCTTCGGTGAACGCCTTGCGGTAACCGGGGAAGGCTTCAAGAGTTTTTTGAATGGACGTGGGGTCAGCCAGACCCCGCTGCGTTTCAAGCCTCAAACGCAGGACCGTGCTGTTCATCAACGCCGTTTGTCGGACGCTGGCCATCCAGTTGAGTTCGACGTCCTTTTCGGAATCCTTCAGCTTGCCCATCTGCATGACTGCGAATACGCCCTGCACAAAGACCAGCGCAATGATTAACGCGAAAAAAAGCGCAGCGCGTGGGGCTACGTTGAGATTTCTGAGGCGCATGCGGGATACCTGTTTTTCGAGGGGGGTGGTGGCGTTCAACACTGTATCGACTTTGGGGGGGAAAGTTTGAGGGTGGTGGGTGGTCGGGTAACGAGCTTGTACAAACCGTTGCTCAGCGATGGATTTTTTGCCCGAGAGGCTGGGCGGTGATCTCGGTTACGGCAGTGGCGTGTGCGATGGGCAAGGGGGAAATGGTGGCAGTTGAAAAGCGGTGAGCGACTTAGGCGGCTATCGGCCAAAATCGGACGCTCTATTTTATCTGCTAAAGAACCGGAAAAACTCTTTAAAAATGCCTATTAGACAGGGCTGTTCAGTCAAATAAATTTCGGCAATGAAAATGCACTAGGCAATCTTGACAGCGCTTCCTTTAGAACTTGCTTGTTGTTTTTTAACACTTTGTAGTCAATGATATTTTTGTTTTCTCGAACGCTTTCCAATTGCTGGCTGATCAATTTGCACACCTCTCTGTCAGGGAATCCTTGCCCATGTATCCAGATTTTGAATTCGTCTGACAAACCGAGTTTCAGCTGACTTTGAAGCAATCTGGCATGGTTAAGCAATGTCTCATTCAAGGCCTTGCCTTCGACAATGTCGCCGACAGCCCCAACTATTAACATCCCATCATAGGAAAGAGCAGAACAGAAATCTACAATATGCTCTTGAGTAATCGAGTAATAAGTGCTTTTCGCCTTAATGGAAAAGTTGTTTAATTTTGCATAAGCCAGGATCTCTGAATAGCTTTTTTCACTGCACCATCGAGTGGCAATGTTTACCGCTTGTTCCTGCGGATAGAGATTAGAAACAATCTTATTTTTCGAAAACATAGTGATTAAGGGCCAGCATACTTCGAGAAAATCCTGAGGGGAATCACAAAATTCAAGCTCGAATAATTGAGACTCTATCCAATCTTCGATGTAAATAAGCTGATCAAGTCCAAGTAAGGTTCGTCCATAATAGGAGAATTTTTCTACAGGTATCACGATTAACCTCGAGTGGACGGCAGAAAACATTGCCACCAACTGATCTTTAGCGTCATCATCCGCAAGATGGTAAGCAAGAGTTTCGTAAGCGAGGTCTAGAAAGTATTCTGTCGACAACAAAGAGCTGTCGTCCTTCAAAGTTGACATGAAATAGCTTTCAATGGAATGAAGGACTTGCTCCTTTTTATCCAAGTCGTGCATCAGTTCAGTAAAGCTTTCCTCGGGGGTTCCGTTTTCCTCGCACCATTCGCGCCACAATAGTCTTTCACTAAGCGGGTTTGAGATGAAGTTGAGAACATCATTTTCACCTTTTGTCAAAGGAAGTGGTTGAATTACCTCCATCAAACTACTCATACACTCTTCAGCGTTATTAAAATTTAATATCTTGAGCGTTCTTTCCCATTTATCACGTCCTTTCCATAGAAAACGGTTGTCGTAAATTTTGGGGTCGGTAAAAATTATACTACCCTCAGTATGATAACCCGCCCGTCCAGCGCGACCAATCAGGTTTTGAAACTCCCGAGTGGAAATTTTTTTACCACCCTGCATTAGGTTTGAGATTAGAAGGTATTTGATTGGAAGATTTACACCTTGAGCGAGTGTCGAGGTGCATACGACGAGGTGTCCGGCTCCCTTGTCCATAGCCCATTCAACCGCGATCCTGAGACCATTTGGAATGGCTGAACTGTGAGGTAGGACTCCTAGAGGAATAGCTTCAGAAAAAATGTGCTGATCGGAAAAGTGTAGATGTGACAGAAACGCTATTTTCTGAAGTTCATCAGCATCTGAGACTGAGCTTGGCGCAGGAAGTGATAATCCTCGTTTGTACACATCTACAATAGTCGAACACAGACTAATGACTGTTCTTTTATCCCCGCAAAATATAGCTGTTGGCCCCTGCTGGCACAGTCGAAGCCCCAGATAGCAGGAAATTGACTGAACTTCGGCCTTTATTGGAAACAACCGAGCCTTGCTTTCTCTCCCTTGCAGTTTAAGATTTGACTGTTGGATTATCTTGGGGACATATAAGCCGCTGTCGCGTTTATTGTCTGGCCGGAGGTAACTCAGCTGGCCCATATCGTGAAACCAACTCAGAAAAGCTACACTTTTGATAGATGGCAGCCAATTACTACCCTGAATGCTTAGACTGGACTCTCCATTCAGCCAGTCGCCAATTGTTTCTGCATTAGACATAACCGCTGAAATCAAAACCTTTTGTGCCTTCTCGGGTATCGTTTTCTTCAGCGAAGCAATCAAGAGTTCGTAGGTTACCCCCCTTTTTCCACTATCAAATTGATGACCCTCGTCAAATATCAGCAAGTCAATTTTTTTGGCAAGAGAAGGTTCATGCCTAAGCAGGTAAACTAACTTTTCCGGTGTTGAAACAATTACAGTGTGATCATGTTTGCCTTTAAAATCCTCACCAAGTAAAAATTTAAGAAATTGCTGCTCATCCTCATCCAAATTTGTAACATCTCTAAGCTCGTTTATATTGACGGAGTCATTCTCAAACGATGCCATGAACCCCTGAGTAATTTCCCTACATAATGCACGGAAGGGGGCGACAATCACGGATAATTTTGCACGACCTGATAGAAATCCGCTCCGAATGATAAGCTCGATAGACTTAGTTTTGCCCGCACTAGTGGGCATTTGCATAACTGCCGACTCACCCTTCAGCACGCCTAGGCTTCCCACCAAACGTTGTGCAGGCCAGAACTCCTTTATAAATTTGTCGTTTGCGAGCGCTTGGTGCCAACGACTCTGTTCCAGTCCGGTGTATTTAGGTAGGCAGATCAATGACGAATTATTGATTTTTCTTTTAATTAGGGCAGTGATAGTGTCAGCCAGCAGCACCTCACGATCTGAGCCGCTCGCATAGACAGTGTTTCTGAAATCATTTAGCTCGTCTTCTACGTCTGATAGATCTGCCTCCATATTCATAAAAGCGCGATAAGCCATTGCTGTTCTGCGGACCTGCTGGTTATAGCATCCTGATGAAGAAACATTAAAATTTTCACTCAGCTCGGATTTTAGTAGCCACACTAAGAAGCTTTCGAGCCTACTGCCCGTTAGCTCTGACGGAGTTCTCGAAACTGCTTTAGCTAGAACCAATGAACTGCCTGGCATTTCGGCAAGATAATAAGCGGCCGAGCTCAAAATTTTTAGATACTCATCTATTTCGGTTGTCAGGCGAGACAGACTTAAAGACTCAAAAAACTGTCCAGCCAATACTAATTGTTGTTTCAATACTTGCTTATGCTCCTCGCGTTCATCTGATGGGCGGGATTCAAGTGCGGCCAACTCCCCGAGCACGCCAATCGTGAACACTAGCAATCGCTTAGGATCCTGAGGAAGATCAACGTGAAATTCCTCTTCGATTCCAAACTCATACTGTTTTGCTTTAGCACGTGTAACATCGAGAATTTCACGACCGTTATTTTCAAGCTTCATCTGCCGCCCTCCGATAAAGCTCGTGAATCAGTGACATCAGTTCAACCCCACTCACTATGAGTAATTCCAAGCTGTCGGCACTAGGGTGATTGCCAGCATCTGAGGTACATACTACGCTCTCATGTAGAGATGACGACGTGTAAACCGCTGCTGCGCCGTACTTGCGCTTGCAAGGATAATCAGGTTCGCGCTGGAAGCGCTCTATCAAGTCGACTCCATCAAAATCTTGTCGATCATATAACCTCTGACGCATGGCGTTTAAAGACTCTGCAATCCGAATTTCATCTTTGATGGAGTCATCAATTGCATTCTGAAGGACGTTAACTTTTGTCTTTTCAGTTGCTTTTGCTTTAACTTCAAATATTAACAGCTCATCCTTTTCACTGATTACGTTCGGATTTTTTTTGAACGCGATTACGTCTGACCCCTTGCTGGATTCATTCGCTACAACCTTCCGATCATAGCGTGTTCGAGGGACTGCGTAGTTTCTAATATATTGTAGGTAGTCAGCTATTAGGATCTCTGCAAAATCCCCGGCCCGAATACTCGGGCCTGGCGCAATTGATTCGCTGGGGAATTTTTCGGTGATCAAATATTCAGAGTTAGTCTTTGTGGGGTTTTTTAAGTATCGTAATTCTTGGTCGCTGCAGTAGTGACTTCTAAAATGCCTCGCCCAATCGGACATTATGGAAATATCTAATGCGTTATGGTTGAATCGATAAACTGGGATTGAGCGCCCACACGCCGAGGTATAGGTGCCATTGTGCTCAAGCCAGGTAAGATGGGCTGCCAGCGATGTCATTTCACGTCCTTTGTGTACGCCAGCATGAGACACTTCTCAACGACGCATGAAGTCATATTGCCATAACCCTTTAAGCTGTGCAGTGCTCGCTATCGCTTCTTCTACCGACGAGCAATCAGTCTCCACTAGCGTTCTCTTTCCCTAATCATGTAGCGCAGCGGTCATAACGAATCGTTGGTTCATCTCTGCTGGTGAGCGTTTCTCCCGCTGAGAAATAAATCAGTCCCCTTTCTTCCCCAACCGCTTCGAACCCGGATGGCGCCATGCGGTTGAACATTGCTCCCAACAAAACGCTGCGGCGGCTGGCGGTGCAGATTATGCGTGGGTTCCTTGTTCTGGGTCGGGGGAACCGTAGCGGTGTCAGCTGGGGGGATCCAGCAGGGAAATCAGGCGCGGATTGATGCTGTCGGGTTGTATCTCGAGAATCGCCAGCGTGACCGGCAATTTGAAACGCCGAGGGCCAGCGCTACCGGGGTTCACGTATAGACGATCGCCGTGCCATTCGATGCGAGGTTTGTGTGAATGGCCGGAGATGATGAGCTTTATGTCTGGATCTAGATCGGCGGGGACGTCGGCGATGTCGTGGACAAGGAGGGTGTGCCAGCCGTTGAGGGTGCAGGTCAGGAGGTCCGGGAGGTCTTTGGCCCATGGGCTGCTGAGATCATTGTTGCCGCGCACGGCGTGGACTGGGGCAATTTTGGCCAATTGGGCGAGGATGTCCGGATTGCCGATGTCACCGGCGTGGATGATCAAGTCACAGCCTTCGAGCGCGCCGATGGCTTCGGGGCGGAGGAGATTGTGAGTGTCGGAGATTAGAGCGGTTTTCATGGGTCAAATTTCCGTGGACGTTCCGGGTGGGAGTGACTGTTTTCGACCCAAAGCTGCAGTACGCGCACTGCACAAGGCGGTCGCGCCCCTTCCGGGTCAAGCTATCCGCATTTTTTCAGCAGCGGATAGGCATCGGCAAACTTCATAGCCGCCCCACCAAACGTTTCAACGTTGTCCTCGCCTTAAGGTGGCCTGGTCGCTGACAACTCAGGTTGGGCGTATTGCTGATGGATAAGTTGATGACGCACTAGGCGGCTATCAGCTAGACGCTTCGCTCACAAAAGGTCGCCGAGTCGTCTCAACCTATGCAAAAAACCGGCGACCTCTTGCATATATAGCCGGCGCAGGATCTTCTACAGGCTGTCCCCGTTTCGACCTCAAGAGCATGATGGGTCCATGAGAGATACCCCCTACACACTGTTCATGCGCTTTCAGACGCCCGACCCTGGCATTGCCCCACGCGAACAGGCGCCGATGCTCGCCCAGGAGCAAGCCTGGGCGCGGGAGCACGCGTGCAGGCACCGCTTCAGTTGGATCGAAGTGTTGGTGCCGCCGCTGTGCTTTGGCCCTGTGTTGCCGGGTATCGCGTTTTTACTGGGCCTGTTGCTCTATCGCTCGTTATTCGCCCCCGGCCTGGATATTGACCGGATCGTCGGAGCCTCCTTTGGCTGGCTTGCCCTCGCCACGCTGCTCTTCATGGCGGGCTGGGGGTTACGCAACTTCTTGCGCGATGCCCGCGACCCGACCAAACGCTACTGGCGGTCCATGCCGGAGCAAGGGTTGGTCGAGCTTGAGCACCATGGCCTGGTATCCGGCACCAGCCTGTGGTCCTCCGATTATGATCCGGACTGCAACACCCTCATGCAATGGGCAAACGGCAAGCTTGAATGCGTGCAACACAGCGGTGTAACGCAATGGGTCCTGGCCAGGACGACTGCGGGTCACTGGCTGGTGCTCAAGGAAGAATACGCGGGCAACTTCAACTATGGGCGGGTTGGCAAAATACCCACGCCGGACAAGCACATGCAGCCCTGGCAGGCACTGACGTTCGCCTTTGCCCCCGGCACCCACCTCTGTCTCGGCCGGCGTTTCAGCGGTGCGCCGATGCCATTGGTCGACACGCCGTATTGGCTGTCTGCCGATGAACTCAAGCGCCTTGTCGAGGTGGCCCATCACTGGGCCTTTTTACCCCCGGACCGTTACGCCGTGGTCAATCAGCAGGATGCCGAGTGGGTGCAACGGCTGGCGGACAAGGCGCAAGCCAGCGTCGGCCCCCGGCCGGACGAGACAGCCAGCAATCGGCCAGAAGCAGCCCTCTAGACCAACTTGTGGGTGCTCCTTCTGTGGCTGAATCTCCACCGGAGTAACACGCTGCAATTCGACGAACCCGACCACGATTATATCTTCGCGAGAAGCTGGAAACGGCAAAAGACGGGTCATCGTAACCTTCATATTGCCCATCACCGAATTCTCCGGCACTGGGCGCGACACTGTGCAACTGTGCAACTGTGCAACTGTGCAACTGTGCAACTGTGCAAGCGAACTCGACTTCTTCCTAGATCACATTATGTATGCGTTCACGTGGCTCTCCATAGTTCACGTAACTCGCTCGTGAACGCTGTTCCACTTCCATATGCCTACTGCACGCTCGTTATATCTGCCAACAGTTGTTCGAGCCCTTCCGGAGTTGAATAGAGGTTTTCCAGTGCCGCAACCTCAGCCAATTGGCCTGGCGAAAGCTCCCTTTCTTCATGCTCCAGCTGGTCGCGCATTTCATCTTGATTTTTCGGCAGTTTGCGTTTCAAAGCTACGCGCAAGAGCCCGCACGCCTTGAGCTTGTTACGTTCGAAACCTCGACCGGTATCTACCTGCACTGCAAGGATCGCGGTTGCAAAGGCATGGCCTTGCGCAGCAGCCTTGAGCAACCACCTATTCGCTGTCGGGTAGTCGACCGGTATTTCATCACCCTTGCTGTAGAGAACGCCGAGAATGAACTGTGCATCGGCCCGGCCTTGCTCGGCGGCGCGGGTAAACCACTGCAGGGCGGCGGGTACATCCTTGGGTGTGCCGCTGCCACTGAGCATCGCGGCGCCCATCAATTCGTAAGCCTTGCCACTGCCGGTGTCGGCTGCCTGAGCAAGTAGCTTGACCGAGCGTTCAAGATCGACCGGCGCGCCTCTGCCATGTGCGTAAATAGTTGCCAGTTGTATGAGTGACTCGGCATCCCCTTGAGCACTGCCTTTGCTTGCCAAGGCGAACGCCTGTTGATCGCTCGCCTCAACGCCATCACCTCGGTAGTAAAGCCTGGCGAGGTCTCCTTGTGCTTTTGCATGCCCTTGTTCGGCGGCTTTTTGAAACCACATGGCGGCCTGGGCAAAATTCCTGGGTTGATCCGTGCCTGCGAGATTGGAAATACCCAGGAAATACTGGGCATCCGGGTTTCCGTGCTCAGCCGACCGAGTGATCCACTCCAGGCCCTTGGAATGATTCACCGCTACGCCGCGCCCGTAGTAAGTGAAAAAACCGGTTTTATACTCAGCGACGGGTTCGCCGTTTTCAGCGGCGCGCAAATACCACTGTGCGGCCTTGACCGGGTTTTTATCGACCACCAGGCCTTCGTCGTAAAAAGCCCCAATCATCAACGTGACGCTATACGGACTGCGCCATACGGTGATAGCGAGCGTGATTAAAAGATAGGCCAGACAGCCGAGGAGCAACGCAACCAAAGGAACGACAAACCGGCGCAAATTCGAATCCATTCGTGAAGTGTGGGGGGGCATTGTAGCGACGCTCGTGAGCGGGGGCATAGGTGCCTTTTTACAACAGGTTTAACCTCACTCGGCGCTGAAAAGCGTCGACCCAAGTCGGGCGTGCCATCAACAACACCGTCGTCGCCGACAACAATCCGGCACAGCATCGATTGAACATCCATCCCAAAGGGAAAATTGCGGCATGTGGGTGGCTGGGGATCACTGATTGCGCAAGGAATGCAGTGAAGATCAGGATCGCTTTCGGATTACTCGAACCTAGGTTGATTAATCGCTTACCGGATGGAAGCTTTCGGCCAATAGCGGTCGGTCAGCATTTACGGAAATCGAGTTCCTGCTGTATCGCCCTAAAAATTTGGCGGACGCAGTGAAAATGGTGGATGAGTCGGTGCTGATCTACAACGGGGAACGGCCACATCTGTCCCAGAAATACAAAACGCCCAATGCGGTGCATCGGGCGTTTTGAGTCTGAAATGGGTGTAAACCTATTTCAGGACTAGACAACATACTTAGGCCAATTTCAACGACTGCTTTTGGCTGACTTCTGCCGGTCAAAAAAAGATCTCCGAGCTGCCACCTTATGCAAAAGCCCAGCGACCTCTTACATCTAAGGTCGGCGCGCGATCTTCTACATACTGTCCCCTTCCCGACGGCCGGACACAACGCGTCTAGTGCTGCTTACCCAAGCGGAGCGCGGTAGCGATTATCAAGGATTGACCACCGGAATAGCTGGCAGCTGAAACCCGTCATCCACTCTTTTTTGGGTGAAGTCGTCACCGCCGTCTTGCGCCTTGCTCCGATAAGTAGTGGCGGTTAGCTCAATGATTTCATACGCGTCATTCAGATGAGGGTTTCCTGGGTTGGCGGGAGCAATCAGATCCCCCACTTTTTTCCCGGTAGTGATGGTGAAGTAGATCTTGCCGGAAACACCCCATAGGCCGAATTCCTGTTGCTCAAACCATTGGCCGGATTTGTCGGTCACGCGAAACATCACGATGAAGGTGCCATTGGCTCGACGCTCACTCAGTTGCTGCATACGTTTACCGTCGAGGGTTGTTGCTTCGCCATACCATTTACCGATCATCAGGGCGTGTTCTTGTTCCTGAAGGGTGGAGAGGGGCTTTTCGGTATGAACAAGGGGTTGTTGACTGCAGCCGAACAGGCACGTGAAGGCAAGTGCAGAAGCGAAAATCTTGAACACGTAAATTCCTTTGCGAAAAGGGGATGGATTTATTCCTGAACAATGTCTAGTTCTAAAATAGGTTTATACCTTCTGATCTGTTTTTCAGGAGGAGGTAACGAAATCAACAAAAAGGCGTATTCAGCGAGCACTAGACAGGGCTTCAGAGCGCGAATCAATGAAAACGCCTGCCACCCTCACCCCCTCTGCTCGAATCGCCGCCGCTTTAGGAACAACCCCACCCCCAGTGCAACGGCAAAGACCGACAGCAACCCCAGGTCGAATCCAGACAAGTGGATTTGGCTCGCGGTAACGCAGCCGACCGCCCCCATCACTACCAGCAGTACCCCTAACCATTTGCGAAGCGGGTACGATTTGAGAAACCGATCGATCAGAAAGAACAGCACCAGAGCAACGACCAGTTGGGTGATATCAGACACGTGTTTCTCCCGTCAGGTCTTGATGATCAGTGTCGAGGCGGTACGTTGCGGGCCGATGCCGCCATTCACCTGCGCCTCAATACTCACCAGTACGTCGCCTGCATGATAGGTCGGGAGGGTTTCATTCACGTACATGCGCACACCGGCGCCGACCGGGGCACCCACATAGGGGGAGGCAACATAAGAGGTGGCGCCAGCGAACGCCGAGGCCGCAAGGTTGGCGATTTTGGTGCGTTGAGCGTTGAGAACATCGCCCTGCTGCCGGGTCAGCGGCTTGGAAATGCCGATCATCATCAGGCACGGCAGGTTCTTGGCCAGCATCTTGTCGTACACCTCGACCACCTTGCGGTTGACCTCGTAGTGGGCGCTTTTCGCCTCGCCAAAATGCAACTCGCGCAGGCGTCCGCGTTCGCTGTCGGTGAGAGTGATCTGCGAGACGTTGAACACGATCCCGTGATTGCCTATGTATTGGAAAGTCCCTTCGAACTTCATCGCACGCATCCTTTCGAGCCAAAGGCGGGAATTATCTAGAAGGCATGCGCTGGATTCAAATCATTTCACCTGGCTGGCAAGGTGCGATGCACGCCGTAAGGTGTTGACGGACATAGTAATTGTCGAATTCACTGCTTTCGACGAACTGGAAGCCATGGCGAGTGTAAAAACGATTCGAGGCACTTTCTTTGAGGGCACCTACCTTGATCGGGAGTGCAGCCGCATCCGCAGCTTTGAAAATCTGAGTGAGCACCGCAGAGCCGATCCCCGAACTTTGCGCGCTCGGCCTCACGTATAAGTGGTCGAGCACAAGTTCAGTGGGGTGGTGTTTGACCACTACAAAGCCAACCCTTTCTCCAGCAAGCTCAATGTAATGTGTGTTGTGGGCTTCAAAGCAGCGAACAAACCGCTCGCGCGCCCGCACTGGATCAAATCGCCCGATGCGCTCCAAACTTTCGCGCATGGCCTCAATTCGAATGGCAACAAGATCGTTCAAGTCACTTTGTTGAGCGCGGACTAACGTCACTGGGAAGTGTTGATTGGGTTTGATCGGCATATTGAATCGGTCCTGAATTCGTAGATGTTCAATGCGCGCTTTTAGCCGACTATTGCCTTCTGTGAAGGGCTGCAACCGACCCTGAGCAGACATTCAAGAGGCGACGTCAGTGGGACTGCTAAGCACCTCATAGGTCAACCCAGCCTCAAAATATGACGCTCTCCACTCAAGGAATCCTACTTCTGGCTCGCACAACAAGAGAACGGTACATCCAGCCTCCCCCATTGAAACCCTTTCCACCACGGCGATATCTCCAGGAGCCGCCTCCCGAGAGTTCATCCAGTCCCTGAGTACCACCGCTGCCCGGTCAATAGTGATCAGTTTTATGATACTGCCCTTGGAAAGGGTCATACCGCCTCGCCTAAGCTTGTGAACGTATCTGGTTTGTAAACCTATTTGGAGATTTAAGGAAGGTCTGCTCTTGGCCGATACCTGTCTCACAGGAGCAGCCACTAAGCTTGGAAAAATCTATCGGGCCGGCATGGGTAAAGGGCACTGGACGCCACGCCGTCAATGATTTCCTCGCTGGCAAGGCGCCCGACTATCGCCGCCAAAGTAATTCCGGGGTGCATTGCGCAAACATACGCGCCGACCACCTTGGGTAGATAACCGATAATGGGGATACCATCGGCAGGTATGGGTCTGAGTCCGACACAAGCGCTCTCCACATCTATTGAATTGACCCCATGGAGTTCGTTCCGGATTGTCTTGGCAGTTCGAAGTGCGATCGCTAACGGTTGGTTCTCCATGGCTTCGTCCAGGTAATCTTCTGCCGCCAGCAACGCACCGTCCGAGCTTTGCCTCACTTCCATTTCGGGGCTGGAGATCAGGGTATGCACGAGGTTGGGTTGTGGTTTGTAGCGGATGAAAATGGCAGGCGAGGCCTCTATTGGTAGGGACACCTCAAGCATATCTGTCAGTTTCGTTATACCTGTCCCGGCTGCTAATACGACGATATCGGCATCGATGCAGCCTATTGTTGTTTCAACCCCGGACACCTTTGCACCCTGCGTTACAAAACCGAGAACTCGCGTCTGAGTGCGAATCTTCGCCCCATATGCCTCGGCGCCCGCGATTAACGCATGCGTAGCTGCCACTGCGTCGAGCGCCCCTTCTTGCGCCACAAATAAAGCAGCCTCCGGAGGATTCTTAAGATTTGGCTCAAGGTCGAGAATCTGCGATCGAGAGACCCAGTGATCCGATGCCTGCTTACCCGAAGCCGACAGCGCCGCATTCGGCATCACGCTGTATGACAAGGCGCCTGTCCATCGTATTTCCATGCCAGGCAACTGTGTTTCGAGTCGGCGGTACTCTTTGATGGCAGAAGCGCGCAGTTGCGCAATTGGGTCAGGTTCGGGGTGTGTGGTATTGATCCAGGCGAATGAGCTCCCAGTTACTCCAGACGCTATACCTTGCGCCTCGACCAAGATGACATTCGCACCTTTACCAGCCAGGTGATACGCAAGTGACGCGCCTACAATGCCTGCACCAATGACAACGACTCGTTTGCCATGACCATTTCCCATATCAACCTCCGTTTTGTCGACATGCCGATGGTACGACAGCTGGGTGCTTTTTGAATGTCCGTTGCTGGCCGACTTCTTCCCGTAAAAAAAGCCAAAATAAATTCGCCCCCCTTTTCGATTAGAAGCGCAGGTTTGCTTCGCCCATTGTTACCTGATGTGATTTAAGCTGTGAAAAAGCCCGCTTTGGCGGGCTTTCTGGTTTTTGGTGAGCAGCCCAATCGCACCTTGAGCAAACCCGGCTAGGCACGCCCCCCTCGCTGTAGGCGACTCTATCGCCGACCGCCCCTCCAGGAGTTTCTTCCAGTGTCCGAAACGCCCAGCCATCTCGCCTACACCAAACGTTTCAACGTCGTCCTCGCCTATATCGAAGCCAATCTCGAAGGTGACCTGTCGGTGAATACGTTGAGCCAGGTGGCGAACTTTTCGGCGTTTCACTTCCATCGACAGTTCACTGCGTTTGTCGGCGTGCCGGTGTCACGGTATGTGCAGCTGATGCGTCTGCGTCGCGCGGCCCATAGCTTGGCGGGCCTTGCCGAGTATTCGGTGCTGGATGCCGCGCTCAGTGCCGGTTTTGAAAGCCCGGAGGCGTTCAGCCGGGCGTTTCGGCGGGCGTTCGGTATGGCGCCGAGTGCGTTCAGGAAGGCGCCGAACTGGCAGACCTGGAATGCGGTGTTCGCCATCCCTCACTTTTCCAGGACGATCATCATGCAACTGCGCATCGTAGAATTCACTGAAACCCAGGTCGCCGCGCTTGAGCATCGCGGGCCCGCCGGGCTTGTCAATCAGACGACCAGCCAGTTTATCGAATGGCGCAAGCACAGCGGCCAGTCGCCGGTGGCGTCGAGCCGCACGTTTGGCATTCCCTATAACAACCCCGATACCACCCCGCCGGAGGAATTTCGTTTTGTCATCTGTGGCGAGATTGACGAGGCTGTGGCGCCGAATGCGTTTGGCGTGCATGAGCGCGTCATTCCGGCTGGGCGATGCGTGGTGGTGCGGCATGTGGGGTCGCCGGATCATATCGGCGAAACGATCTATCCGATTTATCGCGATTGGTTGCCTGCCAGTGGCGAGGAGCTTCGCGACCATCCCCTGTTCTTCCATTACCTGAGCGTTTACCCCGAGACGCCGCAGGATCAGTGGCAGACCGATGTGTATGTCCCGCTGAAATAGCGTCCGAAAAGGGGACGGATTTACTTCTGAAGGATTCCCGCCCCCTTTTCGCTCAAGCCCAGTTAGAAGCCTCGGCGCCTTGCTCCATTGCCTACAGTTGCGTCTGAATCCGCCGGCTTGTGCGCTTGAGTGGGCGTCTCTAAGGTGGCCTGGTCACTGACAACTCAGTGATCGGGTTTAGTAGCCCGCGTGACAACATGAAGTGCATGAGCCTCATCGATCAGATGTTCTTGTCTGTACTTGATGGTGGCTGTGCGCAGGGCGCCCTCGGGCGCGCCGGCTTTGTGTGTTTCCCCGGTCTACTAACCTGCGTACAGCTGCCACCCTCTCGTTTAGTAGCGAAAAGGTGTTGGCCCTCTCCATTATGAGGCGGCCGGCTTTTGCATGATGCGGGCTTTGGCGACGCTACCCGTTTTTAATGCAGATGCGGGCCAACCCCAGCTTCAACAGTTCCTTACGTAGCAGCGCGTGTTCAAGCACAGCCATTCCGGCCTGCCATTCGATCGACAGCAAATCGCTCAACTTTTGTTGGCTGACCAAGGGCTCAGCCAGAAAGTAGCTTTTGCACTCGCGGATGCTGATGACGTTTAACAGCCAGTCTCCACCCTGCGCCGTCAGCCAGTGACCGATCGTTGAACGATGCGTTCGGATGAGCGCACTGGCATCCCACACCGCCATCTGCGCGAAAACCTGCGGCAGGTTGCTATCGGCTTTCAGCCGCTTCAAATCACCAGCCAACGCGCCAATCAGGTCTGACTCGATAGTGGCCTGACACTCGGAGAAATATCGCTCGGGCCAGTCGGCTTCCAGTTTCGCCCGGCATGCGAGGACTTCATAAGCCCGGATATCCGATGGGGTGGTCAACTGCCCTGTAAAATTCAGGGTATTGTCCAGAATTGCCGTGGCCAGCAACGCAGCACTTTTTTCGCTGATCAGCGGCAACAGCCCTGCCGCTTCCCAACGCTGAAAAATCAGAGTCGCCGCTGCACCGATCGGCAGGATGTCTGCCGCAGATCCGAGCTTCTGCGCCCAATGGTTTTCAAAGCCTGGGTGATGGTCAATGACTTCCACCACCTGTTCAAGAACCACCAGCGGGTCGAAATGGTGGTAGTCGGAGACATCCACCAACACGAACTCATCACCCGCTCCCGGCAGATAATCGTCCAGAGATGATTGCCATCCGAGCACGGTTCTGGAGATGCTGACATTGAGCGGGGCGCTACTGACGGCCCGAGCATCAACACCTTGGTGATTCAACAGCTCGGCGTACGCAATGCAACAGGCATACGCGTCGATGTCCAGGTACGCCGAACCCGAGGTCACCACTCTCATGACACGTGGGTCATAGCGTGAGCTGCCGAGACGTTCGAAGACAGCTTCAGCGCATGGGCGATACCCTCCGGAATCCGCGCTTGCAGCGTACGTTCAAACGCTTCCCGGCTTTTCTGACAACACACCGACATCGGCCTTCCTTAAAATCAATTTTACATAATTAAAACATGTACTTAGATTGGTTTAGCACACTGCTACGTCCTCTTTCCGCGGAAAAAATCGCATTTTTTCATTGCAAAAATATGACGAAATCTAGACCGCCAGCCCGAGCGCGCGCTCAGCCAGGGCTACTACGGGTATGGATGAAAAACGGCGCGCAGCTCATGGCACTGAACGGGGAATTCAGGTCATGATGCCCCCCCCGAATCAAGGACGATAACCACAATGAAAACCGCCCTGCACGCCCTGCTCCTGCTGTGCCTGACCGCCCCCGCCTTCGCCGCCGAAAACCCAGTCGGTTTCAACACCGTCACCCTGCCCGACGCACAAAACAACCGACCACTCGAACTGGCCGTCTGGTACCCCGCCACCACCACGGCCACCCCCACGCTGATCGCCGACAACGCGGTGTTCATCGGGGCCCTCGCCGTACCCGACGCCCCGCCGGCGGCCGGTGAACATCCGTTGGTGGTGCTCTCCCATGGTTATGGCGGTAACTGGGGCAATCAGGTGTGGCTGGCCAGTGCGCTGGCGCATCAGGGGTACATCGTCGCGGCGGTCAACCACCCGGGCACCACCTCCAAGGATCGCAACCCACACACCGCTGCGCAGTTGTGGTTACGCCCGACCGACCTGAGCCGCGCGATTGATGCAGTGCTGGCTCAGCCGAAGGCATTTGGCGCGGTCGCGGCTGGCCAGATTGCTGCCGTTGGCCATTCCCTTGGCGGCTGGACCGTGCTGGAAACCGCCGGAGCACGCTTCGATCCCGACCTGTTCAGCCGTGACTGCAGCGCCCACCCCAAGCTCGGCGGCTGCATCGGCTATCAGGCGATGAACCCCGCCGGCACGCCAGCCGGCAAGGCTCGGTTGGCCGCCGATTTGAGCGACAAACGCGTCAGCGCCATAGTGTCCTTGGACCTGGGCCTGTCACGCGGCTTCACCGACATGAGCCTGGCGACGCTGCCGGTACCGGCGCTGGTCATTGCAGGGGGCGTGCCTTCAGAGGATATGGACCCGCAGCTGGAGTCCGCCGCCCTGGTCAAGCGCCTGCCTGAAGCAACCACGAAATACGTGGAGATCGCCGATGCCACCCACTTCAGTTTCATGTCGATCTGCAAGCCGGGCGGCATGGCGTTGATTGAGGAGAGCTCGCCGGGCGACGGCATGATTTGCCGCGATGGTGAAGGGGCTCGGCCGAGGGCGGTGATTCAGCAACAGGTGGTGGGGCTGATCAGCGAGTTTTTACGCCAATCGTTTCAACATTGAAGCCGGTATCGACCTTAAAGCACCTAGGACGAGACTGGCGGATAAGGTTGAACCTCTCCCACACGTAGAGGCTCAGAACCCTACATCTTCGGGAGAATTTTATGACCAAGACTGCATTAGTCGTCGGGGCCAGCGGTATCGTTGGCAGCGCCATCACCCAGTTACTGCTCGACCAACAGTGGCAGGTCGCAGCGCTGTCCCGCCACCCCTCGCAAGTACCCGGCGTGAGTCCGGTGGCCGCCGACTTGCAGGACCCTGCATCGCTGCAACAGGCCCTGGCCGATTTGAAACCCACCCATGTGTTCATCACCACCTGGTCACGCCAGGCCACCGAAGCCGAGAACATCCGTGTCAACGCGGCCATGGTGCGCAACGTGCTTGACGCCGTGCGCCCCGCCGCAAGCGTGCAGCATGTGGCGTTGGTCACCGGCCTGAAGCATTACCTCGGACCGTTCGAAAACTACGGCAAGGGCAGCCTGCCGCAAACGCCGTTCCGCGAAGAACAAGGCCGCCTGGACGTGGAGAACTTCTACTACGCCCAGGAAGACGAAGTGTTCGCCGCCGCAAAAAAGGACGGTTTCACCTGGAGCGTGCATCGCCCCCATACCGTCACCGGCGTGGCGGTGGGCAACGCCATGAACATGGCAACCACCCTCGCCGTCTATGCCAGTGTCTGCAAACACACCGCACGCCCGTTTGTATTCCCCGGTTCCCGCGTGCAATGGGACAGCCTCACCGACATGACCGATGCGCGCCAGTTGGCCCAGCAGCAGCTATGGGCGGCCACCACGCCGGCGGCGGCCAACCAGGCGTTCAACATCACTAATGGCGATGTGTTCCGCTGGAAATGGATGTGGGCGCAGATCGCCGATTATTTTGGCCTTGTACCCGCAGCGTTCCCGGCCAAACCCTCGCCGCTTGAGAGCCAGATGGCCAATGATCAGACGGCCTGGAGCGAGATCGCAGCCAGACACGGGCTGAAGGAAACCGACATCAGCCGCCTGGTCTCGCCCTGGCACACCGATGCCGACCTGGGGCGCCCGATCGAGGTGGTCACCGATATGTCCAAGAGCCGGAAGATGGGGTTTACCGCCTACCAGGCCAGCGACCAGGCGTTTTTTGAGGTATTCGATCAGTTGCGTGAAGCGCGGTTGATCCCTTGAAGAAACCGGCCGCCATTCACCGGCGGCCGCTTTTCTCTCAATGGCCGGCCACGGCTGGCTTGCCTGCGCTACGCGCCCCCGGCTTGAAGCCATGGGCGTGCGCCGCCACGGTAATCAGGAGCGCAACGCCGATCAATGCCAGCATCGCCCACGGAAACGCCGCCACACCCCAGGTGTCCAGCAACACGCCCCCCACCACGCCGCTGCCGGCAATCGCGCTGTTCCACGCCACCACGTTGAGTGACAACGCCACGTCCGCGCCATCGCCCGCCGCATCCGCCAGGGCGGTTTGCAGCAAGGTCGCGGCGCCGCCAAAGCTCAAGCCCCATACCGCTACGCCGAGGTAGATCACCTGCGGCACATTTCCCAGCAAACCGAACACCACACTGATGAGCGCAAAGCTTGCCAGGCTGACCAACACGGTCTTGCGCAGTAACGGTTCAACCAATTTAGCCGTGATCCAAATCCCCACCAGCGCGGCAATCCCGAATACCAACAGCACCAGGTCGACACGCTCCGCCAACCCCGCCGGCGCCACGAACGGCGCGATATAGGTGTACAGAATGTTGTGTGCCAGCATCCAGCTGATCACCACCGCCAACACCGGGCGCACGCCCGGCGTAGTCAGCACCTTGCGCAGGGACACGCGTTGGTGGGCGGGCTGCGGCGCGTAGTCCGGGACTTTCACCAGTACCCAGGCGATCAGCCCCAGGCTCAGCGCCGACATCAGGCCGAACGTGGTACGCCAGCCCACCAGTCCACCGAGCCAGGTGCCCAAAGGCACCCCCAACGACAGCGCAATCGGCGTGCCGACCATCGCCAACGCAAGTGCCTTGCCCTGTTGGTGGGGCGCAACCATACGCCGCGCGTAACCGGCCAACAGGCTCCAGGCCAACCCCGCCGCCACCCCGGCAAAAAAACGAGCTACCAGCGTTACGCCATAGTGGGACGACAGTGCGGTGATCGAGTTGAATAGCAGGAAACCGACGATGGTCAGCAGCAGCACATTGCGCCGACGCCAGCCACGGGTGGCAATCGTCATGGGAATCACCGCCAGCACCGAACCCAGTGCATAGGCGGTGACCATCTGCCCAGCCATTGATGGCGAGATCGCCAGGCCATCGCTGATCAACGGCAGCAGGCCGGCAGGCAGGGTTTCGGTGACGATGCAGATGAAGCCGGTCATGGCCAGGGCGAGCAAGGCGCCGATAGGCAAGCGCTCGGATGCGGCCGATACGGTGAGTGAGGCGGTCACGGGAAACTCCTTTGGCAAGACTTATATACTGATCGATATAAATATTGCAGGCGACCGGTGCGC
Source organism: Pseudomonas sp. R11F (assembly GCF_050312575.1). Lineage (NCBI taxonomy): Bacteria > Pseudomonadati > Pseudomonadota > Gammaproteobacteria > Pseudomonadales > Pseudomonadaceae > Pseudomonas > Pseudomonas sp. R11F. The sequence goes on along the minus strand of NZ_JBNPJU010000065.1, from coordinate 216,327 downwards.
GTTGTCAATGACTTATGTATCGACTAGTATTTATCTCACCTTGCCACCGGAGACCTGACATGGCACAAATGGGCCGCCCCCGCACCTTCGACCGTGAGCACGCCGTGGAACAGGCTTTGCACCTGTTCTGGCAACACGGCTACGACGCCACGTCTCTGGCCCAGCTCAAGGCCGGCCTGGGCGGCGGAATCTCCGCGCCGAGTTTCTATGCCGCGTTCGGTTCCAAGGAGGCGTTGTTCGAGGAGTGCGTGCAGCGCTATCTGACAACCTACGCCCAAGTCACCGAATGCCTGTGGGACGAAAGCCTGCCACCGCGCCAGGCCGTCGAGACTGCGCTGCGCCAGTCAGTCCGCATGCAGTGCGAAGAGGGACACCCCAAGGGCTGCATGGTCGCGCTGGGCGTGATGAGTGCGCCAAGCCCGGAAAATGCGCGGGTGGCGGATGCGCTGACCCAGTCGCGCCTGCGCACACGGGCAGGGATTGTCGCGTGTGTGGAGCGCGCAGTGCGTAGCGGCCAGTTGCCGCAACATACTCAGCCTGCGGTGATGGCGAGTGTGTTTGACAGCTTCTTGCAGGGGGTTTCAATCCTCGCGCGGGACAACGTACCCCACGCCACACTCGACGCCGCGATCAGCCAACTCTTGATGACCTGGGACGTCGCCGCGTCCATCGCCGCCCCTGTGGGTAAAGGTTCGGGCTGACAATTTCAAGCAGCGCGCAAAAAATTTCACGGCGGCCAATACCCCTCTTATTCCACCCCCTCGACCACGCCTTGATCCTCCCCCAAAAAGCCCCCGCTCTGGTGATGCCAGAGCCGCGCATAGGTACCGTTTTTTTCCAGCAATTGGGTATGCGTGCCCTGCTCGATGATGCGTCCGTTGTCCATGACGATAAGCCTGTCCATGGCCGCAATGGTCGACAACCGATGGGCAATGGCAATCACCGTCTTGCCTTGCATCATGTCATCGAGGCTTTCCTGGATGGCGACTTCGACTTCCGAGTCCAGTGCGCTGGTGGCTTCGTCCAGCAGCAGGATCGGCGCGTTTTTGAGCATGACCCGGGCAATGGCGATGCGCTGACGCTGGCCGCCGGAGAGTTTGATGCCCCGCTCGCCCACCAGCGTGTCGTAGCCGGAGTGGCCCTGTTTGTCGCTGAGCTGGCTGATGAACTCATCGGCCTGGGCGCTGGCTGCGGCACTGCGAATCTGCGCGTCGGTCGCGTCGGGGCGGCCATAGGCGATGTTGTCGCGGATCGAGCGGTGCAACAGGGACGTGTCCTGAGTGACCATGCCGATCACGCTGCGCAGGCTTTCCTGTGTGACATGAGCAATGTTTTGCCCATCGATGCGAATCGCGCCCTTGTCCACGTCGTAGAAACGCAACAGCAGGTTGATGAGCGTCGATTTACCGGCGCCGGAGCGCCCCACCAGCCCGATCTTTTCGCCGGGGCGGATGGTCAGGTTCAGGCCATCGAGCACCTGGCGTTCGCCGTTGTAATTGAAGCTCACATTGTCGAAGGTCACCTCACCGGCTGTGCTGATGAGCGCGGGAGCGTCGGGCAGATCCTGCACCTTGGGGCCGCGGGTCAGGGTTTGCATGCCGTCCTGCACGGTGCCGATGTTCTCGAACAGCGCGGTCATCTGCCACATGATCCAGTGAGACATGCCGTTGATGCGCAATGCCATGGCGGTAATGGCCGCCACGGCGCCGGTGCCGACTTCGCCCTGGTGCCACAACCACAGCGCATACCCGCCGGCCCCCATGATCAACCCGACCACCAGGGCCTGGTTGACGATCTCGAACTGGCTGACCAGGCGCATCTGGCGAAAACCGGTCTGCTTGAAATCCTCCATCGCCGCGCGCGCAAAATGCGCTTCGCGCTTGGAGTGAGAGAACAGCTTCACGGTGGTGATGTTGGTGTAGGCGTCCGAAATCCGTCCGGTCATGGATGAGCGCGCATCAGCCTGTTCCTGCCCGACTTTGCCAAGGCGCGGCACGAAGTACGCCATGGCCAGGCCGAACAACGCCAGCCAGGCAATGAAAGGCAGCATCAACTTGGGGTCGAAGCCGGCGGCCAGCGCAATGATCGCGATGAAGTACACGCCGATACCGGGTGCGATTTCGATCAGGGTGAACAGCACCTCGCGCACCGACAGCGCGGTCTGCATCACTTTGGTGGTGACGCGGCCGGAGAACTCATCGGAGAAGAACGACAGGCTCTGGCGCAGCATCAACCGGTGAAAATCCCAGCGCAGCCGCAGCGGCAGATTGATCGCCAAGACCTGGTGCTGCACCATCGTGCGCAAGGCCACCAAGCCGATGCTGGTCACCAATACGATAGCGATACCCCACACCACGCGGCTCTCCTGCCCTGCCGCCTCGCCGCCGGCCTGCCAGGTCGAGAGCAGGTCCACAACCTGGCCGAGAAACGAAAACAGCCAGGCCTCGTAAATCGACACACCGGCACTGAGCAGCGCAAGCGCGAGGATGTAACCGCGTGCACCTCGCGTGCAGGCCCACAGGAACCGCGCAAGGCCTTCCGGCGGCGGCGGTACCTCGTCAGGCGGGAAAGGGTCGAGACGTTGTTCAAAGGTGCGCAGCATGAAACTCTCCAAAAACGTTCCAGCAGTGATTCTGGCATTTAAAGGAGACTTTGCGGGGTTTGCATCTGTTCCGCAGAAATAGCGCAATGGCAGGTTTGAGCCCCGAGCGGATGCGCATGCGCTCAGGGCTGATCCTCAGCAGCCGGTTCAACTACTCAGGAATCGTGCCGGGCGCCCTGGCGCAAGGCATCGAGCTGCTGCTGTGCATGAGCAGCCTGGCAATACGCGTTGAGGATCTCGGCGATCTGGTCGCACTCCAGGGTGCGGCCGTCATGCATCAGGCCAGCGGATTGAATGAGGACGTGCGGCTGGGGCTTTTTCAGGGCCAGCGCCTGGTTGCCGAACAGCTGTCGCGCGGAACGGTGCACAGGCAGGGGCGCCTCCGCGCGCAACAGCAGTTTCTGCACGGTCAGCCAGCCTGGCTCACTGACCTCGAGATCGACAATGTCGGCCAGCTCGATCGGCGCGCTCAGGGTGTCGACAAACAGCTGGCGGCGGGTCAGGCGCATAAAGGCGTGTTGCCCGGCGTTGCGGTGCTGCCAGGTGAGTAGCCCGAACACCACCGCCATCACCGCAGCACACACGGCCAGGCCGGTGGAGCCCCGATGCAGGGCGAACCCCAGCAAGCCCAGCGCAATCAGCAAAAACAGCGGGCCACACAGCTTGTAGCGGCGCGAGTTGGTGAATTCGGTCTGCTCGGGTACACGCTGGATGAGCTGCTCCAGTTCGGCTATCGCACGCTCGCGCTGAGCCTCGCGGGAGTCGGCATAGTCCTGGCTGAGTGCGCTGGCAAGGTCCGACAGCGGGTCGCGGGGTTGGGTCATTGATCATTCTCCTTGAGGGTTTGTTATACGGGTGAGCTCACTGAACCAGTGGCGGTCGTGTTCAGTGGGCACTCGGGTGGCCTGGGCCAGCAGCGCGTCATCCAGCACCACGCCCAGTTGCTGCACGCGCAATACCGTTGGCGGGTGCGTATCAAAAGGGTGTGCGATGGCGTGGTCCAGCACCGCGTCGTTCAAGCGCAACGGGGTATGGCGCAGGTGGTCGGCCAGGGCCTGGATCAGGTTGGGGTGGTGTTCGGCGAGCAGCCGGTTGATTTCAGCGTCCAGCGCAATCACGCGCAGCAGCGCCTGGCAGAACAGCCGCTCACCAGCGATGTTGCCGCCGACTCGATCCGCGACCAGTTCCTGAGCACGGCCCCAGTGATGCACCGCCAGGTGCCAGTGGTGCAGGAAACGCTGCGTCATCCAGAGCGCCGGGCGCTCGATCCACGCAGGGTCGGCCGCCTCAGCACTGAGAGAGGAAAAGTGCCGGCACATCAGGCTGAACTGCGCGCCGATTGCGCTGCCGCGCTCGGTGTCGCGACTGCTGAAATGGCCCAGCTCATGGCCGATGATCGACGCCGTCTCGGCCTGGCTCAGGGTCGAAAGGTAGGTCAATGGCAGGTAAAGGGTGCGCCCGGTGAGCCGTTCGCCCGCCGGTTGCAGCGCCACATCGACGCTGGTCACGAAAAACGATTGGTCGATGCCCACCACGATATGGTCGGGCACCGGCGCGCCGGCGGCATGCGCCAGTTGCGCAATCCACGCCCATAAGGCCGGGGCCTTGTCGCGCCCCAGGGTTTGCCCCAGAAATGCCGAGGACGGGTGCTCCAGCACGTGCCATTGCTGGCGCAGCCGCTTGATCAGCAGGCACCCCGCCCACAGCACGCCAAGCACCGGCACCGCCACCAGCAGCATGAACCAGCCGCCAGCCTTGAAATGGCTCCAGCCCCAGCTCAGTTCATACGCCAGGCTCAGCGCCAGCGCGCCGACCAGCAGCGCGGTGTAGGCCACCAGCCAATGCCCCAGGGCACGCCAGCAGAGGAGCAGGCGGTCGTAGAGAAAGTCCCTGGATTGCCGCGCGCGCCAGGCGTCCAGCCGCAGCTTGAGCCACGTCGCGGGCCCCGCCACCAGCGCGGCAAGGGCCAGCCAGTACGCCAGCGCCGCCAGGGCCTGACGTACACGGATCCAGACGGGGTCGATGACCTGTGCCTCTCGCAGCACCTCATCGGCGCGCCAGCCCTGCACACTGGCCCAGCCCATCAGCGCCAGCGGTAACAACAGCAGCATCAGCGCCCATGACCCGCGTCCGAATCGGCCCATGGCTCAGTTGGCCTGCAGATAATCGGTCAGGAACGCCTGCGCGTTGCCTTGGCTGGACAGCGACTCGTCATAGCCGACGCTCAGCGCTTGGGCTTCGCCGGGCAAGTACAGCTCGCCCCAGCTTTGTTGCAGCACCAGCACCACGAATTTCTGGCCGTCCACGCGGGTGGAGTAGCGGGTGTCCTTGGCGGTCTTCTCCACGGTCATTTTCTGGATCTTCAGGTTCCAGTCGTGATCCACGCCCTCCACCTGCACCAGCGCCTGGTTGTCACTGCGCGCTCCGATGCGCAGGGTCCAGACCTTCACACCGCCCGCGCCGGCATAGGCCAGCACTTTTTCCGCGACTTCCGGGCGATTGTCAGCGTGGGCAAGCCCCGCCATCACGGCCAGCAGCAGGCCGAGCAGGGCCGCCCACTTGCGATAAATCAACATATCCGCTTCCTCAAAGTTTCAAAGCCGATCATTGAAATCAACACGCGAGGGTCTGCCAAGCAGGTCGGCCGCTGCGCACAACAATTAGGCCGTGGTTCACAACAACTGATCCGGTTGCCCGATGTCGGTATCATGCAACGCTGCCAACCAGCTCTGACGGACGCTTTATCCAATGGACCGCCGCAACCCGTATCTCGATACCCAATTCTGCTTTGATCATCCTGAGGCCCTCGCCCAGGCCGGCGTATTCGATGACAGTGCGCGGCAGGTCATGGGCAGCGCAATCGGGCATTACCGTGCGCAGACGGTGCAGCCGTACTTGCAGTATTTCGACTGTGACTTGCTGTTCCCCGAGCCGTTGAGCATCCATAAAGTGCTGCCCGACAGCGTGTGCATCGTGCAAGTGCTGGGTGGGCAGTGGCAGCATCGGGTGGACGGCGTGCTGAATCACTACACGCCCGGCGCCCCCCATGTGCTGGGTTTGAGCGAAAGCATGGAAGCCATGGACCAGATGCCCGCTGGCAGCCGTGCACGCATGGCCGGGCTGCGCATCGGTGGCGACTACCTGCGCGAGATGGCCGAAGAAGACCCGGCACTGCAACCGTTGTCCACGCTGCTTGGTGATGGGATGCACTTTTCAGAGCTGAACGGCTGCCACGCCGTTGGGCGCTTGCTCGAGCGGCTTTATCACTCACCTTACGAGGGCACGCTGGAGCGGCTGAACCAGGAAAGCCTGAGCCTGGCCGTGCTGGTGGAACTGGCCGCGCATCTGTCTGCGCCGCCGGTCGAGCCTGCGGCCACGCTGCGCAGCCATTCGGACTTGGCACACGAAGCACGCTTTCAGCTCGACGCCAACCTGATGAACCCGCCCGGCACCCAGGCGCTGGCACGGCAGTTGGGTGTGGGCGAAACCACCCTGAGACGGGCCTTTAACCGCGTGTATGGTCAGTCGATGCTCGATTACGTGCGCCACCAGCGCCTGGAGCTGGCACGCACCCTGTTGCGTCAGCGCAAATGGCACGTGGCGCAGATTGCCCACCGCGTGGGCTATGCCAACCCCGCCAACTTCAGCCATGCCTATAAAGCGTATTTCGGCCATCCGCCGGGGGCTGAATCCTGATGTCTGTTGCGCCTGAGCCCTTGAAAATCGTGGTCTGACCGTTTTTTGCGCTTGCCTGTTCAAGGACAAGGCATTGTGATATCACTGCTCTCAAAGCCGCGATCCAAAGCGGCTGGCCTGGAGAGCTGGCGATGAGGGTATTTGGCCTGGCAGTACTTGTCCCAACCTGCGCCGTCAGCTCTCTGATCTGTACGGGTGACACGGCGATCGCCTTGGCAGCCAGTTTCCTGTTTTATCTCAGCGCCGTTTTGCTCTACATGTACCCATCGATCTGCGTCGCCCTCCTCCATCCGAACCCTCCGCGTGCCTTGCTCAAGATCAATCTCCTCGCGGGGTGGACCGTATTCGGTTGGGTCAAGGCCTATCGTTGGGCGCTTGCCGAACTGCATGAGCAGGATGCCAATGTACTCAAGCGCAAAGATTGAAAGTGATGGCCTATTGGCACTTTTTGCACGCGCACGGGTCAATCGTGCATCACTACTTACGCTAGTACGTCATCATGCACAGCTGGAAGAAAATATCGTTGACTGAGGGTCTGGAGCGGAGTCTGCCGGGGCATACGGTGGATTGCGTGCTGATCAACGGCTGGACGGCCACCGTTTTTGTCAGGCAGCCAGAACATGAATCGATGTTTTGCACGACGGGTATCAACCTCGCCAAGCTGGCAGACAGCTCGAGCGTTCAGCAACTCGCTGACGAGATAACGTTTGAGGTTGATATGTCCAGGAACAGGAGCGCCGGCTAGCGCTCCCCTATCGACTTATTCTGCAGTGCTGGCGAGGTATTCGCCGGCTCGGCGAACAAGCTTCCTCCACTCTCTCCCATTGATGAGGCCGGTGCTCTCCATATCGTCGGCCCTGCTCAGCAACTTGAAATATTGATCCTCAATATCCTCGTGGTTTACGGCCTGGGCATACATTTCAGCCCAGCTTTGCACAGCGGAACGCCGCATTGGATGTTGCATGTGAGCACCTGATTATGTCCGCGCAGATAGAGCGGTGCCCTTCAAAAATCGTTCAGTGGTGCGAGGGGAGATCCGACCAACGGTGGCGCGAGGCCATTATCGATACCGCGCAGGTTGCGCTCGGTGATTTCAAATGGCACACCCTCTCAATTTCGCTGCAAAAGCGTGTTGGGCGCGACGCCGAACTCCTTGCGAAACGCATGGCTGAAATGCGAGAAGTCAGAAAACCCGAAATCCAGCGCGGCCTGCGAGACACTGCGCACCTGGCCACGCTCGATCGCTTCCCGGCTGGCATTCAGCCGTTCTCTCCAGATCTCCGCCGCAGGGGTCTTCTGGTAGCGCGCAAAGGCACGCGTAACGGTGCGGGTAGAAACATTGTGGGCTTGGGCGATGGCCTCGATCGACAGGTCCGGCTCGGCCAGATGGCGTTGGATGTACTGCATGATGCGGCCGTAGAGGTCCAGTTCCTGGTGAACGGCCTTCAGGTCCTGAAGTTCCAGGCTGATCACCAGCAGGTCGAGCAACGCCTCTGAATAACGACTGGAGATGCCTTCATCCTGGAATGCAGCAGGCGTATTGGCCGCGTGGCGCAGCATTTCACGCAAGGGGATCACGCCAGGCCGTCGATCATCGAGGACCATCGCGGTGTAATCCGCAATACGCGGCAGGCGTTCACTGAGCAGGGCTCGCGGGATGCGCACCAGGTGGTTTTCGGTACCACCGAGGCTGAATCGGAACGCTTGCGTTGCGTCATAAAGAAACAAATTACCGGTTGCCAGGCTGGCTTTCCTGCCGCCCTGTTCAATCTGGCCATGACCGTTTCTGGCAAACCCCAACCATAAATCGTCGGCCGGACCGCTGCGCAGATGCTGCTCGGAACGCTCCCAATAATGCAGTGGCGATGACAGCGAACAGATGTCCAGAGCGCCTAACGCATTGACCGCGAGCGCGCCATCGAAACTGCTCTGGGACAGGGGTTTGCTGTCGGCCGCCAGGCAATGGCGACAGACCACTTCTTTCCAGTATTCAAAGCGACGGGGTGCGGCGACAGCGAGGGTCGAATACTGAGTGCTTGGATTCATGACACTGACCTCGGTACAGCAATGCAGTAAGAGCTGGAAAAGGTGTTACCGGCTTTTCAGCGCTAGCAATTAACAGGCCAGGCGCCTTCACGGACGCAGGTGAGTGATCGACACGCGTCTGTCACCGACATTGTCTCCCCCCGCCCGTATGCCGGGTGACGACCTCGCCCTACCCATTAAGAGGCACGGCCCCGTGGGTTTACAGCGGTGGTGCACCAACCTCGATCATGCCCGCGCGCGCCTGCTTACGCTGTCTTTTCCAACCAAACGGTTGTCTCGACGAACCAAGCGGCTGCTCGTCGTCACGCCTAATTTCCACCTCACAGCAACTCAACCCCCGCTGATGAGGCTCGCCATGCATCGACCCTGTTCACCCCCCTTGGCTGACACCTCCTGGCTCCTGCAGAGGCGCGACCTCGTGCCTGAAGAGTCGGCGTATTGGTTGATCGAGTGGGGGGCGATGAAGCTGCTGCACCGACGACAGACCGCCAAGCGCGGCCAGCCGCCCAAGTACTGATGCCCAACCGTAGGCCTGAACCAAAATAACGAGGAGCTCAACATGGAATCTGCAATCGACACACATCTCAAATGCCCACGCACCCTGTCTCGCCGCGTCCCCGATGAGTACCAGCCGCCCTTTGCAATGTGGGTGGCACGCGCCGACGAGCATTTGGAACAGGTGGTGATGGCTTACTTCGGCGTGCAGTATCGCGGCGAAGCGCAGCGCGCAGCCGCGCTGCAGGCGATGCGTCATATCGTCGAAAGTTTCAGCCTGGCCGATGGCCCGCAGACCCATGACTTGACCCACCACACCGACAACAGCGGCTTCGATAATCTGATTGTGGTCGGCTACTGGAAGGACCCGGCGGCTCACTGCCGCTGGCTGCGCTCGGCACCGGTCAACGCCTGGTGGGCGTCAGAGGACAGGCTCAACGACGGCCTTGGCTATTTTCGCGAGATCAGCGCACCGCGCGCCGAGCAGTTCGAGACGCTGTACGCCTTCCAGGACAACCTGCCCGGTGTCGGCGCGGTCATGGATAACATCAGTGGCGAAATCGAAGAGCACGGTTACTGGGGTTCGATGCGCGACCGCTTCCCCATCTCGCAGACGGACTGGATGAAGCCGACGAGCGAGCTGCAAGTGATCGCCGGTGACCCGGCCCAAGGTGGGCGCGTGGTGGTGCTGGGGCATGACAACCTCACGCTGATCCGCTCCGGCCAGGACTGGGCGGATGCCGAGGCTGAAGAGCGCTCGCTGTACCTCGACGAAATCCTGCCGACCTTGCAGGACGGCATGGACTTCCTGCGCGACAACGGCCAACCGCTGGGCTGCTACAGCAACCGGTTCGTGCGCAATATCGACCTGGACGGCAACTTTCTCGACGTCAGCTACAACATCGGTCACTGGCGCTCGGTGGAGAAACTCGAACGCTGGGCCGAATCCCACCCGACCCACCTGCGCATTTTCGTGACCTTCTTTCGCGTGGCCGCGGGCTTGAAGAAGTTGCGGCTGTACCACGAAGTATCGGTATCGGACGCCAAGAGCCAGATCTTCGAGTACATCAACTGCCATCCGCAGACCGGCATGTTGCGCGACGCGCAAGTATCGCCCGCCTGACGCCAGCCCTGACTCCACTTTTAGCCCTGCGCTTTGCCTGACTGGCGATAGCGGGGCTCTTTTTGCCCGCAAAAAGGATCCTCGACCATGAAACAGTTTCGTTACCTGTCGCTTGCAGCCCTCCTCCCCAGCCTTTGCGCCCACGCGGTCGAGGTAGCCCCTGGCGACTACGAGCAGTTGCCCGCTGATGCAACGCTTGGCCTGCTCTACTACCAGCACTCCACCACGAAGAGTGCCTACGCCCAAGGCCACAAAATCAGTTCCGATTTCGACCTGACTTCCGACGTCGGCATTCTGCGACTGCTGCACGTCTACCAGCTGAGCGAGCGACTCACCGTCTCGCCACAACTCCTGTTGCCCTTCGGCCATGTCTCAAGCGGCGGTGACGCTTCCGCCTTGGGCAACACCAGTGGCGTGGGCGACCTCATTCTCACCGCGCCGCTCAAATACACGCTAAACGATGCCAAAGACGTCCTCGGCGCCACCGCTTACCTCTATGTGCCTAGCGGCAACTACGACAAGAACGACGCGCTCAACCTGGGCGAGAACCGCTGGAAGGTTGACCTCCAGGCGGCCTACATCAAGCACTTCTCGGAAAAGTGGGCCGTCGACCTCGTAGGCGATGCCATTTGGTATGGCGACAACAACGACTTCGGCGCCAACTCCGCCCGCAGGGAGCAGGACGTTTCCTACGAAACCCAGTTGATGGGCCGCTACATGCCTGACCCGACCACCGCGCTGGCCATTGGCTTTGGCCACAACTGGGGCGGTGAAACCCAGGTCGCGGGTGTCAACCAGGACGACAAGATGCAGACCACCAACTTTCGCGTCACCGCCACCAAGTTCGTCACCGCCAAGGACCAGTTTCAGCTGCAACTGGGCCGCGACCTGTCCGTGGAGAACGGGCCAAAGGAAAACTTTCGCATGAACCTGCGTTACGCACGGGTTTTCTGACCCCTGTCCGCCTGGATCAAACGGTTGTCCTCACCAGCCAAGCGTGTGCGCGAGAGCAGATCTAACGTGAACCCGCCAGCCGTAGCCAATGAGATTGTCCCCACTGAAACGGAGAAATCACACATGACCGACCAACAACCCGCCCTGGAACAACAGCCCTCCCTCTACACGCGCCTCGGGGGCTACGACGTTATCTATCAGTTCGCCGGCGCCGTGTTGAGAAAAACAATGGGCCACCCCGCCATCGGGCACATCTGGGCGCATATGTCCGAATCAACGTTCCAGAAGGAACACATCAACTTTGTCGATTTCCTCTCCGAGCACTGGGGAGGCAGCGCCAAATACCGGGGGCGAGACATGGTCACCGCGCATCGGGGCATGGGGCTTACCGAGGTGCACTGGCAAGCCGTGCTCGATTGTCTCGAGGAGTGCTACAACGACTACGACCTGGCGGCGAACCTGCGCAAAGAGGTCAATGACTTTCTCATCAAGTTCAAGCCGGCGGTGATAGGTAGCCCCTCCTATCGGGACGTCGTACTCGCCCACCCTGAAATGGACCCCGCCAAGGGCATGAAAAGCGTCGGCGTTATCTGGCCCAAACACGAGAAGTCATCTGCGCAAGACGCAACGCCTGATCCCCAGAAATAAGCCGTTTGGATCTTCAGGGCATACGCCCTGCTGCCGGGGTTCGCCCTGGCAGCTGAAGCTCACGGGACACACCCGTCCCTTTCAACCAAATGGCTGTCTTGCTCAACCAAGCGCCGCTCGAACACCAGAGATAGCTTAGTCACAGACCCCAGTCACGCGGACACCTTTGCAGGACCTCGCCGCGAGACATGTGCACAGACATTTGCCAGCCCACTTCAGGAAACAGGACGTCTCATGGCCATCATCCGCCCGACTGTCGAACAACTGCAGGACCTCGCTACCAGCCTGCATATACAGCTGACACGCGAACAAGCCAGCGAATATCTGGCGCTCATGCAACCCAGTTTCGATGCGTACGACCTGGTCGATGATCTGCCCGACTTCACACCGCTGGTGCGCTACGAGCGCAGCGCGGGTTACCGCCCCTCGAACACTGAAAACACGCTCAACGCCTGGTACTACAAGACGGAGGTGATGGGCGCCAGTTCAGGCACGCTGGCGGGCAAGACCGTCGCTCTCAAAGACAACATCGCCCTGGCCGGCGTCCCGATGATGAACGGCGCCGCGCCACTGGAGGGGTTTGTCCCTTCGTTCGACGCCACCCTGGTCACGCGTTTGCTCGATGCCGGCGCGACCATCCTCGGCAAAGCCACCTGCGAGCACTACTGCCTGTCGGGGGGTAGCCACACCTCTGACCCAGCCCCGGTGCACAACCCTCATCGTCACGGTTATGCCGCTGGCGGTTCCTCATCGGGCAGTGCTGCCCTGGTCGCCGCCGGTGAGGTGGACATCGCCGTGGGCGGCGACCAAGGCGGTTCCATCCGCATCCCGTCGGCTTTCTGCGGAACCTACGGGATGAAGCCAACCCATGGCCTGGTGCCCTACACCGGCATCATGGCGATTGAAGCGACCATCGATCACGTCGGCCCGATTACCGCCAACGTGCGCGACAACGCGTTGATGCTGCAGGCCATGGCCGGTTCCGATGGCCTCGACCCACGCCAGGCAGATCCGCAGGTCGATGACTATGGCAGCTACCTGGGGCGGGGCGTGAGCGGTCTCAGAATCGGCGTCGTGCAGGAAGGGTTCGCGCTGGCCAATCAAGACCCGCGTGTGGCGGACAAGGTGCGCGAGGCCATCGCCCATCTCGAGGCCTTGGGCGCGCAGGTCGAGCCGGTGTCCATTCCCGAACACAACCTGGCGGGATCGCTGTGGCACCCCATCGGCTGCGAAGGTCTGACCATGCAGATGATGCATGGCAACGGCGCCGGCTTTAACTGGAAAGGCCTGTACGACATCGGCCTGCTGGACAAACAAGCCGGCTGGCGCGAACAGGCCGACCAGTTATCCGCGTCTCTCAAGCTCTGCATGTTCGTCGGTCAATACGGCCTGACGCACTACAACGGACGTTACTACGCCAAGGCCCAGAACCTGGCGCGCTTTGCCCGGCAAGGCTATGACAAGGCATTGCAATCCTATGACCTGCTGGTGATGCCGACCACTCCCATCACGGCCCAACCGCACCCGCCAGCGCACTGCTCGATCACCGAATACGTGGCGCGCGCCCTGGAAATGATCGGCAACACCGCGCCTCAGGACATCACCGGGCATCCCGCCATGTCGATTCCGTGCGGCTCGGTGGACGGCATGCCCGTCGGCTTGATGCTGATCGCCAGGCACTACGCCGAAGGCACCATCTACCAGGCGGCGGCGGCGTTCGAAGCCGCGGTGGACTGGCGCACGCTCTGAGTTTCAACCCTGCAAAACAATAAGAACGACCGGCACGTTTCAATCACTCCACAACCGCGTTGACTGATAGGAGATACCCCAATGAGTCCATCTACGCCCACTTCTGCGAGCACCTCGACACCCGGCGAACGAGCCTGGGCATTGTTTCAAGTCCTCAAGAGCAAGGAGCTCATCCCACAGGGTTACGTCGAGCAGCTCACGCAATTGATGGAGCACGGCTGGAGCCCGGAAAACGGTGCCCGCGTGGTCGCCAAGGCCTGGGTCGATCCGCAGTTCCGGGCGCTGTTGCTCAAGGACGGCACCGCCGCCTGCGCCCAGTTTGGCTACACCGGCCCGCAGGGCGAGTACATCGTCGCCCTGGAAGATACGCCCCAGCTGAAAAACGTGATTGTCTGCAGCCTGTGTTCCTGCACCAACTGGCCTGTACTCGGCCTGCCGCCGGAGTGGTACAAGGGCTTCGAGTTCCGCGCGCGCCTGGTCCGAGAGGGCCGCACCGTCCTGCGTGAGCTGGGCACCGAGCTGCCGAGCGACATGGTGGTCAAGGTCTGGGACACCAGCGCCGAAAGCCGCTACCTGGTGCTGCCGGTACGGCCTGAAGGCACCGAGCACATGAGCGAGGAGCAGCTTCAGGCCCTGGTGACCAAAGACGTGCTGATCGGCGTCGCCCTGCCCCGCGTTGATTGAGACAAACAACGCCCCATCGTTCAATTACCGGAGTTTCAATTATGGATGGTTTCCACGATCTCGGCGGTTTCCAAGGCTTTGGCAAAGTCCCTCACACCATCAATAGCCTGGACTACAAAAAGGTCTTCAAGCAGGACTGGGAACACCTGGCCTACAGCTTGATGTTTATCGGTGTCGATCAGCTGAAGAAGTTCAGCGTGGACGAAGTGCGCCACGCCGTCGAACGCCTGGATGTTCGCCAACATGTCGGCACCCAGTACTACGAACGTTATGTCATCGCGACCGCTACCCTGCTGGTCGAAACCGGCGTGCTCACCCAGGCCGAACTCGACCAGGCGCTGGGTAGCCACTTCAAGCTGGCGAACCCGGCGCATGCAGAAGGTCGTGCGGCGATCACCGGGCGAGCACCGTTTGAGGTCGGCGATCGGGTGGTGGTGCGCGACGAATATGTGGCGGGGCATATCCGCATGCCGGCCTACGTACGCGGCAAGCAGGGCGTGGTGTTGCATCGCACCTCGGAAAAATGGCCTTTCCCGGATGCCATAGGTCACGGCGATATCAGCGCGGCGCATCAGCCGACCTATCACGTCGAGTTCCACAGCAAAGACCTGTGGGGCGACGCGGCAGATGAAGGTTTCGTGGTGGTCGACCTGTTCGAAAGCTATCTGGACCCGGCCGAGGGCCGTCCAGCGGTGAACGTGTGATGGACGGCGCCCAGGCGGGCCGACTGCCGGTGACCGTGCTTTCCGGCTTCCTCGGCGCCGGCAAGACCACCCTGCTCAACCACATCCTGCGCAACCGCGAGGGCCTGAGAGTCGCGGTCATCGTCAACGACATGAGCGAGATCAACATCGATGCCGCAGAGGTGCAGCGCGATGTATCGCTGCACCGTGGCCGCGATGAGTTGATCGAGATGAGCAATGGCTGTATCTGCTGCACGCTGCGCGCCGATCTGCTCGAACAGATCAGCGCGCTGGCGCGTCAACAGCGCTTCGACTACCTGCTGATCGAATCCACCGGGATCTCGGAGCCGATGCCGGTCGCGGAGACGTTCGCCTTTCTTGACGCCGAAGGCTTCAGCCTCAGCGAACTGGCGCGGCTCGATACCTTGGTGACGGTGGTCGACGGCAGCCGTTTTCAAGCATTGCTGGAGTCACCGGACAGCGTCGCCCGCGACGACGCCCAGGCAGACGCGCCCAGACGCCCGTTGGCGGACCTGCTGATTGAGCAGGTGGAGTACGCCAACGTGATCCTCGTCAACAAGCTGGACCTGATCGACGAGCCGGCCTATCAGGCTGTGCGGGCGATCCTTGCGGGCCTTAACCCGACCGCGCGGATCCTGCCGATGACCCAGGGCAACGTCAGGTTGGCCAGCATCCTCGATACCCGTCTGTTCGATTTACCCAGCCTTGCGGCAGCGCCGGGCTGGATGCGCAAGCTGGAGCCTGACAGCGCAACGGCGTCCGAGTCGGACACCTACGGTGTGACCTCCTGGGTGTACCGCGAGCGCGCACCGTTTCACCCCCAGCGCTTGCTCGACTTTCTCAAGCGCCCCTGGAGCAACGGGCGCCTGTTGCGCAGCAAAGGTTACTTCTGGCTTGCCAGCCGACACCTGGAAACCGGCTTGCTGGTGCACAGCGGCAAGCAGTTCCAGTGGGACTATGTGGGGCATTGGTGGAGCTTCATAGCGCCGTCGCAATGGCCAAAGGACGAATACCGCTTGCAAGGCATCATGGCCAAGTGGGACGGCGTGGTCGGCGACTGTCGGCAGGAGCTGGTCTTTATCGGCCAGGACCTCGATACCCAGGCGTTGCAGCGCGAACTCGACCATTGCCTGCTCAGCCCCGAGGAAATCGCCGCGGGCCCGACGGCCTGGCCCGCCCTGCCGGGGGCGACGACCTTTGACACCCGTGCCTTGTCGGCCAGCCCGACGGCGTCCATTTAACCGAGCTAGAGGTGTTTATGCTTTTTTTCAGCCGCACCGCCCGCTGGGTCTTGGCGCCGCTCGCCGACAGGTTGGAGCAACCTGATCAGGCCAGCGCGCCCGTGTCGTCGAACAACCCATTACTGCGCCGCCTGCTGACCGGCGTCGACCACCTGCTGCAGGAGCGGCAAACCCTGAAGGCACAGACACGTGCGCTGGCTGCGCAAGTCGCCCAATTGGAAGCACGCCTGGCCAATCGTAACCAACAGACGCGCCAACATGAGGCGTACTGGGACCTGGTCAGCCAAGGCGCGGATGAACTGTTCTGGGCCCTGGAACTGCAGGGCACCCCAGCCCCCGCGCCGACCTCTGCCATGCAGTGGGCGGGACCGACGTCGATCCAGGTCCAGGGGGTTGATCAACTGAGCCGATGGAGCGACCAGTTGCACCCGGCAGACCAGCCAGTGCATCTGGATGCGCTTACCCGGCATCTGGCCGATCGCAGTGGGCGCACGCCGTTTGCGTTGGACGTGCGCATGAAGCCTGCCGGCGACGGCGACTATCGCTGGTGCCGGGTCAGCGGAGTAGCGCGACGTGACGCACAAGGCAAGGCGCTGGCCATCGGCGGCAGCGTGCGTGATATTCACGAGCAGCACCTGCATCACGAGGGCCTTGAGCTTGCGGCCACCCGCTTCGATATATCCCGGGAGATGCTGCATGACGGGCTGTGGGATATCGAGGTGGTGGCCGGCGACCCGGCGAACCCGAAAAACACCATTTGGTGGTCGTCACAAATGCGCCGGCTGCTGGGCTGCAACACCGTCGAGGAGTTCCCCAACACCCTGGAAAGCTGGACCTCGCGCTTGCACCCCGAGGACAGCGCGCGGGCCATTGCGGCGTTTGTCGCCCATGTTGAAGACCGTAGCGGCAAGACCCCTTTCGACGTGGACTATCGCCTCAAACACCAGAACGGCACTTACCGCTGGTTCCGTGGCCGCGGGCAAACACGCCGTGCGCAGGACGGCTCCCCGCAGCGGGTGGTCGGCGCGATCACCGATATCCACGCCCGCCATGAAGAAAGCACGATGCGCGAGGCGCAGGCACAACAGCATCGGGTGATGCAGGACACCCTCAACAAGCTCACGCAGATTGTCGCCACCATCCAGGGCATTGCCAGCCAGACCAACCTGCTGGCGTTGAACGCCGCCATCGAGGCGGCGCGCGCCGGCGATGCCGGGCGCGGGTTTGCAGTGGTCGCCGATGAAGTGCGCAAACTCGCCACCCGTACCAGCCAGGCAACCCAGCAAGCGGCCGAGATGATGCACAACTGATCAGATGAACAGCCCACGCGGCAGGCGTGGATACACAACCTATTCCAACAATAACAATCGGGTGCGTTATGCGCGATTACACCTCAGCAGTGAACTCTTTCGACTTTCTACAATTGGCCGCCCGGGATTTGCACGGCGAGCTGAATGCCTTGAATGCCTGTATCGAATGTTGCGACCGGCACGCCGAGGGCGATGCCGTCGCGTTGTATTGCGAAACGCGGGATGGCCGCGCCACGCGCCACACCTTCCGCGAACTGCAGGACCACGCGGCGCGCTTCGGCAATTTCCTGCGCGAGCAAGGCGTCCAACCGGGAGATCGTGTCGCGGGCCTGATGCCGCGCACGGTTGAATTGTTGATCGCCATTCTGGGGACCTGGCGTATCGGCGCGGTCTACCAGCCGCTCTTTACCGCCTTCGGTCCCAAGGCCATCGAGCAGCGGTTGGGTTGCTCGAAGGCACGCTGGATCGTGACCGATGCCCTCAACCGCCCCAAGCTGGATGATGTCAGCGACTGCCCGCCCATCATCGTGACCGACGGTGCCCCGGCGCATCCGAGCGATTACGACTTCTGGCGTACGCTGGATCAGTACTCGACGCAATGCACACCGCAATTGCTGGACGCCAGTGCACCGTTTTTGCTGATGTGCACCTCCGGAACCACGGGGCCGGCCAAACCGCTGGAGGTGCCCTTGAGCGCCATCCTGGCCTTCAAGGGCTACATGCGTGAAGCGATCGATCTGCGCGAAGACGACCGTTTCTGGAACCTGGCCGACCCGGGTTGGGCCTATGGCTTGTATTACGCGGTCACCGGCCCTTTGGCGTGCGGCCACGCCACGCTGTTCTATGACGGCGCTTTCTCGGTGGACACCACCTGCCGGATCATCAAAAAATACGCGATCAGCAACCTGGCCGGCTCGCCTACGGCCTATCGCCTGCTGATCGCGGCGGGCGCTGAATTCGCCGACGCTGCGCGGGGTCAGCTGCGTGTGGTCAGCAGCGCCGGTGAGCCGCTCAACCCTCAAGTCATCCGTTGGTTTGCCGAACAGGCCGGCGTGGTCATCCATGATCATTACGGCCAGACCGAAATCGGCATGGTGCTGTGCAATCACCATGGGTTGCAGCACCCTGTTCGTGAGGGCTCGGCCGGTTACGCGATGCCGGGCCATCGGATTGTCGTGCTCGATCATCAGCACCGGGAACTGCCGGCCGGCCAGCCTGGCGTGTTGGCGGTGGACCGCGAGCGCTCGCCCCTGTGCTGGTTCAATGGATACTTCGGCATGCCGACCCAGGCGTTTGTCGGCCGTTATTACTTGAGCGGCGATATCGTTGAGCTCAATGACGACGGCAGTATCAGCTTCGTCGGCCGCAACGACGACGTGATCACCACCTCGGGCTATCGCGTCGGGCCGTTTGATGTGGAGAGTGCTCTCATCGAACACCCGGCCGTGGTTGAGGCTGCCGTCATCGGCAAACCCGACCCGCAACGTACAGAGCTGATCATGGCGTTTATCGTGTTGAACCGTGAGTACCTGCCCAGCGCCGAGTTGGCTGAGGTGCTGCGCCTGCATGTCCGACAGCGCCTGGCCGCGCATGCGTACCCTCGGGAAATCGAATTCGTCGAGCAACTGCCCAAGACCCCCAGCGGCAAATTGCAGCGATTCATCCTGCGCAACCAGGAAATCGCCAAGCAGCAGGCACTCGCCACATGACCCGGCGGTGGAGGCTGGCGTGCTGAGCCGCTCGGAGTTCCAGCGCCGGGCGCTGGAGGTGTTCAAGGAGCGCAGTTTCAGCCAGGTCAGCATGCGTGAACTGGCCGCGCACATCGGCATAAGTCCCGGCGCAATCTATCACCATGTGGAGAGCAAGGAAGCGCTGCTGTTCGAGTGGTTGATGGAGCTGTATCAGGCGTTGCTGGCGCACGTCGAGCTGGTCACAACGCAACGACTGACGCCTGCGCAACGCCTGACGACACTCATCGAAGGCCATCTTCAATTGCATGAAACCATGGGCGCGCACTTCAAGCTGGCGGTCATGGACGCCAACTGCCTGAGCGCGCCGATGGAAGACTGCGTGCGAGGGCTGAGAGCAGCCTATGAGGCCAAGATACTGGGTCTGGTCGCACAGCCAGGCCCTGAACCCTGCGGCGCCTTGCGCAACAGTGCACTCACGACCCTCTTGCCGATGCTCAACAGCCTGCCTACGTGGTTGAGCCCGATGATCGAGGATTCCCAGCGCAGAATCATTACGAAGACCATTGCCGTTGCGGTAGTGCGCGCTATCAAGTCGCTGCCCTGAAGCTCGTTCTCGGTTGTAGTGAGCGGGCCAGTCAGTTAAGCGATAAAGCGGGCGATGAATAAATTGTGGGAGGGGCGGTGCGACGATTCGACTTGCTCCCGATAGGCCGCGCAGCGGCCTCAAAAATGGGCCTGCTACGCAGTCCATCGGGAGCAAGCCCCCTCCCACAGTGACCGCGTTAATCCTTAACTGACTGGCATTAGGGCTTGCCCGCGCTGGGCGGCAGAGCCGCCCCAACAAGATCGCTGCGGTGTTTCAGAAAGACCGAGTGGCCACGGTTTGGGGCGGCTGCGCCACCCAGCGCGGGGCAAGCCCGCTCACTACAACGATGCCAGATTTCAGATGTTTCTTTATGATGTGGCCTTTCGCTCAACGCCTCAGGAATCACCATGCCCGCCCTCACCTTCCGCAACGCCCTGCCCGCCGACGCCGCGCGTTGCTTTGAGATCGAATCCAGCGCCTACGAAGGTGACGAAGCCGCCACCCTGGAGAAGATCGCCACGCGCATCGCCCAGTACCCGCAAGGTTTTTTGATCCTGCAAGCCGATGGCGTCGTGGTGGGTTTCATCAACTCTGGCTGCGCCCATGAGGTGGTGATGTCGGACGAGGCGTTCAAGGAGCTGGTAGGCCATTCGCCGCAAGCGCCGAATGTGGTGATCATGTCGGTGGTGGTCGACCCGGCTTATCAGGGCAAAGGCTATTCCAGACTGCTGATGACCGAGTTCGTGCAGCGCATGCGGGCGCTGGGCAAGCAGACCATTCACCTGATGTGCAAAGAGCAACATGTGCCGCTGTACAGCCGCATGGGCTACCGCTATGTGCAGCCTTCCCCGTCGGATCACGGCGGTATGGCGTGGCATGAGATGGTGATGATTTTTGACTGAGGTGTACTACGG
This sequence comes from Pseudomonas sp. R11F, assembly GCF_050312575.1. Lineage (NCBI taxonomy): Bacteria > Pseudomonadati > Pseudomonadota > Gammaproteobacteria > Pseudomonadales > Pseudomonadaceae > Pseudomonas > Pseudomonas sp. R11F. Next base: position 195,884 of record NZ_JBNPJU010000065.1, on the reverse strand, counting down.
GTTCAAGTAGGCAAGCAAAGGCAACGCGCATAACACAACCGAGAAACCGCCATGACCACGCCCCTCATTGAAATCGGTGACCAACCCAACCCCGCAGCCGAAGGCATCCTCGGTAGTGGCCTGGCCGCGTTCAATGAAGGCGTTACCGGCATGAACGATCGCCTGCCGCTGACGGTATTGCTCAAGTGTCCCGACACTCAGCGAATTCTCGGCGGCATCACCGGCAAGACCAGCCTGGGCATGGCCTTTCTCGACCTGTTCCACCTGCCCGAGTCGCTACGCGGTTCGGGCCTTGGCAGCCGATTGCTGCAAGCCTTTGAAGACGAAGCCCGCCGCCGAGGTTGCGCGCATGCGGTGCTGTACACCCTGAGTTTCCAGGCACCGGGGTTTTACGAGAAACACGGCTGGCTGCGGTTTGGTGAAATCCCGTGTGAGCCTGCGGGCAGCTGTCGGGTGTTTCTGTCTAAGCCGCTGTGACACCCAGGCGTTTGCCAAACAACCGATTGCCATGGGTCTCCCCCTGGAAGGTGTAGGTCGGCGCGCCCAGCGCCACATACCCACGCCGCGGGTAAAAACCCAGCGCACGCTCGTTGCCCTCCCACACCGTCGCCCATAATAGCGAAGCGCCTGCTTGCGCGGCACACTGCTCTGCCGCTTGCAACAATCGATAACCGACGCCCTGGCCGGTGAAACGCTCCTGGATGTACAAACGCTGCAACTCGGCAACGTCCGACGCCTCGATCATCGGGTGGCGCGTGTCGAGTCTGATCTGGGCAAAGCCAACCAGGTGTCGGTCGGCTTCGGCGACAAGCAGCGCAATGCCGGGCTCGGCCATCAGCGCCGTGATTGCATCCGGGGCGAACGCTTGCAGTGCCTCATTGGCAATCGAGCTTCGGATACCTTGGGTCGCGTAGGTGTCGAGAAACACCTGCATGCCCAGCACACCGATGCACAGGGCATCCTCGGTGGTGGCGGGACGAAGGGTGATGGCGGGCATCGAGTGTCCTTATTCAAATGGATGAGGATTAAAGTCTTACCAACTGCCCGATGCCCCACCGCCGCCGCTGGAACCGCCGCCCCCGGACGAGCTGCTGCTGGAGCTGGAGCTGGAACTGGAGCTGCTGGAACCCGAATCGCTTGAACTGCTCGAACCGGAGCCCGAGCCGCCTGTGGTCTTGGCAAAGATGAACAAGGCCACGAACGACGCAATCGGAAACGCCATCAGCCACCCGTGACGCCCAGCGTCCGCGATCAGCCCTGCCGCCACATACACCGCCACCGCAGCGCACAGCCGTATGGCAAAACCAACCCGGCTGGTGTTCCAGGCGCTTCTCATGACCATCCACAGCACCAGGTACGCCCCCAGTATCGCCAGTGCGCCCAGCGGCAATGCGAGCCAATGGATAAAGTTGACGTCGAGATACCAGTGGTCCACCACCAGCAGGCCAATGATGTAGGCCAGCAACCCCACCACGCCGTAAAACACCGGGCGCGCCATCCATAACGCGCCGAACGTGGCGCCGCCGATCAGCAAGGTCAGCGGCAGGATGAACAGGTTCGCCCACCACTCCCGGCCGCCGGCCAAAAAGCTCAGCAGCAGGGTCAGCACCACCGCTGCCAGCAATGCCTTGCGCCAGCGCAGCTTGCCGGCAGCCATCAATACACCGCCAACCGCGCCCAGGATAAACGCGAGCGCTATCGCCAGCGCTTGGGGGTTCAAGCCGGGCCCTGCGACTTTGGGCAAGTCGCCGCCGTCCACCAGCACGGTCAGGTCATTGACCGCCTGTTGCACGCCGCCCGCATAGTCGCCCTGGCGAAACGCCGGGGTGATGTGTTCCTCGATAATGCGATGGGCCAGCAGGTCGGTCACCGTACCTTCGAGCCCGTAACCCACCTCGATGCGCACTTTGCGATCATCCTTGGCCACCACCAGCAGGATGCCGTCGTTGACGTCCTTGCGCCCCAGCTTCCAGGCGCGGAACAGTTGGTTGGCGTAATCCTCGATGCTAGAGCCGCCGGTGGTGGGCACCAGCAGTACCGCCATTTGTGCGCCTTTGCGCTGTTCGAGGGCCGCCAGTTGTTGTTTCAGACCGGCGGTAGTGCCCGCGTCGAGGGTGTTGGTGAGGTCAATCACCCGCTGGTCAAGAGCCACGCCGATGGGCGATGTGTCGGCCCGGGCCAGGCTGAGCAGGCCCACGAGCAGCAGTGCCACGAGGCTCACAACGGATTGCCGCAAAATCACCAGCATGTTTTGTTACCTGAAGTTTCTTCCTGAAGCTGCCGACTCTACCTTATCGGCGCTATAAGGCGTGACCCAGAGGGCGCGACTCTCTAAACTCCTAGAGCTATAGCACTAGGCCATAATCGAGAACTCATCCATGGACCTCCGCCACCGCAACAATATCCACGTGATGGGCGACGGTCGCGCGACGCTGGTGTTCTCCCATGGTTTTGGTTGCAACCAGGCGATGTGGAACTACTTGGCCCCGCATTTCCTGGCGCGTTTCCGCGTGGTCCTGTACGACCTCGTCGGAGCCGGCCTGTCGGACCTGGGCGCCTTCGACAAACACAAATACAGCGTGTTGGATGGCTACGCCCGCGACCTCAACGAAATTATCGACGCTTACGCCCAGGGCCCGGTGATTCTGGTGGGCCATTCGGTCAGCGCGATGATCGGCACCCTGGCCGACCGCCTGGCGCCCGGACGCGTCGCCGGCCATGTGATGATCGGCCCCTCGCCGCGCTATATCGATACCGATAACTACGTGGGCGGCTTCAAGCGCAGTGACATCGATGACCTGCTCGACACCCTCGACAGCAACTACCTCGGCTGGTCGAGTGCCATGGCGCCGATGATCATGGGCGCGCCTGGCCAACCGGCGCTCAGCACGGAGCTGACCGAAAGTTTCTGCCGCACCGAGCCGGACATCGCCAAGCAGTTCGCGCGCGTCACCTTCCTCTCGGACAACCGCGAGGACGTGCTCGGCCTGAACGTGCCGGTGCTGATCCTGCAATCGAGCGATGACCTGATCGCCCCGGTCGCCGTGGGCGAATACTTGCACAGCGTGCTGCCCGACAGCACCTACTGCCTGGTCGACAACGTCGGCCATTGCCCGCACATGAGTGCACCGATGGCCTGTGCAGCGGCAATGGACGCGTTCCTGGCCCCCTGGGCGACCACCGATGCTGTCTGAGCTGTTCGACAACGCCGCCTGCGCGCTGGCCGTCACCGCTGAAGACGGCACGATTGTGCGAGCCAACGCCCGCTTCAGCGACTGGCTGGGGTTTGACGCTGCCCAATTGTGCGGCCGCCGTTTCCAGGATCTGCTGACCATGGGCGGGCGGATTTTCCACCAGACCCACTTGGCACCCATGCTGCGCATGCATGGCCGCATCACCGAAGTGAAGCTCGACATCCTGCACCGCGACGGGCACAAAGTGACCGTGCTGCTCAACGGTATCAAGCGCGAGGTGCCCGAAGGTGCGGTCTACGACCTGGCGCTGTTCGGCACCACCGACCGCGACAAGTACGAGCGCGAACTGCTCAACGCACGCCACCTCGCCGAAGCCCTCCTGCAGGAAAAAACCGCCGCCGAGGTCGCGTTGCAAAAGGCTCAGGCTGAACTGCACGAGGCCTATGCGATTTCACAGCGCCGTGCATTGTTTGCCGAGCAGATGGTGGCGATCGTCAGCCACGACCTGAAGAATCCGCTGACCGCCATCCGCATGGCGTCCGACTTTCTCAGCCGTGGCGAACGCACAGCCCGGGAGCAACAACTGCTCGGGCATATCAGCCAATCGTCCGAGCGCGCCCAGCGCATGATCGCCGACCTGTTGGACTTCACCCAGGCCCGGGTCGGCCAGGGCATCACCATCAAGACCGCGCCGTTGGACTTGCATGCGGTGATTCGCCACGCCGTGGATGAGTTGCGCGTGGCGTTCCCCAAGGCCACGCTGGAACATCGAGCCGAAGGCCAGGGCAATGCCTGCCTGGACGCCGACCGGGTGCAACAGATCATCGGCAACCTGGTGGCCAATAGCGTGGCGTATGGCGACCTGCAACAGCCGATCACCATCACCTCACGCCTGAGTGACGGCGGCTGCGAAGTGGCGGTGCACAACCACGGCGCGGCAATTCCCAAAGCGCTGTTGGCGGGGCTGTTCGAACCCATGACCCGGGGCACCGACCAAGGCAGCGACGTACGCAGCGTGGGCCTGGGCCTGTACATCGTGCGCGAGCTGGCCAAGGTGCATGGCGGGGATGTGGCGGTGAGCTCCGCTGCGGCCGAAGGCACGACCTTTACCGTGACGTTTCAAAGCCCGTAGGCACTGCCCTGCATGATCGGCTCGACGCTGCCGGTCAATATCACCCCGCCCTGCCCGTCCCACTGCACGGTGACGGTGCCGCCGTCGCACTGCACGGCCACCGTGTCATCCAGTAAACCGCGGCGGATCCCGTTGACCACCGCCGCGCAGCAGCACGAACCGGAACCCAGCGGCACGCCGCCGCCGCGCTCCCAGATGCGCAGGCGGATGTGGCGGCGGTCCAGTACCTGCACGAAATGCACGTTGGTTTTGGCGGGGAACCATGGGTGAACCTCCAGCGCCGGGCCCAGCGCCGCCACGTCGATGGCGGCGACGGCGTCGACAAAATACGTGCAGTGCGGGTTGCCCATGCTGCACGCCGCCGGCGCGCCGTCGATGGCCAAGGCGCCGGTGTCCATCGCCTCGGCCAGCGGCACGTCAGCCCAGCCCAGCGACGGTGGGCCCATGTTCACCGCCACCTGCCGCCCCGGCGCACGCGTACAGGTGAGCAGGCCGCGGTCGGTGCGCAACACCACCGACTGCGTGCCGGTTTCATGCATCAGGCGGTCGGCTACCCCGCGGGTGGCGCTGCCGCAAGTGGCCAGCGGTGTGCCGTTGGGGTTCCAGAACTTGACGCGCGCAGCGGCGTCCGCGCAGTCGAGCACCACGGCCAGTTGGTTGAAACCGATGCCGGTGTGACGGTTGCCCAGGCGACGGGCGATTTGCGCGGTAATCGGGTCGTCCTGGCCACGACGGTCGATGATGATGAAATCATCGCCATGGGCGTGCATTTTCACGAACGGCAAGGGCATGGACAATCCTGTGGGCGAGCGGGCGGTGAACGCCAGCATACTGAGTCGAGGGGAGTTTCATCAAACCCGGTCCAGCCCCATGCTAGCGTGGTCGCGTTCCAGCCCAGCCGAGCTTTTCATGAAAACCAACCGACTCGCCTTAATTGCGGCACTCGCCGTGTTGTCCCAGGGGGCCATCGCGGCCACTCTTTGCCAGCCGGCCGCCACCAGCCCGAATGCCAAGGTGTTGCTGGAGGCGGCGCAACGGCACTTGGGCGACACGCCCAACCCGCTGCCCCGTGTGCATACCGAAGGGACCTTGCCCAACCAGGGTATCCGCGAGCAGAGCATCGCCGCCGAAAAGGACTGGCCGATCATGCGCCAGGCCGCGCTGGCCTGGCGCATGAGTGGCGACCCGCGCTACCTCAAGCAAGTCGATAACGACCTGGCTGCCTGGGCCGACGTGTATCAACCGGACTTCAACCCCATCGACGAAACCAACCTCGACATGCTGATCAGCGCATACGCGCTCACCGCCGACCACCTGCGGCTGGAGACCCGCGACGCCAGCCGTCGCTTGATCCAACGCCTGGGCAACGGCTACATCGCGCAGATCCAGCAATTTCACGGCGCGAAGAAAGGCATCCAGACCAATAACTGGCAGAGCCATCGCGTCAAGCTGGTGACCGTGGCCGCCGCCGCACTGGGTGATCGGCCGATGCTGGAACAGGCGCTGCAACTGTTTAAACAGCAGATCGCCGACAATGTCCTGCCCGATGGTTCGGTGACCGACTTCCAGGACCGCGACGCTCTGCATTACGTGGTCTACGACCTCGAACCGCTGGTGCAGGCCGCACTGGCGGCGAAACCCTACGGCATCGGCGGCGACTGGTTGAAGCTCAGCGCCAACGGCGCTTCCCTGGGGGCTGCGCTGGACTGGCTGGTGCCCTATGCCAACGGCCAGCGCAGCCACCAGGAGTTCGTGCACACCCATGTGCAATTCGACAAAGACCGCGCCAACGTCGGTGAAGCCGGCTACAGCGGCACCTGGCAACCCAAGAGCAGCGCCACGCTGTTCTGGTTGGCGGCACAACTGGACAGCCGTTACCTGCCGGTGGCCAAACAATTGGCCGAGCACCCGGCGGACTGGATCAGCGCCTGCTATTTGAAGTAGACACCGCTAGACTGGCTGCGCCCACTCTTCGAAGGATCGACCATGCTTATTGTCTTCAGCGGCCTGCCCGGCACCGGCAAGACCACCATTGCCCGGGAACTGGCACGCCGCCTGGGTGCGGTTTACTTACGTATCGATGTGATCGAGCAGGCGCTGCGCGAGGCGGCCGTATTGGCCGGCGAAGTGGGGGCCAGCGGCTACCACGTGGCGAATGCGCTGGCCCTGAGCAACTTGTGCTTGGGGCTTGGGGTGGTCGCCGACTGCGTAAACCCCGTCGAAGAAAGCCGGCAAGCCTGGCGCGCCGTGGCGACGACGGCGAGCGTCGAGCTGATGAATATCCAAGTGACCTGCTCGGATCGCCAGGAACACCAACGTCGCGTGGAAACCCGCACAGGCGATATCCCAGGGCTGACGCCGCCGACCTGGCAGGCCGTTGCGGCCCACGAGTACGTCGCCTGGACCGAGCCGACGTTGACGCTCGACACCGCGAACGTCACGCCGGACCAGTCACTGGCGCTGATCCTCGAACGCCTCAGCCGGGGAAGTTAGCCCGCAGCGCCTCAAGCCCGCCGCGGTAGACCCCGGCGAACAGCGCTTCAACCTGCTCATCCGGGGTGCCGGCCGCCGGGGTGAACACGCCGGACCAGGTCGCCTTCGCCGACGTGTCGGTCAAGGCTTCAACCTGCAAGGTCGCGAGGTACGCCGACACCGGGAACGGCGACTGTTCGATGGTGTAGCTGTAGGTGCGCGCCACGTTGTCGAACGTCTGCAGACGCTCGACCACCACACCGCCATCGGCCGCTTGCAGATGACGCACACGGCCACCTTCGCGGGTTTCGCTCTTGACGATCAAGGGCAGCCACTTGGGCAGCGCATCGAAGCCGCCGACCAATTGCCAGACCTCATCGGCCGATGCCGGTATTTCAATCACGCAAGCTGCTGTTGCCACGGGTCATACTCCATTCCAGAAAAATCAGATCGCCATGCTGTCGACGACACCACCGTCGACTCGCAACGCCGCACCAGTGGTGGCCGACGACAGCGGTGAAGCAATGTACGCCACCAGGTTCGCCACTTCATCCACATTGGCTGCGCGCTGGATGATCGACGTCGGCCGGGCGTTTTGCACAAACACATCCGCTTCATCCCGGGCACTGCGTCCGGATTTGGCCGTGGCGTCCGTGAGCATCTGCTCCAGGCCATCGGTAAAGGTCGGTCCCGGCAGGATCGCGTTGACCGTCACACCGGTGCCCGCCAGGCGTTTGGCCAAACCATGGGACACCGCCAGGTTGGCACTTTTGGTCACGCCGTAGTTGATCATGTCGGCCGGGATCGCAATGCCGGACTCCGAAGACACGAAGATCACCCGGCCCCAGCCCTGCGTCACCATGCCCGGCACATAATGCCGCGCCAGGCGCACGCCGGAGATCACGTTGACCTCGTAGAAACGCGCCCACTCGCTGTCGGGCGCGTCGAAGAAGTCCACATCATTGAAGATGCCCAGGTTGTTGACCAGGATGTCGGCATGCGGCTCGGCGGCGAACAGTTTTTCTGCGCCCTCCAGGGTGCCGAGGTCGGCGACCACGCCACGCAGGTCCGCTCCCGGCACGTCCTGGCGAATGCTTGCCAGCGCCGCATCCACCTTGCCCGCCTCTCGCCCGATCACCACCACGGTGGCGCCGGACTGCGCCAGGGCGCGGCCGATGCCCAGGCCGATCCCGGCGGTGCTGCCGCTGACGATGGCGACTTTGCCACTCACATCAATATTCATCATCGAAATCCTCACGTTGAATCAACCAGTCTCAGGGTCGTCATGACCGTTGAAAAGATCCTAGACGGCAAAGATCGGACCGTCCAAGACATACTGCGACCAACTTGAGTCCTTCAAGGTCTAGCCAGCGACAAGCCCGCGCAAACGCAAGCCGAGCATGCCCAGGGCTAACAACGGTGATCGCAACAGCTTGCCACCGGGGAAGGTCATGTGCGGCACGCGACTGAACAGGTCCAGGCCCCGGCTCTGCCCGGCATGAATGCCTTCGGCCAGCAAGCGCGCGCACCAGTGGGTCACGTTGAGCCCATGCCCGGAATAGCCCTGGGCATAGAACTCGTTAGGGTACTGCTGCAACCGCCCGACCTGGGGAAAGCGATTGGCGGTAATGCCGATCTTACCGCCCCACTGGAACTCGATAGCGGTGCTGGCCAACTGCGGGAACACCTTGAGCATCTTCGGTTGCATGTACGCCGCGATGTCGGCGGGGTCGCGTCCCGAATAATGACACGCGCCCCCGAACAACAGGCGGCGGTCAGCTGAAAGGCGGTAGTAATCCAGGCCGATTTTCTGGTCGCACAGGGCCAGGTTTTGCGGGATCAGTTGCCTGGCCTGCGTTTCGCTCAACGGTTCGGTCGCGATGATGTAACTGCCCGCCGGCAACACCTTGCCGCTCAGGCGCGGTTCCAACTCCTCCAGGTGGGCATTGCACGCCAGCACCAGGTGGCCGGCGCGCACCGTGCCGCCCGCGCAACGCACCTGTACCCTGTCGCCGTGGATCAGCTCCAGCACCGGGCTGTGCTCGAAAATCCGCACCCCGAGGGCCTCGGCCACGCGGGCTTCGCCCAGCACCAGATTGAGCGGGTGCAGATGCCCGGAGCCCATGTCCACCAGGCCACCGGCATACACCGTGGAGTCCACCACCTGCGCCATGGCGTGGCGTGGCACCAAGCGCGTTTCGGGGGTGTACCCCAACTGTGCCAGGTGTTCCTGCTCACGCGTGAACGCAGCGAACTGCGCCGGGGTGTTGGCCAATTCGCAAAAGCCCCAGCGCAGGTCGCAGTCGATGCCGTGCTCGCGGATGCGCTCGCCGACCAGCGCCACCGAATCGATGCCGGCACGCTCCAGGTAAGCCACGCCCTCCTCGCCGATGTACTTGGCGAACCCCGAGACATCGTGGCCGATGCCGCGAATCAACTGCCCGCCATTGCGCCCGCTGGCGCCCCAACCGATGCGCCGGGCCTCCAGCAGGATCACCGAAAGCCCGCGCTGGGCCAGCTCGATGGCGGTATTGACGCCGGTGAAGCCACCGCCGATCACACAGACATCGGCGTCAAGATCCTCGTCCAATACCGCACGCTCAGGCATGGCATTGACCGTCGCCCGGTAATAGGAACGGGCGTGCTCACTGGACTGCATCATTTGTTGGTCTTCACTTTGCTCCAGGCGCGGGTCATCAGGCGCATGGTCGCCGGGGTTGGCGTGGTGGAAATATAGAGTTTGTCGAGCACCGCCTGGGGTGGGTAAACCTCAGGGTTGTTCACCAGTTCCGGGGCCATGAACGGCTTGGCCGCGGGGTTGGCGTTGGCATACCCCACCGAGGCACTGACCTTGGCGATCACCTCGGGGTCCAGCAGGTAGTTGATGAAGGCGTGGGCTTCTTTGACGTTGCCGGCGTCGGCGGGAATGGCCAGCAGGTCGAACCACAGGTTGGAGCCTTCCTTGGGGATCGAGTAGGCGATGTTCACCCCGTTCTTGGCTTCCTTGGCACGGTTGGCGGCCTGGAACACGTCGCCGGAATACCCGAACGCCACGCAGATGTCACCGTTGGCCAGGTCCGAGATGTACTTGGAGGAATGGAAGTAAGTGATATACGGCCGCAGTGTCAGCAGCTTGGCTTCCGCCTCCTGGTAATCCTTGGGGTTCTCGCTGCGGGGGTCCTTGCCCATGTAGTTGAGGATCGCCGGGAACAGCTCGTCCGCCGAGTCGAGGAAGGCCACGCCGCACTGGTTGAGCTTCTTGATGTTTTCCGGCTCGAACAGCACCGCCCACGAGTCGATATGGTCGATGCCCAGCACCTGCTTGACCTTGTCGACGTTATAGCCGATGCCGTTGGTGCCCCACAGGTAGGGCACCGAGTGCGCGTTGCCTGGATCATTTTTCTCGAGCAGCGCGAGCAACTTGGGGTCCAGGTTCTTGAAGTTGGGCAACTGCGCACGGTCGAGCTTGAGGAACGCCCCCGCTTTCACCTGCCGCGCCAGGAAGTGGTTGGACGGCACCACCACGTCATAGCCGGTGCGCCCGGCCAGCAGTTTGCCCTCCAGGGTTTCGTTGGAGTCGAATACGTCGTAGATCACTTTTATCCCGGTCTTGGCCTGGAAGTCGGCCAAGGTGGTGTCGCCGATGTAATCGGTCCAGTTGTAGACACTCACCGTTTGCGCCGCCTGGCTGGTGCTGCTGAAGGCGGCTACCAGGGCCAGCGGGAGAAGCTTTTTCACAAGACGCATATCGACACCCCTTTTTTGGTTTTTTAGACGCTCAACAACAGGAACTCACGCTCCCAGGAACTGATCACGCGCTTGAAATTCTCATGCTCGGCGCGCTTGACCGCGACGTAGCCTCGCACGAACTTGTCGCCCAGGTAGTGCTTGACCGTGTCGCAATCCTCCATCCGCGCCAGCGCGTCTTCGAGGGTGAACGGCAGGCGCAGGTTGCGGCGCTCGTAGGCACGCCCTTCAACCGGCGCACTCGGCTCGATCTGTTCGACCATGCCCAAGTAGCCGCACAGCAAGCTCGCGGCAATCGCCAGGTAAGGGTTGGCATCGGCGCCGGGCAGGCGGTTTTCCACGCGCATGGCGTCGGGGCTGGAGGTGGGCACGCGCAGGCCGACGGTACGGTTTTCTTCACCCCACTCGACGTTGACCGGCGCCGAGGTGTCCGGCAAAAAGCGCCGGAACGAGTTCACGTTGGGTGCAAACATCGGCAGCAGCTTGGGGATGTACTTCTGCAAACCGCCGATGTGGTGCAGGAACAAGGTGCTCATCTTGCCGTCGCCATCGACGAATACCGGTTTGCCGGTGGCGATGTCCACCACGCTCTGGTGCAGGTGCATGGCGCTGCCCGGCTCGTCGGCCACCGGCTTGGCCATGAAGGTGGCGGCGACGTTGTGCTTGAGCGCGGCTTCGCGCAGGGTGCGCTTGAACACGGTGATCTGGTCGGCCAGGTCAAGGGCGTCACCATGACGGAAGTTGATTTCCATCTGTGCCGGGCCGTCTTCGTGGATCAGCGTATCGAGGTCCAGGCCCTGGGCTTCGCACCAGTCGTAGACGTCTTCGAACAGCGGGTCGAACTCGTTGGCGGCGTCGATGGAAAACGACTGGCGGCCGGTTTCGGCGCGCCCGGAACGGCCCACCGGGGTTTTCAGCGGCAGGTCCGGGTCTTCGCAACGCTGGGTCAGGTAGAACTCCATTTCCGGCGCGACAATCGGCTGCCAGCCGCGCTCGGTGTAGAGCTGCAATACCTTCTTCAGGACGTTGCGCGGCGACAGCTCGATGGGGTTGCCCTGCTTGTCGAAGGTGTCGTGGATCACGATCGCGGTGGGCTCTATGGCCCAGGGCACCACATAGGTCGCGTTGGACACCGGGCGGCACACCATGTCGATGTCGGCCGGGTCGAGCAGGTCGTAGTAGATATCGTCGTCGACGAAGTCCCCGGTCACCGTTTGCAGCAACACACTTTCCGGCAGGCGCATGCCTCGCTCATGCAGGAACTTGTTGGTGGGCGCAATCTTGCCGCGTGCGATGCCAGTCAAATCACTGATCACGCATTCGACTTCGGTAATCTTGTGTTCTTTCAGCCAGGCGGACAGCTGATCGAAGGGGGCGTTCATAAGGACCTCGTCATGGGTGGGATACACACGCCGGCTTGTACTCTCGGCGCATTGAGGTCTATCTTGGGCCAGCCTTCAACGGGCATCTATCCACTTTGCACGAACCATAACGCACCAATAGAGTGCGCCAAGGTCATTCATGACACAGGCAACCGCTTTGCGCGTACAGGCCTTCACCACCGGTGATGTGGCCGCTCAATGCAATGCAACACCCGGCTGGGTGCAGCAGTACCAGCAGATGTCACCGGGGCACTTTGCCGGGCAGGTCCGCTACCTCGACCTGCAAGGTGTGCAGGTGTACGAAGAGTGCATGAACACTCGCGTGGAACAGCATTTCAATGCACCGCCGGGCTCGCTGGCGTTCTGTTTCGACGGCAGCGACAACGCGCTGTACATGCTCAATGGCGAAAGCCGCAACACATGGATCACCCCGGAAAACTACCGTGAGGTGGCCGTGGTATTCGGCCCGCAGTTCGTGCAGCGCCAAGGGTTGGACGTGGCGAAGCTGGGCGGTTTGTTCATGGCGCCGCTGACCTGCCGGCAAAACGCGCTGTTCACCCGCTGGCTCAGCGGCACCCTGACGCGCTTGTCCGCCGTCAGCGACCCGATCAGTCGCGACGCCCTCACCCAGCAACTGCTCGATGACTGCCTTTTCATTCTGGATAACGCCTGCGTGTGCCTGGACGACAGTTCATTGCAACGTCGCAGCGCCGAACGCCAGTTGATGGCGCGCATCGGCGCTTGGGCGGCGGATGCGCCGGATGAAACCGTGAACCTGCTGGAACTGGCGCAGATTGCGGGGGTGCCGCTGCGTCAGTTGCAGCAGGGCTTCAAGACCTACACCGGGATGAGCCCGGCGCAGTGGTTGCGCCTGCGCCGCTTGAATGGCGCACGGCGGGAGTTGTTGAACTCGCCCGGAACGACCGTGGCCGAGGTGGCGATGAACTGGTCGTTCTGGCATTTGGGGCGGTTTTCCAACAGCTACCGTGCCCTGTTCAAGGAGTTGCCCAGCGAAACCCTCAAGCGTCACGGTTGAAACTGTAGCAGCGAGCTTGCTCGCGAAAAACCTCAACGATACCCCGTGTTGCCTGAATCAACGCGGCGCCTGTGAGTGCTTCGCGAGCAAGCTCGCTCCTACCCTGGATGCGTCAAGGCTGTGACTTGAGAAACGCCGCCATCAACAGGTTGACCCGCTCCGCGGCCTCCAACTGCACCATATGCCCCTGCCCAGGCAGGATCTCTACCCGGGCCTGCAACCCCTCGGTGTGGTTGGCCGGGATGATTGCATCGTCACTGCCCCAGATCACCAGGCTCGGTTGCCGCCCCACCACCTTGCGCAAATCCAGCGTCTGCCGCCCACCGTCGAACAGCTTGGCATTGAGCTGCCGCAACGCCTGATCCACCCCTTCCAGGCGCTTGAACTTGAGCATGTCCTCGAGCATCTGCCGCGTCACCAACGCGGGGTCGCTGAACAGCTGGGTCAATTGCGGCTTGAGCGCGTTGCGGTGGTTGGCCTCGACAAAGCCTTGCAGGTAATCACCATTGATATCCGGTCCCAGGCCGGCGCTGGCGATCAGCGTCAGTGAAGCAACACGCTCGGGCGCCTGGTCGGCGAGCGTCAGCGCGACCAACCCACCCATGGAGTGGCCCGCCAGATGCACGCGGTCCAGCGCAAGGTGATCGAGCAACGCCAGCACCGCATGGCTCAACTCGTGTGCATCCGCACTTTGCAAGTGCTTGCCCGACTCGCCATGCCCTGGCAGGTCAAGCGCGATCACGCGGCGTTCGGCGGCCAATGCCGGCTGGTTGAACAGCCAGTTGTTCAGGTCACCGCCGAAGCCGTGGATCAGCACCAAAGGTGTGGCGCCCTCGCCCAGGTCGAGATAGCGCAGCAAACGCCCGCCCAGTTCAACCTTCTGCGCGCTGGGGCCAGACGCTTGGACTTCATCCGCGCTGGCGACAAACCCGGCGTTGAAGCTTTCGATCACTGCATCAATCTGCGCGTCGGTGGCCTCGCCCTCCACCACAATCCCCAGCAACGCGCCCACCGGCAACGTCTCGTCGCTCTGCGCCAGCACCCGGCGCAGTACACCATTGAACGGCGCCTCGACGCTGCTGGAGATTTTGTCGGTCTCCACGTCCAGCACCGCCTCGCCCTTCTCCACCCGGTCGCCGGGTTGCTTGAGCCAGATGTCGATACGGCCCTCGGTCATCGACAGCCCCCACTTGGGCATGGTCAAGGTATGGATCATGCGGCGGTCCTCTTGTCGGCGATCTTCAGCACGGCGGCTTCGATCTTCGCGGCGTTGGGGAGGTACAGGTCTTCCAGCGCATCGGAAAACGGCACCGGCGTGTGCGGCGCGGTGACCATCTGGATGGGAGCACGCAGGCATGAAAACGCCTCCTGCGCCACCAACGCGCTGATATCCGTGGCGATGGAGCAACGTGGGTTGGATTCGTCGATCACCACCAGGCGCCCGGTTTTCTCGACGCTTTCCAGGATGCTGTCTGCGTCCAGCGGGCTGGTGGTGCGCAGGTCGAGCACTTCGCAATCGATGCCTTGGCGCGCCAGGTTGGCGGCGGCTTCCAGGGCGATATGCACCATGCGCCCGTAAGTGACCAAGGTGACGTCCCGGCCTTCGCGCACAAAGTTGGCTTCGCCAAAAGGCACCGTGTACAACTCTTCCGGCACTTCGCCTTGCAGGCTGTAGAGCATCTTGTGCTCGAGGAAGATCACCGGATCGTTGTCGCGGATAGCCTGGATCAGCATGCCCTTGGCGTCATAGGGCGTGGCCGGGCACACCACCTTGAGCCCGGGAATGTGCGTCCACATCGAGGTGAGCATCTGCGAATGCTGGGCGGCGGCGCGCAGGCCGGCACCGTACATGGCACGCATCACCAACGGCGTGGTGGTCTTGCCGCCGAACATGTAGCGGAACTTGGCGGCCTGGTTGAGCAACTGGTCGAGGCAGCAGCCGATAAAGTCGACGAACATCAACTCGCACACCGGGCGCATGCCGCGAGTGGCGGCGCCCACCGCCATGCCCACGTAACCGACTTCGGACAACGGCGCGTCCAGCACGCGGTCGGGAAATTGCGGATACAGGCCCTTGGTAACTCCCAACACACCGCCCCAGGCGTCCTGCTCGCCGGGCGAGCCGGTGCCGCCGCAGACGTCCTGGCCAATGATGAAGACGCTCTGGTCGCGGCGCATTTCCTGGGCCAGGGCTTCGTTGATCGCCTGCTGATAGCTGATTTTGCGAGCCATAAAATTCTCTCCACGTAGTTGTTGTTATGAGTGGTACGCGACGTACACATCGCTGAGCAGGTCGGCGGCCTGAGGCTTGGGGTCGGACTTGGCCAGGCGCACGGCGTCGTCAATCAACTGCGCTACCTCGCGGTCGATGCGCTCCAGTTGCGCCACTTCCAACCAGCCTTCGGCGTCGCAACGCTGACGGAACAGCGTCAGGCAATCGTGGGATTCGCGCAGGTTTTTCACTTCATCGGGGCCGCGATAGGTTTGCGCATCGCCTTCGAAATGGCCGTAGAAGCGGCTCAATTTGACTTCCACCAGGGTCGGCCCCTGGCCGCTGCGGGCACGCTCCACCGCGACACCGAGCACTGCATGCACCGCGAAGAAATCATTGCCATCGACGATCACCCCCGGCATGCCAAACCCTACGGCACGCTCGGCGATGTCCTTGCAGGCTACCGACCAGCCGGAACCGGTGGCCTCGGCATAGCCGTTGTTTTCGGCGACGAACAGGCAGGGCAAACGCATGATCGCAGCCAGGTTCATCGCCTCGAATACCGCCCCCTCGTTGGAGCCACCGTCGCCAAAGAACGCCACGGCCACGCCCTGGCTACCCTTGAGTTTGGCGGCCAGCGCCGCACCGGCCGCCAACGGCGCACCGGCCCCGACGATGCCATTGGCACCGAGCATGCCCTTCTCCTGGTCGGCGATGTGCATGGAGCCGCCCTTGCCGCCACACACGCCGGTTTTCTTGCCGTAGATCTCGGCCATCATGCCGAACACATCCACGCCCTTGGCGATGCAATGCCCGTGGCCACGGTGGTTGGAAGCAATGCAATCTTCATCGTTGAGGTGGGCCATGACCCCGGCGGCGCAGGCTTCCTGCCCGGCGTACAGGTGCACAAAGCCTGGGATTTCGCCGGTGGCGAACTCCACGTGCAGGCGTTCTTCAAAATCACGGATGGTGCGCATCACGGTGTAGGCATGCAGCAATTGATCGGTGGACAGGTGAGTGGACATCTTGTTGTTCTCCAGGTTGTCTCGACACACAAAAGGCTGGCTTCGACCAGCTACAGGCCCTTCAGCACAGCCTGTGCCAAGGCCTTGGAAAACCTGGCAAATGCCTGATCCAGAGCGGCGCCGCCAGCCTGTGCCCGCGCCCCGGGCCAGCGCCGCATGAGACGCGGCAGTGCAATACGCAAGCAGCGTCTCGCGCCGGATGAGACGCTGCGTCTCACGCCGGGCATTTGGTCAGGCTGCCCTTGTCCCTCCCGGCGCATACGCGCTTAATGGCGGGCATAACAACAATGATCGAGAACCGGAGGCCTTATGCTCGCCGCGAACTCAAGGGGGCTGACCCCCAAGGAGCATGTCGACTGCGTCAGCCGCGTGGTGCGCAATGCCGATCGCCTGCCCCAGGCGCCGGTACCGTCGGTGATCTTCGATTCCTGGCGCCGCTCCATGGAGCAATACCACCTGGACCCGGGTTCGCTGCAAGGGCCACGCATCCTCACCGAACCCTTGCTCAAGGAATGCCGCGAACGTGCCGAGCTGTTCATGCGCATCGCCAGCGAAGCCGTCGGCCAGTTGCATCACCGCGTGCGTCACGCCGACTATTGCGTGATGCTCACCGACGCTCAGGGCCAGACCATCGACCATCGCGTGGACACCACGATTCGCAGCGACTGCCGCAAGGCCGGCCTGTACCTGGGCACCTGCTGGTCGGAAGCCGAAGAAGGCACCTGCGGCGTGGCCACGGTGCTGACCAGCCAATCGGCGGTAACGGTGCATAAACGCGACCACTTCCGCGCCGCGTTTATCGGCCTGACCTGCTCCGCCGCGCCGATTTTCGATCCCCAGGGCAACCTGCTGGGCGTGATGGACGCCTCAGCCTTGCAGTCGCCGGACGACCGCCGCAGCCAGCACCTGGTGCGCCAGCTGGTGGCGCAGAGTGCGCAGGCCATCGAGAATGCCTTCTTCATGCACAGCGCTCGCCAGCACTGGGTGCTGCAAGCCCACAGCACGCCGGGTTACGTCGACAGCCAGCCTGACCTGCTGCTGGCCTGGGACCAGGACGGTCGCCTGCAGGCGCTCAACAGCAAAGCCCGCCAAGCCCTGCGCCGACGCTTCGGCCAGGTGCCGGCGCATATCGGCGAAGTGTTCGACCTGGAGGCGTTGCGCGCAGTCACGGATCAACACGCCCAGCAACTGCATTGGCTGGGCGAACCGGGCGCGCTGCACGTACGCGTCAATGCCCCCAGGCGCCAACCGGTGCGCGCCGCAACGGTGGCGCAGGTGGATGCACGCGTCGAAGAGCATTTGCGCCTGGCCGTGCGGGTCAAGGACCGCAACCTGCCGGTGCTGGTACAAGGTGAAACCGGCGCCGGCAAGGAAGTCTTCGCCCGCCAGTTGCATGCACAAAGTGCTCGCCGCAATGGGCCGTTCGTGGCGGTGAATTGCGCAGCGATTCCGGAAAACCTGATCGAGAGCGAACTGTTCGGCTACGTGGCCGGGGCATTTACCGGCGCCTCCAGCAAGGGTATGCCGGGGCTGCTGGTACAAGCCGATGGCGGCACGCTGTTCCTCGACGAAATCGGCGATATGCCGCTGGCGCTGCAAACGCGCCTGCTGCGGGTGATGGCCGAAGGCGAAGTGGCGCCGTTGGGCGCGGCAAAGACGCGCCGCGTGGATATCCAGGTGATCTGTGCCAGCCACCGCGACTTGGCGGAATTGGTCAGCCAAGGGCGCTTTCGCGAAGACCTGTACTTTCGCCTCGGTTGTGCGCGCTTCTGCCTGCCGCCATTGCGCGAGCGTACCGACAAGCTGGCGTTGATCAACCGACTGCTGGAACAGCAAGCGCGCAACAGCGGCATCACGCTGGGTCTCAGCGAGGCGGCACTCCAAGCGTTGCTCGGTTATGCCTGGCCGGGCAACGTGCGGCAATTGCAGCATGTGCTGGCGTATGCCTGTGCGGTGTGCGAAGGCGATACCCTGCAATTGGCGAATTTGCCGGTTGAGGTGCGCGGGGAACAGGTTGAGGCACGGGTGCAACAGAGTGTCAGCCCGGAACGCCAGGTCGTGCTGGACGCGCTGATTCGACATCGCTGGAAGCCGTTGCCGACGGCGCAGGCGCTGGGGATTTCGCGGGCGACGCTGTATCGCCGGGTCAACCGGTTGGGCATCGACATGCCCGGCAAGCAATGATCTGACGCGAACAGCCCGCGCCCGCAAAAAAGTCTTCCGTGACTGATATTCGGGCTTGCCCGCTGCCGCATTGCCCCCTAGCTTATGCGCCCCCTCCCCGCGCTTTAAGGCCCTGCCCCATGGTTTTGCGTTTTCGTCCCGTCGCTCCTTCACATTTTGCCCTCGGCCTGCTGCTCAGCGGCGGCATCGGCAACAGCCTGGCGGCTGAAATAGAGCTGCCGGCGGTGAAGGTCCAGGGCCAGGAAGCATCCGGCTACCGCAGCGACACAGCCTCTGTCGGCGGCTTCACTGAAACGCCATTACTGGACACCCCGGCCTCGATCACAGTGATCAACGCCGCCATGCTCAAGGACCAGCAGGCCCGCCTGCTCAGCGAAGTGCTGCGCAACGACGCCGCAGTGGGTGACAGCTATGCGCCCATTGGCTATTACGAAAACTTTGTGGTGCGCGGCTTTTCGCTGAATGCGGCGAGCAGCTACAAGATCAACGGGCGCACCATCACCGGCGAGCAGAACGTCGCCCTGGAAAACAAGCAGCAGGTGGAAGTGCTCAAGGGGCTGGCCGGCTTGCAGAGTGGCATCTCCGAGCCCGGCGGTGTGATCAACTATGTGACCAAGCGCCCGGAGGATGTGCACTCGGTCAGCGTTTCCAGTGACGATCGTGGCAGTGGTTATGTCGCCACCGACGTCGGTGGCTGGTTCGGCAGCGAACAGCAATTTGGCCTGCGCGCCAACGTGGCCCATGAAGACCTGCACAGCTATGTGGAGCATGCCAATGGCCAGCGTGATTTCGTGTCCCTGGCGTTCGACTGGAATATCAGCCCCGATGCCGTGCTGCAACTGGATGCGGAATACCAGAACAAGCAGCAGCGTTCGGTGCCGGGCTATCAGTTGCTCGGCGGCAGCGAGGTGCCCCATGACGCGTCGCCGAAAAAACTGCTCGGCCATCAAACCGGCGGCCGCCAGGTCGGTATCGATTCGTTGAACCTCAACGGCAAGTTCGAGTACCGCTTCAGCGATCAGTGGACAGGCACCGTCAGCGCGGCACACAGCAAGGTGGTGATTGACGATTACAGCTCGTTTGCCTGGGGCGGCGACACGACGGGCCTGGGCAACTATTTTTCTGCGCAAGGCGATTACGGCATCTACGACTACCGCAGCCCCGACGACACCCGCCGTGATGACGAAGTGCAAGCCGCCATGACCGGGCTGTTCGACACGGCGGGCCTGGGCCATGAGCTGACCTTCGGCACCAGCGCGTTCCGCCGGGTGATCGACAAGCGCAAACCGGTCAACGAGTACATCGGCAGCGGCAATATCAACGAAGATGCGCCGAGTTTCCCAGCCACCGACGTCCCGTTGAACGACCGCCACCGTAACCTCGACAGCCGCCAGTACGGCCTGTTCGTCACCGACCGCATTCGTTTCAACGAGCAATGGCAGACGATTCTCGGCGGCCGTGAAGTGCGCCTGGATGAAAAAGCCTTCGACAGCGATGGCAACCCGGCGCGTCATACCCAGCAGTCGGTGTTTCTACCCCAGGCGTCGTTGATCTATAAACCGATTGAAAGCCTCTCGCTGTACACCAGCTACAGCAAGGGCCTGTCCCTGGGCGGGAGCGCGCCGTGGTTCGCAACCAATGCCGATGAAACCCTGGCCCCGACCACCTCGCGGCAAATCGAAGCCGGTGTGAAATACGACTGGCGCCGTATCAGCTTCGCCGCCGCCGTGTTCCAGACGCGCCAGGCCTATCAGTACGCCAAACCCGAAAATGGCCAGTTCACCTACGTGCAACAAGGCCGGCAACAGAACACCGGGCTGGAGTTGTCAGCCAACGGCTGGGCCACTGACCGCCTGCAAATCGCCACCAGCGTGGCGGCGATCCGTGCCCGGGTGAACGGCAGCGGCACGCCGGCTTACGAAGGTCATCAAGCGATCAACGTGCCCAAGCTGCGCGCCAGTGTGTACGCCGACTATGCCTTGCCGTGGGTCAACGGCCTGGCGGTACTCGGCGGAGTGCAATACAGCGCCAAGAAGTACGCCAATCGCAGCGGCAATGTGGAGGTGGGGGATTATGCGGTGGTCAATGTGGGCAGCCGCTACACCACCCGGCTCGACGGCTATGAAACGGTGTTTCGCCTGAGCGTCGACAACCTGTTCGACAAGCGCTACTGGCGCGACGCGGGCGAGTACCTGGGCGATGACTACCTGTTCCAGGGCGCGCCCTTGACGGCGCGCCTGAGTGCCTCGGTCAATTTCTGATTACTTGGGCATCTTGCGAAAGCCCACTGCCAGGCGGTTCCAGCTGTTGATCGTGCTGATCGCCACGCTCAGGTCGACCTGCTCCTGTGGGCTGAACTCAGCCGCCAGTGCGCTGTAGTCGGCGTCGGCGGCGTGGGTCTGGCTGATCAGGGTCAGGCTTTCGGCCCAGGCCAGGGCGGCACGCTCACGGGGGGTGAAGAAGGGTGTTTCGCGCCAGGCCGACACGGTGTACAGGCGGCGCTCGGTTTCACCGCCCTTGCGCGCATCGGCGGTGTGCATGTCGAGGCAGAAGGCGCAGCCGTTGATTTGCGACACGCGCAGGCGCACCAACTCCAGCAACGGCAGTTCAATGGACAGTTTGCCAACGGCGGCTTCCAGGGCAAGCATGGCTTTCATGGCATCTGGGGACGCGGTGTAGAAATCGGTACGGGCCTGCATGGTGATACTCCGGGAACGGTGGGAACGCTGAGCAGATTAGTCAGCGCGGCGTCCCGGAGAAATAGCCAATTCGGGCGAAGAACAGGTGACCAATCTACAGGCCACGGTTGCGCAGCCACTGCAGGAACCCGGTCTTTACCGGCGCGACCGGTGTGGCTTGAGTCAAGGTCTGGGCCGCGTGCAGGCGGAAGTCGAGCAAGGCTTTCATGGCCTCGCTGATGTCATGTCGCGCATCCAGGCAAGGCTTGAGGTATTCCTTCTCGACGCGGTACAGGGTGCAGTAGGTCTTGGCCAGGAAGTCTGCCGGCACGCCTTGATCGGACAGAATCCCCGCTTCGCCAATCACCTCACCTGGCCCCATGCGCCCGGCCTCGAATTTGCGCCCATCCTTGGTCAGCATGACCGAGACCACACCGGAGGCGACGATGAACAAGTGGTCGCTGACCTCTCCCGCCGGCAAGATCATCTCGCCGCTACGAAACGATTGCAGGACCATGTTCTGGCTGAAGGTGTCCTTTTCTTCCTGACGCAGGGTGGAGAAAATCGGCGAGCGCTCCAACAGTGCCCGCGCCCCGGACACCAAGCTTGGCGCGCTGCTTTCGGTGGCGGACAACAGGCTGACGCCCGCGGCCTGCAGATGACGGAATGCCAGGTCATACAGTTGGTTGCGCACATCGCGCTTGAGGCCCATGGCCGGCACGAAACCACTGATCTCATATTCGACGCCGCCACTGCCCGAGGACTTGAATGCCACGCTTGGGGCCGGCGTGGCCAGCAACGGCCGGCACCCCAGCATCGCCCGTTCCAATGCCTCGATCACAGTTTGCGGGCGCGCGTGGGGGCTCACTTGCAGGCTGACCGCCAACCCGAACATGTCCGCCGGGCGTGAGAAGTTGATGATCTTGGCTTTGGCCGCCAGGGAGTTGGGAATCACCGCCAGGCTGCCCTGGGAGGTTTGCAGGCGGGTGGCGCGCCAGTCGATATCCGTGACGCGGCCTTCGGTGCCGTCGATGGAAATCCAGTCATCGAGTTGATACGGCTTGGTGGTGTTGAGCACGATCCCGGAAAACACATCGCTCAAGGTACTCTGCAGCGCCAGGCCGACGATGATCGCCACCGCGCCGGAGGTGGCGAGCACCCCCTTGACCGGCAGGTCGAGCACATAGGCCATGGCCGCGATGATCGCGATCAGGAAAATCACCGCGCCCATCAGGTCCTGCAACAGCCGCCCGGTGTGACCGACCCGCTGCATCATCACGGTGCCGAGCAACACCGTGAGGGTGCGCGCCGCGAACAGCCACCAGCCGATCTGCAGGGCCGTGGCGGCCAGGTGCAAGGTGGTGTCGTCGGCATAGGGCGCCAGTTGCATGGGGTTCATGCCGTCGTTGAACAGCACGGCACTGAAAACCGCGAAAATCACCAACCGCGCCGCCAGCTTCCAACTGGCCAGGTTGACGGAAATCAGCCGCCACACGGCAATGTCGATAAAGATCAGCGCCAACGCGCAGAGCATGGGGTGTTCAGCGATAAATGTGGGCATCCAGGCGACTCCAGGGCGAATGCGCAGAAGATCGCATGAAATAGACAGATCAGGTATAGCGCCAAGCAAAATGTGGGAGCGGGCTTGTTGTGGTGAAGGGGCTTGCTCGCCACAACAAGCTCCCCAGCCACAACAAGCCCGCTCCCACAGGGGGGTTGCGACAACCCTTGGCTTCACATCCGCCCAAACTTGCCCGACTGGAAGTCAACAAACGCCTGGTGTATTTCCTGCTCGGTGTTCATCACGAACGGGCCGTGACCGACGATGGGCTCGTCGATCGGCTCGCCGCTGAGCAGCAGCACCTTGGCGTCGTCGTTGGCCTCCAGGGTGAGCTGCCTGCCATCGCGCTCGAACAAGGCCAACTGGCCTTGGCGTGCGACTTCCTCACCGTTGACCAGCACCGTGCCGCGCAGGATCACCAACGCGGTGTTGCGCCCGGCATGCAGGTCCAGCGTCAGCGCTTTACAGGCGTTGAGGCGCAGGTCCCACACGTCAATCGGCGTAAAGGTGCGCGCCGGGCCCTGGGTGCCGGCGAACTCACCGGCAATCAGGCGCAGTTGCCCGGCGCCGTCAGCCAACGGCAGCAGCGGAATGTCGCCATCGACGATGGTCTGGTAGCCCGCGTCGGCCATTTTGTCCTTGGCCGGCAAGTTGACCCACAGTTGCACCATCTCCAGTGCCCCGCCGCTGCGGGCAAAGGCTTCGGAGTGGAACTCCTCGTGGAGGATGCCTTTGGCCGCCGTCATCCACTGCACATCACCAGGGCCGATTTTACCGCCGGCCCCCGTGGAATCGCGGTGCTCGACTTCGCCGTCGTAGACGATGGTCACGGTTTCAAACCCACGATGAGGGTGCTGTCCGACGCCACGACGTTGCTCGGTGGGCGTGAAATCGGCAGGGCCTGCGTGGTCCAGCAACAGGAATGGGCTGATGTGCTTGCCCATGGTGTCGTAGGAAAACAGCGTACGCACCGGGAAGCCGTCGCCGACCCAGTGGGCGCGGGGGCTGGTGTAGATACCGATCAGTTTTTTCATGGTGTACCTCCAAAGTGCATACACCTTAAATCCGATACCAATTGAGCGCTAGATAGCAGCCACAGCTCTTACTGTCCCACAGGTGAGACAATCAACCGCTTATGGCTAGGCAGCCGCCAGCGCCGGCCGGCGCTCACGCAACAGGTGAAACGCGACGAATGCCGCCACCGCAAAACTGGCCTCGAGCATGATCATGGGCACGGCGCTGCCATCGCGCAGTTGGCTCAATAACAAGCCGCTGCAGGTTGCGCCGAACATCTGGGAAAAGCCCATCAAGCCGGCGGCCAGGCCGGCGCGGTGGGCATTGGGCATCACCCCACCGGTGACCGAGCCTGGCAACACCAGCCCACCGCCGAGGGTGACCAACGCAATCGGCAGGTCCAAGCCGACGACCGAGAGGCCGAACACTGCGTAAATCAACACGGCCGACAGACCGCCCACAGCCACTATCGTCACGCCCATCGCCACAATCCGTTGCGCGCCCAGGCGCAGGATATTGCGCCGGGTGTAGGTGGAACCGAGGATCAGCATCGACACGATCAGGCCGAAGTTGATGCCGTATTCAAGGCTGCTGAAACCCAACAGGTTGATAAACACCGCCGAGGAGCCGGCAATCACCGCAAACATGGCGCCATAGGTACAGCCCAGCGCGACGGCGTAGGCACGGTATTGGCGGCTTTTGAGCAAATCCAGGTATTGCCCGCCCAGCGTGCGCCAATGACCGGCCTTGGGATCGAGGGAATGGTTGCTCTCGCGGAAAAACAGCAGCGCCAGCAGCAACACCGCGCTACCGATGAGCAACGAGAGGACGATAGGCGCGCGCCAACCGAAGAGTTTGATCAGCAGGCCGCCGATCATCGGTGCGACCACAATGGCGTAGAGCATGCCGATCATGGTCAACGCCAGGGCCGGGCCCGCCTCAGCTTTCCAGACATCGCGCACCACCGTGCGCGCCAACACCAGCGCGGCGCAGGCGCCCAGCCCCTGCGCGACCCGGGCGGCAATCAATTGGTGGATGTCGCTGACCAACAGCATCGACAACGTGGCCAGCGCATACAGGACCAAGCCGCCGATCAGCACGGGACGGCGACCTATGCGGTCCGACAGCGGGCCAAACAGCAGTTGCCCAAGGCCAAACGCCGCGACAAATGCCGACATCGCCATCAATGCCGAACCGGGCGGCGCCGCCAGCGCCTGCTCGATAGAGCCCAGGCCCGGGATGATCAATTGGGTCGAGACTTCACCCAATGCCGTCAGGGCAACCAATAAAAACAACAAACTGCGTGAGGGTGTCGGGGCGTTTGCCATGGGGATGATCCGGGGCTGGATTAATTTATATTTCGACCATAATATGAGCAAAAAATTATGTCCATAATTTTCTGCTCGATCCCCCTGGAGCCCATCATGAACCCTCTAGCCCTGCGTCTTCTCACCCCCCTGGCCTTGCTGAGCGTCCTCGCCGGTTGCAACAGCAAGGCCGATACCGCCGCCGAAGTGCCCCTGCCCCGCCCGGTATTGGCGGCCAAGGTCGAGGCCGCCGGCACCCAGCAAAGCGCCTACACCGGCGTGGTAGCGGCCCGTACCGAAAGCGACCTGGGCTTCCGGGTGGGCGGCAAGGTCATTGAACGCAAGGTCGACCCCGGCCAGCATGTCTCGCGTGGCGATACGCTGCTGGTACTGGATATCGGTGATTTCGAACTGGCCCTGCGCTCGGCGAAAAACCGCGTCAACGCCGCCCAGGCGCAGCTGCGCCAACGCCGTGACGACGAGAACCGCTACCAGCGCCTGGCCAGTACCGGCGCCGTGTCGCGGCAGATTTTCGACCAGTCGGCGACCAACCTGCGCGTCGCCGAAGCCGAGTTGGCCGCGGCGCAATCGGATGCCAGCCAGATTGAAAACCGGCGCACCTACTCGGTACTCAAGGCTGACGGTGACGGCATCATCACCGACGTGCGCGTGGATCGCGGCCAGGTGGTCGCCGAAGGGCAAATCGTCGCGCGGCTGGCCCACGATGGCGCCCGTGAAGCCATCGTCAACCTGCCGGAAACCCAGCGCGACCAAGCCTCGCAAAAGGCCTTGGCGTTCCCCTTCGGCGCCCCGGAACAAGCCCTCACGGCCACCCTGCGGGAGTTGTCCGCCAGTGCCGACCCGGTCACCCGCACCTACCGCGCCCGCTTCGTGCTGCATGGCGGCGTCGAGCGTTTCGCGCTCGGTTCCACCATCACCGTGCGCCTGCAAGGCAGCGGCCAGGCCCAGCAAACCCGCGTGCCCATCGGCGCGCTGCTGGACGCCGGACATGGCAGCGGCGTGTGGGTGATCGGTGATAACGACAAGGTCCGCTTCGCCCCGGTGCAAGTCGCCAGCCTCGGCCAGGAAGACGCCCTGCTCGACAGCGGCGTGAGCCCCGGGCAGATCATCGTCGCGCTCGGTGCGCACCTGCTACACGAGGGTGACGCGGTGCGCCTGCTGCCGGCCCAAGCCCTGGCCCTCAACCGTAAACAGGACCATTGAGCATGCGTGGCATCAACCTCTCCGAACTGGCCGTGAAACACCGTGCGGTCACGCTGTTCCTGATCATTGCGATCCTCGCCGCCGGGGTGTTCTCGTTCGGCAAACTGGGGCGCGCCGAAGACCCGTCGTTTACCGTCAAGGTCATGACCATCAGCGCCGCCTGGCCCGGCGCAACCGCCCGGGAAATGCAGGAACAGGTGGCCGACCGCCTGGAAAAGCGCCTGCAGGAACTGGACTACTACGACCGCGTCGAGACCATCGCCCAACCGGGTTTCGTGTCGATGCGCATGACCTTCAAGGAGTCCACG
The DNA here is from genome assembly GCF_050312575.1 of Pseudomonas sp. R11F. Lineage (NCBI taxonomy): Bacteria > Pseudomonadati > Pseudomonadota > Gammaproteobacteria > Pseudomonadales > Pseudomonadaceae > Pseudomonas > Pseudomonas sp. R11F. The sequence goes on along the minus strand of NZ_JBNPJU010000065.1, from coordinate 169,408 downwards.
CCCCCCGGCGAGCTCCAGGACCTGTTCTACCAGGCCCGCAAAAAGCTCAGCGATGAAGCCGCCAAACTGCCCAGCGGCGTGGTCGGGCCGTTCTTCAACGACGAATATTCCGATGTGTACTTCGCCTTGTACGCCCTGGAAGCCGAGCACCTGCCCCACCGCCAGCAGGTGCAGATGGCCGAAACGCTACGCCAGCAGTTGCTGGACCTGCCGGGGGTGAAGAAGGTCAATATCCTCGGTGAGCAGGCGCAACGGGTGTTTGTCGAGTTTTCCTATGAACGCCTGGCAACCCTGGGCATCAAGCCGGACCAGATCTTCGCCGCCCTCGCCGCACAAAACGCAGTGGCGCCGTCCGGCTTTGTGGAAACCGCTGGGGCGCGCGCCTATATCCGCATCGACGGTGCCTTTGACAGCCTGTCGCTGATTGAAAACGTACCGCTGGAAGCCAACGGACGTGTGCTGCGCATCGCCGATGTGGCCAGCGTCAGCCGCGGGTATGAAGACCCGCCCAGCTACCGCATCCGCCACCAGGGCGACCCGGCGCTGATGCTCGGCGTGATCATGGAGAAACACTGGAACGGCCTGGAGCTGGACAAAAGTCTCAAGGCCGAGGAAGCCAGGATCCAGGCCGACCTGCCGCTGGGCGTGAACTTCGCCAAGGTCTCCGACCAAGCGAAAAACATCAGCCTGGCGGTCAATGAGTTCATGCTGAAATTCTTCGTCGCGCTGGCCGTGGTCATGGTGATCAGCCTGTTGGCCCTGGGATTTCGCGTGGGGTTGGTAGTGGCGGCTGCGGTGCCGCTGACCTTGTCGGTGGTGTTCGTGATCATGCTGCTCACCGGCCGTGAGTTCGACCGTATCACCCTGGGTGCGCTGATCATTTCCCTGGGCTTGCTGGTGGATGACGCGATCATCGCCATTGAAATGATGGTGGTGAAACTGGAGGAAGGTTTCGATCGGATTCACGCCGCCACCTTCGCCTGGAGTTCCACCGCCGCGCCGATGCTCACCGGCACCCTGGTGACGATTATCGGCTTTCTGCCGGTGGGGTTTGCCCGCTCGGCCGCGGGAGAATACGCCGGCAATATTTTCTGGATCGTCGGTTTTGCGCTGATCTCCTCCTGGCTGGTGGCAGTGGTATTCACACCGTACCTGGGCGTGAAGCTGCTGCCGCAGATCAAACCGGTGCCCGGTGGCCATGACGCGATCTACGCCGGGCGCTACTACCGCAAACTGCGTAGCTTGGTCGAAGCCTGCGTACGTGGGCGCTGGCTGGTAACCGGCCTTGTGGTCGCAGCCTTTGTACTGTGCGGGCTGGGCATGGCCGTGGTGAAGAAACAGTTCTTCCCCAACTCCGACCGTTCCGAATTGATTCTTGAGGTGTACATGCCGCCCGGCAGCGCGTTCAAAGCCACCGAGGCGGTGGCGGCGCAGTTGGAAAAAGCCCTGTTGCAAGAGCCGCAAACCCGCCTGGTGGACACCTACGTGGGCGGCGGCGCGCCACGGTTTTTCCTGTCGCTGAACCCGGAATTGCCCGACCCGGCTTTCGCCAAGCTGATCGTGCAGACCCCGGATTCGCATGCTCGCGATGCGTTGAAATTGCGCATGCGTGAGCGCATCGCCGCCGGTGAATTTCCAGCGGCCCGCGTGCGCGTAACGCAGTTGCTGTTCGGCCCGCCGGTGCCATTCCCGGTGGTGTTTCGCGTGTCCGGGCCGGATGTGGATGTGCTGCGCGGCGTGTCCGAAGAGGTGCGTCGTGTGGTGGCCGCCAACAAGCTGACCAAGGAAGCCTTCCTCGACTGGGGCGAGCGCACCAGCACTTATCGCCTGGTCCTGGATCAAGATCGCCTGCGCCTGCTGGGTTTCACCCCCAATGAGGTCAAGTCCCAGCTTAACGCGTTGCTCAGCGGCAACCCGATCACCGAAGTGCGCGAAGGCAACCGCACCGTTGCCGTGGTCGCCCGCGCCCAGGGCAGCCAGCGCGAGAACCTCGGCAACCTCAACAACATGACCCTGACCAACAGCGCCGGCACTTCGGTACCGCTGGCCCAGGTCGGGCAGTTCCAGGCCGTGATGGAAGAGCCGATCCTCAAGCGCCGCAACCGTGCGACCACCGTGGAAGTACGCGCCGATATCATCGACAGCGTGCAACCGCCCGACGTGGAAATGGCCGTGTACAAGGACCTGCAACCACTGATCGCCAAGCTGCCTGCCGGCTACCGGATCGACATCGGCGGCCCGGTGGAGGAAAGCGCCAAAGCCAACGTCGCGCTGGCGGCGCTGTTCCCGATCATGATCCTGCTGACCCTCACGGTGATCATGTTCCAGGTGCGCTCGTTCGGCGTGATGTTCATGGTGTTCGCCACCGCGCCTTTGGGGTTGATCGGCGCGGTGCCGACGTTGCTGTTGTTCAACCAGCCGTTCGGGTTCAACGCAATCCTGGGCTTGATCGGCATCGGCGGGATTCTGATGCGCAACACGCTGATCTTCACCGACCAGATTCGCCAGAACCAGGAACAGGGCATGGCGATTCGCGAGGCGATCGTCGAAGCCACCGTGCGACGAGCCAGGCCGGTGATCCTCACCGCGCTGGCGGCGGCGCTGGCCTTCATCCCGCTGACGTTCTCGGTGTTCTGGTCGTCCCTGGCGTATGTGCTGATTGGCGGGGTGTCGGTGGGCACCGTGTTGACGCTGTTGTTCCTGCCGGCACTGTGCAGCCTGGTGCTGGGGCGCAAGCAGACAGAAGCCGTCGAAACATCCCACACAAGCGCCGGATAAGCTCTACTCCCCTCCCCTGAAAACCTCTGCAAAGTCCCTCGCCTGAATACACAGTGCGAGGGATTGCCGATGTTTCTTTGCGTTAGAACCCTGTCTTTCGGGGTTGCCTCTTGATCGCCGTGACCAGCCAGACCATCGGTCTGCTGGTATTGGCCGCCATGGATTCAAAGACCCGCGACGTCGAGTCGGTCATCAGCGACTTCAAGCGCTGCCTCAACCATTACGACGATTGGGCTGAGAGCTTTTTCAGCTTTTCGGCGCTCGATATCGAGCAGGTCTTCAAGGTCGGCAATGAAGTGGCGCTCGTGGCGCCGATCAACCGCTCGATCCTGCCCAGCAGCACCGTCGCCACCTGCCAAGCCAACGGTACCCTGACCCTGGTGCATATGTTCCAGAGTTCGCGTTTCGTGCCGATTGGCAATACCCCGGTGATCGTACAGCGCGTCGATCCTGACGGCGGGCCATTGGGCGAGCCGATTCATCACACCATCGGGCCCAGTGGCATTCTGGAAATCACCGAGTGTGATCGCAACCAGCAATACCGGGTCAACTTCTACCCCGATGTCTCCAAGGCGCACTTCAAGGCGTTGTACGCCTCGTATCAGTCGCTCATCGCACCGTTGGAAGACTGGCTGCGCGCAGAGTGGCACACCACTTTCAAGCCACTGTGGAAGGGTTACTCCGAAGCAAACTTTCTCAAGCGCTACCTGACATTGCACCACGCCTATGCCCGAGGCTTTGGTAACGCGCTCTACTCGCTCTGGGACGACCTCAAGCAGCTGTTTCAATGGTTGAGCGACCCCTTGGCCCATGCGGAAAAACTGCTGCACTACCTGTCCCAGTCTGAGTTCGAACAGCTGCTGAAAGTCAGCACCGAAGCCCTCGCCAAAGGCCTGCTGGTGCTCAGCGATGAGCCACTGTTGTTTATCTACCTGGCGGCCATGGTCAGTTGGATACGCATGCTGCCAGCGCCGTACATGAACGAATTGCTGGGGCAAATCAGCGCCGAGGTCCTGATCAATTTGTTGCTGTGCCGCGCCATAGGCGGGATGGGCCTGGCGATAGGCATGAGCACGAAGGTGCTGGGCGCGATCAAGACCCGTCGTGCGCGGCGCTGGCTGGAACACATGGCTGGGCAATTCGGCAAATCTGGTGTGGATGATCACGTCGAGATGGCTAAGCCGGTTTTGCTCGGTAGCGCGCCGACGCCGATCAAGACGGTGCCGCCTGGGCCTTTGAAAGCTGGCGATCAGTTGGTTTCCAACCCCGTGACGGCAGTGCGGGACAAGGCGACGCAGCGCACCGTACTGGTCAGGCAGGAGCCTGTCGACGATGTGCCGTCCTCTGGGAAAAACCTCAATGGGGAGGCTTCGGCATCGGCGGACAAGACCGCCTCCCATGGCTGCCCGGTGTCGATGGTCACCGGCGAGGAGTTGCTGACGCTGACCGATGGCACGCTGGATGGCGTGTTGCCGTTTGAGTGGACGCGGCTGTATCGCACCAGTGCCGTGGAAGTGGATTGTGGGTTGGGGTTTGGCTGGAGCCATGCGCTGGCGCATCGGCTTTCGGTGTCAGGTGATTCGGTGGTGTGGACCGATCATGAAAACCGCTCTACTGAATTTCCACTGCCCACTGCGTCGCGACCGGCGATCACCAACAGCCTGGCCGAAGCGGCGATCTACCCGGGCGCTCTGCCCGATGAATTAGTGCTGGCCCAGGCGTCGCGGCTCTACCACTTTTGCAACGGTGTGCTCACCGCCATCAGCGATGCGTACGACAACCGGCTGCGTATTCTGCGGGATCGCTCGGGGCGTATTGAACGGCTGGATAACGGCGTCGGCCGCTCGCTGTTTTTGCGCTATGAGCTTGAGCGCATTGTGGCAGTGGACTATCAGGTTCAGCGCGCCAAAGGCCATGAAGCCTTCACCTGGGTGACCGAACACAACGTTGTGTCCTACGCCTATGACGACGATGGCCGACTGGTGTGTGCGACCAATGCCGTGGGTGAACGTGAGGTTTATCGCTACGACGCTCAGCACGTCATCCTTGAGCGGCAGTTGGCCGGTGGCGCGAGTTTCTACTGGGAATGGGAACGTTCCGGCAAGGCGGCGCGCTGCGTCCGGCATTGGGCGAGCTTCTCGCAGATGGACGCGCGTTATGCCTGGGGTGACGACGGCCAGGTCACGGTGTTTAACGCCGACGGCAGCCAGGAAATCTATGTACATGACCAGCGCGCACGGCTGGTACAGCGTATCGATCCGGACGGCGCCAAGCATTTCAAATCCTACGACGACAAGGGCCGGCTGACGGTCGAGCAAGACCCACTGGGCGCGGTGACGGCCTATCAGTACGACGATGCCGGACGCTTGGTGGCGGTGTTTCCGGGGGATGACGAACCGACGTCCTACGAGCATGACAACGGCTTCGTACGCGTGGTGCGGCGTGGCCAGGCGGTCTGGAAATATGAGCGCAATGACCAGGGCGATGTGACGCGTCGGACGGATCCCGCCGGGCACATCACCGACTACAGCTACAACCCATCCGGGCAACTGACGGGCGTGTGGTATCCCGATCACAGCTGTCATCGGCTGGTCTGGAATGAACGCGGGCAGTTGCTGGAGGAACAACTGCCCAATGGCGCCATCAAGCGTTATCGCTATGACGACGTTGGGCGGCAAGTGGCGCGTGAGGATGAGCACGGTGCGCTGACCCAATACCAGTGGGACAGCGTGGGCCGGCTGGTTCGCGTGGCACTGCCGGGCGGTGCGTGTCGGGAATACAGCTACAACCCCTACGGAAAAATCACCGCCGAACGCGACGAACTCGGCCACGTCACCCGTTACGAATATGCCGACGGCCTGCACCTGATCAGCCGCCGCCTCAATGCCGACGGCACCCAGGTCAAGTACCGCTACGACAACGTGCGTTTATTGCTCACCGCGATTGAAAACGAAGCCGGCGAAACCTACCAGCTTGATTACCACCCCAACGGCCTGATCCAGCAAGAAATCGGCTTTGATGGCCAGCGCACGGCGTATGCCTACGACCTCAACGGCAACCTGCTGGAAAAGACCGAACACGGCGACGATGGCAGTCAGCTGGTTACGCGTTATGAGCGCGACCACGCCGGGCGCCTCGTACGAAAAACCCTTGCCGATGGCGAAGTGGTTGAATACGCCTACGACCGCCAGGGCAACCTGCTCAGTGTCGACGACGGCCACTGGGCGCTGGCCTACGAATACGACGTCCAGAATCACCTGACCGCCGAGCACCAAGGCTGGGGCACCCTGCGCTACGGCTATGACGCCTGTGGTCAGTTAAAGCACCTGCGCCTGCCAGACAACAACCGTCTGGTGTTCAACCATGACAAAGGCGGTCACCTTTCCACGGTTGAACTCAACGGTGCGCTGCTCACCTCACACCTGTTTAAAAACGGTCGCGAACACCAACGCCAACAAGGCCAGTTGCTCAGCCACTACCACTACGACGACCAGCACCGCCTGCACGCCCACGCCATCACCCAGCAGGAACACATTCTCTACCAGCGCCAATACGACTACGACAAAACCGGCAACCTCACCCGCCTGCTCGACACCCGCAAGGGCCAGCACGACTACCACTACGATCCCCTCGCCCGCCTGACCCGCGCCAACCACTCGCAAGACGTACAGGAACGCTTCGGCCACGACCCGGCGGGCAACCTGCTGATGCAGAACCGCCCTGGGCCGGACATCGTCGCGGGCAATCGCCTGATGATCCAGGGCGATCATCACTATGACTACGACGCCTTCGGCAACCTCATCCGCGAACGACGCGGCAAAGGCCAGCAACTCGTCACCGAATACCGCTACGACTGCCAACACCGTTTGATTGGCCTCACCACACCCAACGGGCAAACCGCCCACTATCGCTACGACCCGTTTGGGCGGCGCATCAACAAAACCGTGGATGACACAACCACAGAGTTCTTCTGGCAAGGCGACAAGCTGATTGCCGAGCATCATGCGGAGCTCCATCGCAGCTACCTATACGAACCCGACAGCTTCCGCCCATTGGTTTTACTGGAAGGTTTTGGGCCGAAAGAAACAAAGCCCTACCACTACCAACTCGACCACCTCGGCACGCCGCAGGAACTGACCGATAACGAAGGCGAAATCGTCTGGTCCGCGCACTACCGTGCCTATGGCGAAATAGCCCGCCTTGATGTCGGCAAAATCGACAACCCATTGCGTTTTCAAGGCCAGTACTGCGACGCGGAAAGCGGGCTGCACTACAACCGCCATCGCTACTACAATCCGGATATTGGTCGCTACCTGACGCCGGATCCGGTGAAGCTGGCGGGTGGGATCAATGCGTACCAGTACGTGCCGAATCCTACGGGGTGGGTGGATCCGCTGGGGTTGAGCACGTGTCCTGGTGGGGATGGGTGCAAGCCTGACGCTCCCCCTATCCTTCCGATACCCAACGTTAATGAAGGCGCACCCGCTCTACCTCAACTGACGCGATCTGAGCGGCAGGCGAGAATAGATAAAATGGCCGAGGCAAATGCAAAACGACAAGTGCAAGCCTGGGAGCAGGAATACGATATGCATACGGTTGAAAAGCATGGCCCAGAGATATCAGACAACGCGTTAAAACAACGATCAATTGATGGAACAAATCCAACCACAGGGGAGAGAGGAACTATCAGCTCTAGCTCCCAATTTAAGTCTTGGAAAATGCAGCTCCACGCTATAAATAAGGCCATGGGTAGGATGCAGGGCGCTTCGCCATCTCCCACGGGATTTGACAGGAGAGGCAACCCGGTGGTCATAGTCGAGCTATCTGGAGCCGGACGAGGCTACAAACCTAATGGTGGGGACATAAACAACCCTAGGTACATTGAAAACTTGGAGCGCGCGGAAATTAGATTTGATAGAAACAACCCAACTCGACCTTTCACCGCATTCCCCAAGTGAGCAGACAATGCTGAAATGTCCATTCATGAATACCCCTTACATCCCTAACATCTCTCATATATTAGGGGCATTGTCGATATATGACATCGAGGAAACGGTTGGAAGAGAATTACGAAAATACAATCCTAACAATGAGAAGGATAGGAAAAAAATTATAATTTCTTATATCTTGAAAGACCTCATGTACCTGTCATACAGACATCGTTTCTTATTGATGTCTGCTCTCAGGGATGCACTAGACAACACCGAATTCGACTTTTCGAAAGAGTTCGAAAATGACTACGACGAATACATAACGATGGCCTGGGACGAAACAGAAATAGCTGACCCTCGAGGCTTCTTCGCAGACATATATCGACTAGCCAACGAAGTCTGGAAAGACGACCTCCAAAAAGCCAGCCTCGAAGACCCATCAACTTGGTAACACCGCACCGCTCTGCAACGCGACACCGCCTTCTGTGGCGAGCGAGCTTGCTCGCGCTGGGCCGCGAAGCGGCCCCCAGGTCCGGCGACGGGTGTTTTCAGTTAGATGGGTAGTGTCTATTTTGGGGCTGCTGTGCAGCCCAGCGCGAGCAAGCTCGCTCGCCACAAAAAAGGGGGGCGATCATCATCTCGATAATGCCCCACCCCAATCAGCGCTTCGACAGCTCCATAATCATCCGGCTCAACAAATAAACCCGAGGCACTACGCTCTCCACCTCCGCGTACTCTTCCGGCGTGTGAATATTGCCGCCCACTATCCCGAACCCATCCAGCGTCGGCGTGCCCACACCCGCTGACAAGCTCGCATCCGCCGCGCCGCCGCTGCCTTCAATGGTCAAGGTCTTGCCTAACTCGCCGTAGATGCCTTGGGCAATCGCCACCAGTTTGTCCGACTCCGGCGTTTGCGGCATGGGTGGCAAACCCCGGTGCAGGCTGGTGGTCACTTCGGTGTCGGGGATCAGTTTGTTGGCCGACACTCGCGCCAGGTCTTTCTCGATGCGATCAAACTCTTCCGGTAACGCCGCGCGGACGTCGGCCTTGGCGGTGGCTTGGTCGGGGATCACGTTGACGCGGTCACCGGCCTTGAGCACGGTGAAGTTGATGGTGGTTTTCTTCTCTTCATCGCCCAGCTTGCCCAGTTGCAGGATCTGGTGCGCGGCTTCCATGGCCGCATTGCGGCCCAGTTCCGGGGCGACGCCGGCGTGGGCGGCTTTGCCTTTGACTTCGACGACGGCGGTGGCGCTGCCTTTGCGCCACACCACCAGGCCGTCCGCAGGGCGGCCGGGTTCGAGGTTCAAGGTCACGTCGTGCGCCTTGGCGGTTTTGCGGATCAGCTCGGAGGCCGCTTCTGAACCGGTTTCTTCGCTGGCGTCGAGCAGGAAGGTGATTTGCGCGTAGTCCTTGAAGCCCTGATTTTTCAGGACCTTGAGCGCATAGATACCGGCGACGATGCCGCCCTTGTCATCCATCACGCCGGGGCCATAGGCGCGGCCGTCCTTGATGTGAAACGGGCGCTCGGCGGCCGAGCCTTCCTTGAAGACGGTATCCATATGGGCCATCAGCAAAATCCTGGCCTTGCCGGTGCCCTTGAGGATGGCGACCACATGGCTGTTGTTGGCGGCTTTGTCCGGTACCAACTCAATGCTGAAACCGAGCTGTTTCAGTTCATCCACCGCAATGTCGCGCACTTGGGTCAGGCCCGGCTCGTAGCCTGAGCCCGAGTCGATATTCACCAGGCGCTCCAGCAATTTCAAGGCTGGGGCCTTGGACTGTTCGGCATCCGCCTGGATCTGTTTATGGGGGTCGGCACTGTAGGCCGGCACGACGACGGACAAGGCCAGGGTCGCGGCCAAAAGGGTACGGGGGAAAGTAAAAAGCATGAACCGATCCTTGTTTTTGTTGAGAGGGGCCGCGTTACCCTACCCCACTAAACTGACCGCAACAAACTCCCCTGGGCCGAACTGACGCGGTTACGCCCACTGCTTTTGGCCTCGTATAACGCAAGGTCAGCGTCGTTGAGCCAACTCAGCGAATCGGCGTGGCTCGGTTGATACGGCGCCAGGCCGATGCTCAAACTGGCGCGCAAGGTCGGGTCCTGGGCGTACACCAAGGCGTTGAAGCGATCGCGCAGGGCCTCCATCATTTCGGTGGCATGGTCGAGCGGCATGCCCGGCAGGATCACGCAGAACTCATCGCCGCCATAACGCCCGGCCAGGTCGGTGATGCGCAAGCTTTGGCGCAACACTTTGCTCAGTTGGCGCAGCACGATGTCACCGGTCACATGGCCGTAGGTGTCGTTGATGGTCTTGAAGTGATCGATATCGATCAGGGCGATCGCCGCGCCGGCCGGACCACGACGGCACCGTTGAAATTCGATTTCGAGGTGGTCTTTCCAGGCGCCGTGGTTGAGCAGGCCGGACAGGCTGTCGGTGCGGCTCAGGGCGAGCAGTTCACGCTTGTGCCGCGCCAGGGTCACGGCCTGGCGATAGCAGATCCAGCCCAGGACCAGGGGATACACCGTCAGGATCGGCAGGCAGGCGTAGAGTTGCGCCTGGCTGGTCACGGCAATGAACGCCGGCGTGAACAACAGCAGGGACACGCCAATGCCGAGCGCTTGCGCCACCCAGCCCATGAACATGAAACGCGATCCGCCGATGGCGACGTTGTTCATGGTCATCATCGACAGCGTGGTGACGCTGGGCAACGGGTTGAAGTGCATCGCACCGACCCAGAAGCCCCCGCAAAAGGAATCGAACAGCAGATTGCGTCGTTCACTGCGCAATGAGTTGCTCGCACGTCGCGAGCACTGATAGGCCAGGTGCGGCCACACAAAGGCATTGATCACCATCCAGGCCCAGACCCAGGCGGACGGGTGCAGCGGGTACATGGCAAACACCACGCACACAAAGCCGAGCGTCAGCCCCAATGCGCGGGATTTGTATAGGCGCGAAGCGAGCGGAAGTCCCTTTCCTCCGGCGGCTGGCATGGTGTGGGTGTAATCCAGGCTAAGTGCCTGGAGTCTATCAGGGCAGAGTCAAATCGCCACTACCGCTTATGGGCTAATACTTCAGTGCGAAAACCCGCGTGCCAACATCCCCGCAACCCCCACCAGCATCAGCGCCGTGCAACGCTGTAGCAGCACTCGATGCCTGGGGTTTTCCAGCACGCCCTTGATGCGTTGGCCGAAGTAGCCATACAGGCAGCCACTGGCAAATTGCAGCAGCAGAAAGGTCAGGCCCAGGATCGCGATATCCGCCATAGAGCTGTGTTCCCCTGCCCCGGCAAACTGCGGGAACACCGCGCTGAACAGAATGAGCGTCTTGGGGTTGGAAAACCCGGTCAACAACCCCTTGCCGAACAGGCTGCGCGAACTTTCCGGGGCGCCGCCCTGAGCGATGATTCCGCCGGTGCTGGTCCATTGTTTATAGGCCAGGTAAAGCAGGTAGGCCACGCCGACCACCTGGAGGGTCTGCGTAATGACAACGTTGCCCTTGATCAACTGTGAAAAGCCCACGGCAAAGATCAGGATCGAAATCAGGTACGCCACACTGGCACCGACCTGCGCCGGGATCGAACGACGCAGGCCGTCCCTCAGGCCCAGGCTCAACAGCAGCAAGGTCATGGGGCCGGGGCTGAAGGTCATGGTAGCGCAAAACACCAGGAAATAGAGAAACGAAGACAGGGTTAACGCACTGGTCATGGTCAGGGGGCCTTGGAGGGGGTAGCAAAGAGATTTGGGCGTCGTCGCCAGCCGGGCCGGCGTTACACCCACGACCAACAGCGGCGCCTGGCGCGCAGTCTAGGCCAGCGTCATTGCACAAGGCAGGTAAAGTGGTGCCTAATCCGGCCTGACTTCACCGGTAAAATCACCGGTAAACACCAGGAAGGTTTATGTTCATATCCGCCATCGCCTTTGTGGAAGGCACGCCGAAGGTTCAGCAGATCGTCGAGGCGTTCAGCCAGGCCATCGAAGGTGGCGAATGGGCGCCCGGCAGCAAGTTGCCGTCGGTACGCGAATTGACCCAGGTGCTGGGCGTCAGCAAGTTCACCCTGAATGAGGCGTTGGACCGCCTGCGCGGGCGCAACCTGCTGACGTCCAGCCAGGGCCGTGGCTACTTCGTCGCGATGGAAACCGCCCGGCCGGCGTCGGTGGCCTGGGTTGATCTGTTGCCCCAGGACTTGCTCAGTGTATTGCGACGCCCCTTGGCCAACGCCGACAGCGAACTGCGCCCGGGCAGTGGGCATTTGCCGGAAGACTGGTTGAACACCGAAGCCATCCGCCAGGCCCTGCGCAGCGTGGTGCGCGCGCCCTCACTGCGGATCGCCGGGCTGGGGACGCCGGCGGGCTTGTTGCCGTTGCGCCAGGCCCTGCAACAAAAGCTGCACAGCGACGGCCTGTCGGTGCCGGTGGAGCAGATCATCACCACCCCCAACACCGTGCAGGGCCTGGACATGCTCATGCGCCTGCTGGCCCGCCCCGGCGACACCGTGCTACTGGACGCGCCGTGCTACTTCAACTTCCACGCCAACCTGGCTCTGCATGGGGTCAAGGTGGTGACGATCGAGCGTCGCCCCGACGGTCTGGACTTCACCGCACTCGAGCAATTGCTCGCCGAACACCGGCCCAGCCTGTACCTCACCACCAGCGTGCTGCAAAACCCCACCGGTCACTCCTTCAGCCCCAGCCAGGCGTTTCGCCTGCTGCAACTGACCCGGCAGTACCACTGCCACATCATCGAGGATGACCTCTACGGCGACCTGCATCCCAACCCTCCCCCGCGCCTGGCGGCCCTGGCCGGGTTGGACCAGGTCACTTACCTGTCAGGCTTCTCGAAGATCCTCAGCGCCAACACCCGCGTCAGCTACGTGGTGGCCGCCCCGCAACTGGCGGCCAACCTGACGCATATGAAATTGATGAGCGGCGGCGTCACCTCCGAACTGTTCGAGCACGTGGTGTACCGCATGCTCAGCGAAGGCAGCTATGCCCGGCACCGCAAACGCACGGTGCAGCGCCTGCAGGAAGCCGGCGGACGAGTCGAGCAATGGCTCAAGCGCTGTGGCTGCGAACCGGCGATGGCTTATGAGGGTGGGATGTTCATCTGGGCGCGCCTGCCTGCGGGAGTGAATGCCGAGCAACTGGCCCAGGCGGCGTTGAAACACAGCATGGCGTTAGCACCGGGCGCACTGTTCGGCTATGACCCGGCCAACGGCGATTCGATGCGTTTCAATGTGGCCCATACCGATGAGCCACGGGTTCAGCGGTTATTCGAGACCTTGCTGCTCAAGGCCGTGCGCGCATGAACAGGCGGTAGAAGCTCAACGAGGTGCCCTTGACGTCAAACATCATCCGGCTGTTTTTTGCCTCGTCGTGTATCTACTTATCGCCAGATACAGTGCAATACAAAGGGCACAAGGCAACGGCGCCCATAATGGCTAGACTGCGCGGCAATCACACTTTTTGAGGAACGCAGCATGGAGCATGTCGATCACATCCTGATCGTCGATGACGACCGCGAGATCCGCGAGCTGGTGGGCAATTACCTGAAGAAAAACGGCATGCGCACCACCGTGGTCGCCGATGGCCGCCAGATGCGCAGCTTCCTCGACACCACCCCCGTGGACCTGATCGTGCTGGATATCATGATGCCCGGCGACGACGGGCTGCTGCTGTGCCGCGAGCTGCGGGTGGGCAAGCACAAGGCGACGCCGGTGCTGATGCTCACGGCGCGCAACGACGAAACCGACCGCATCATCGGCCTGGAAATGGGCGCCGATGATTACCTGGTCAAACCCTTTGCCGCCCGTGAGTTGCTGGCGCGGATCAACGCCGTGTTGCGCCGTACGCGGATGTTGCCGCCCAACCTGGTGGTCAGCGAAACCGGACGCTTGATTCGTTTTGGCCGCTGGCGCCTGGACACCACCGCCCGCCACCTGCTGGATGAAGACGACACGTTGGTAGCCCTGAGCGGCGCGGAATACCGGTTGCTGCGGGTGTTCCTCGACCACCCTCAGCGCGTGCTCAACCGCGACCAGTTGCTGAACCTGACCCAGGGCCGTGACGCGGACCTGTTCGACCGCTCCATCGACCTGCTGGTCAGCCGCCTGCGCCAACGCCTGCTGGATGATGCCCGTGAACCGGCCTACATCAAGACCGTGCGCAGCGAGGGCTATGTGTTTTCCCTGCCGGTGGAAATCCTCGGGGCCGCGCCATGAAGTGGCGGTTGGGTTGGCCACGCACGCTGGCGTCGCAGTTGTCCCTGATCTTCTTGATCAGCCTGCTGTGTGCCCATGGCTTGTCGTTCAGTGCGCAGTTCTACGAGCGCTACATCAGCGCCCGCACCGTCATGCTCGGCAACCTGGAAAACGATGTGTCGACCTCGGTGGCGATCCTCGACCGCCTGCCCGCCAATGAACGCGCAAGCTGGCTGCCACGCCTCGACCGGCAGAACTACCGCTACCTGCTCGATGCCGGCGAAACCGGCGAACCGCTGAGCAACGATGACGTGCCCATGGCGGCAACCTCGATCGCCAGCGCCCTGGGTGAGCACTATGCCCTGACCTTTCGTGACCTGCCCGGCCTGCGCAAGCATTTCCAGGCGCACCTGACCTTGGCCGACGGCAGCCCGATCACCATTGACGTGCGCCCCGCCGCCCAGCCGGTCGCTTATTGGTTGCCGGTGGTGCTGGTGCTGCAACTGGCGCTGCTGCTCGGCTGCACCTGGATCGCCGTGCGCCTGGCCATCCGCCCGCTGACGCGCCTGGCCCGCGCCGTGGAAACCCTCGACCCGAACGCCCATCCCACGCCCCTGGACGAAAAAGGCCCCACCGAAGTGGCCCACGCGGCGGTGGCGTTCAATCAAATGCAACAGCGCATTGCCGAATACCTCAAGGAACGCATGCAGATCCTCGCGGCGATTTCCCATGACCTGCAAACGCCAATTACCCGCATGAAGCTGCGCGCCGAGTTCATGGAGGACTCAGTCGACCGCGACAAACTGTGGAACGACCTGGGGGAAATGGAGCATCTGGTGCGTGAAGGCGTGGCCTACGCCCGCAGCGTCCACGGCGCCACCGAAGCCAGCCACCGCATCGACCTGGATGCGTTCCTGGACAGCCTGGTGTTTGATTACCAGGACATGCATAAAAACGTCAGCCTCAGCGGTAAAAGCGCGGTGCTGCTGGACACTCGCCCCCACGCCCTGCGCCGGGTGCTGGTGAACCTGGTGGACAATGCGCTGAAATTCGCCGGCAGCGCCGAACTGCAGGTGAGTTCGACGGCCAACGGCGAATGCTCGCTCAAGGTGCTGGACCGCGGCCCCGGTATCGCCGAGGAAGAACTGATGCAAGTGATGCAGCCGTTTTATCGGGTGGAAAGCTCACGTAACCGTGGCACCGGTGGCACCGGGTTGGGGCTGGCGATTGCGCAGCAACTGGCCGTGGCGATTGGCGGGTCACTGACCCTGAGCAATCGCGAGGGCGGCGGTTTGTGTGCCGAGGTGCGCATAACGCTCTGATCAACCCGGCAACGGAATCACCCGCAACGGCCTGACCGACTTGTAGGAAAAACTCGAATAGATCTCTTTGACACAGGGCAGCGTCTGCAAGACCTCCCTGGCAAACTCGCCAAACGACTCCAGGTCCTTGGCCACCACTTCCAGCAGAAAGTCATAGCGCCCGGACACGTTATGGCACGCCACGATTTCCGGAATTTCCAACAGCCGTTTCTCGAACGCCCGGGCAATGTCCTGGGTGTGGCTCTCCATCATGATGCTGACAAACGCCGTCACCCCATACCCCAGCGCCTTGGGCGACAAAATCGCCTGGTAGCCGCTGATCACACCGCTGTCTTCCAGGTTTCTGACCCGCCGCCAACAGGGCGAGGTGGTCAGGGCCACCCGGTCGGCCAGTTCGGCGACGGTCAGGCGGGCATTGCCTTGCAACGCGTTTAAAAGGGCTTTGTCGGTACGGTCCAGACGGATGGGCATAACGTGCCTCTGATCATTATTTTTATAGGTTTTTCATCCCTTGACGCGGGATTTGTCGGCAAATTTGGCAACGTTCATCTGCGGTTATGAGCATAGCATTGTAGGAAATAAGGAGCGCTTGAGATGAACAATAAACACCCTGCCTTCGGATTTTCCACCCGCGCCATCCACCACGGCTATGACCCCAAGGACCACCACGGGGCTTTGGTGCCGCCGATCTACCTGTCTGCCACGTTCGCCTTCCCCACGGCCGAATATGGCGCCGCCTGCTTCGCCGGTGAAGCGAACGGCCATTTCTATACACGTATTTCCAACCCTACCCTGGCTCTGCTCGAGTCGCGCATGGCCACCCTGGAGAACGGCGAGGCCGCCGTTGCGTTCAGCTCAGGCATGGGTGCCATTGCGGCGACGTTCTGGACCCTGCTGCGTCCAGGCGACGAAGTCATCGTCAGCCGGACGCTCTACGGCTGCACCTTCGCCCTGCTGCACCACGGCATCGGCGAGTTCGGCATCAAGGTGCGCCATGTCGACCTCACCGACCTGGCCGCCCTTCGCGCGGCACTGTCCCCTGCCACCCGCATGATCTATTGCGAGACCCCGGCCAACCCGACCCTGCAATTGGTCGACATCGCCGCCGTGGCGCAACTCGCCCATGAGCAGCCGAATGTCACGCTGGTGGTCGACAACACCTACTGCACGCCCTACCTGCAACGGCCCCTGGAATTGGGCGCCGACGTGGTCGTGCATTCGGCCACCAAATACCTCAGTGGGCACGGCGACATTACCGCCGGCGTGGCGGTGAGCAGCCACGCCTTGGCGCAACGCATTCGCCTGCAAGGGCTCAAGGACCTGACCGGCGCAGTGATGTCTCCACAGGATGCCTCGCTGTTGATGCGCGGTCTCAAGACCCTGGCCCTGCGCATGGAACGCCATTGCAGCAGCGCCCAGACGGTGGCCGAAGCCTTGCAGGCGCACCCTGCCGTGCAGTGGGTGACTTACCCTGGGCTACGCTCTTTCCCACAGTACGAATTGGCGACGCGCCAGATGAAAATGGCCGGCGGCATGATCGCGTTTGAACTCAAGGGCGGGATTGAGACCGGTCGGCGCTTCATGAACGCGCTCAAGCTGTTTACCCGCGCGGTCAGCCTGGGCGATGCGGAATCACTGGCCCAGCATCCCGCGAGCATGACCCATTCCACCTATACCCCGGAAGAACGTGCACACCACGGTATCAGTGAAGGTCTGGTGCGTTTGTCGGTGGGGCTCGAGGACGTCGCCGACCTGTTGGCCGATGTGCAACAAGCCTTGGCCAAATGCATGCGCGAGACGACCCGCCGGCCCTCGACCGTCGAACATGCCCTGAAATAAGTCCCAAGCTCGGCGTTATCCTTTCCCACAAACGGTGGTCGGACTGGTCCGACCGCCGTTATGCGTTTTAATCTGATTTTTTACCGATTGGATCCCCATCCCTGCGTCAGGCTGTACTAGCATAAGGCCAAATATCTGCACCTGAAATTCATGGATGAATGGATGAACTCACACCTGTTCCCACAGATAGGCAAGGTCATCGCCAGCACTGGCAGTCGCCATTTCCCACGCTTGCTGCATGACCTTATCCGTACCCAACTGGCAGTGGACGCCAGCCATATCAAGCAGTTGCAGGTCAGTTGCACCGGGCACGCCCACCGTGAGATCAACCCGGTCTACACCGATTCGGTGGTGACCCTGGACCCCGAGCAACCTGCCGCCCAGTTGCACCTGACGCATTGCAAGGACAATGTGCGTTACGTGCTGTCGGTGTATCGCGGCCAGCAATCCGAAAACTTTTCGCCGCAAGAACGCAGCCTGCTGCGGGATTTTTCCACCCTGCTGCTGCCGATGGTGGAAAAACACATCACGGCGATACATCCCTGCCGCCAGGACGGCGAGCCGCCGCTAACGGATAACCAGGGCCTCGAAGCCTTGCGTCAACGCATCCAGGAGCGCCTGGTGCAAGCGGGGCTGAAGCTGTCCAAGCGTGAGCTGGAAGTCTGTGTCGGCCTGCTGGCCGGGCGCACCGCGCGCGAACTGGCGGAACAATTGGCGCTGAAGGTCAACACCATCGAGAGCTACCTGAAGCGGGCGGCGATCAAGCTGGGGATCAGTGGACGGCACTCATTGTTGCGATGGATGTACGCCACCGACGATGGACCGCTCCCAGAATAAACAGGGCGGGCAAACCCTGATGCCTGTCGGTTAATCGATAGAACGGACGACGACTAACTTGTGGCGAGGGAGCTTGCTCCCGCTGGACTGCGTAGCAGGCCCAGTCTTTTCAAACCAAAAGCCGGGGCCGCTTCGCGGCCCAGCGGGAGCAAGCTCCCTCGCCACATGAGTGAGAGGCACAATCAGTCGCGGGCCAGTGCTTCGATCGGGTCCAGTCGCGCGGCATTTCGCGCCGGTACGAAGCCGAACACAATGCCGATCAGCGTCGAACAGGCAAACGCGGTGATGATCGAGCCCAGGGAGAACACCATCTCCCACTCCTTCACGAACAGCGAAAACAGATAGCCGATCGCGTAGGACAGCGAAATCCCGATCACCCCACCGATCAGGCACACCATCACCGCCTCCACCAGAAACTGCTGGCGGATATCCGACTGCCGTGCGCCCACGGCCATGCGGATACCGATCTCGCGGGTACGCTCGGTGACGGACACCAGCATGATGTTCATCACGCCGATCCCCCCCACCAATAACGAAATGACGGCGATCAGCGACAACAGCAACGCCAGGGAACGGCTGGTTTTTTGCACCGTCTGCATGATGCTGTCGAGGTTGTTGGTGAAGAAGTCCTTGGTGCCGTGACGTTGCAGCATGAGTTTATTGACGTTGTCTTCCACCACCTTGCTCGGCTGGCCATCCTTGATGCGCACAGTGATGCTGTCCAGGTGGCGCTGGCCCAACACGCGGCCCGCCGCCGTTTCATAAGGCACCCACACATTCAGCGCTTTGCTGGCGGCGAACATATTTTTATTGTCGGCGGTGACCCCGATCACCGTACACGGCAGCTTGCCCACCAGGATCACCTGGCCCAGCGGGTCAATATTCGGCCCGAACAAACGCTGACGCGTGTTGTGGTCGATGACCACCACTTGCGCCTGGCGTCGCGCATCATTTTCGCTGAAGGCAATCCCGGCTTCGAGCTTCAAGCCCTTGACCTTGAAATAGCGCTCACTCACGCCATTGACCTGCGCATCCACGTCGATGTTGCCAAAGCGCAGCAACAGGTTGCGGCCCACCACCGGCGTGGCACTGTCGACGTAATACAGCTGGTTCAACGCCTCCACATCCGACAGCATCAAGGTCTCGATGGCCGACGCGCGGCTGTCACCAAAACTGGTACCGGAGAAGATATCGATGGTGTTGCTGCCGATCGCCTGGATGTCCTTGAGGACATAGCGTTTGGCACCCTCGCCGATCGCCGAGATCGACACCACCGACGTAATGCCGATGACGATCCCGAGCATGGTCAACAAAGTCCGCATGCGATGGGAAATCAGCGCAACCCAGGCCATGTTGAACGCTTCCTTGAACAGCCCCAGGCTTGCCACCAAGCGGCGTGCGCCGCTGCGTCTGGGTTCGATGGGCGCTTCGCTGGGCAAGTCCAGGCCGACACGTTCGTTGGCCTGGTCGCTGACGATTTCGCCGTCGCACACCTCGACGATACGCTGGGCATTCGCCGCCACCTTGGGGTCATGGGTGACGATGATCACCGTATGCCCGGCGGCGTGCAGCTCAGTGAGGATACGCATCACCTCTTTACCGCTATGGGAATCGAGTGCCCCGGTGGGCTCGTCGGCGAGAATCACTTCGCCGCCATTCATCAAGGCCCGCGCAATACTCACCCGCTGCTGTTGCCCGCCGGACAACTGGCTCGGCCGGTGACTGATGTGCCCCGACAGCCCCAGGCGCGCCAGCAACTCCCGAGCCCGGCTGTGCCTTGCGGTTTGCGGCGTACCGGCGTAGATCGCCGGCATTTCCACGTTGTGCAAGGCACTCAAATGCGCCAGCAAGTGGTAGCGCTGGAAGATGAAACCAAAGTAATCCCGACGCAGCTCCGCCAGTTGCTCATCCCCCAGGGAGCGGGTTTCGATGCCGTTGATCTTGTAGCTGCCGGCCGTGGCGTAATCCAGCCCGCCGAGGATATTCATCAGCGTGGATTTGCCCGACCCCGAGGCGCCGATGATCGCGACCATTTCCCCGGCCTGGATCGTCAGATCGATGCCCTTGAGCGCAACGAACTCACGCTCGCCGGCCATGAAACTGCGAGTGATGCCCTTGAGCTCCAACAGCGGGTGAGCCATGCGTCAGCTCCCTGCCACGGCAGGGGTTGCATCGCCGATCACGACTTTATCGCCCTCAGCCAGGCCCTCGAGGATCTGCACCTTGACGTTGTTGTTGATACCGGTCTTCACCTCACGGGGCACCGCCTGGCCCTTGGCATCCAGAACCCGCAGCGTGTAGCGACCATCGGGGCTGCGCACACCGAGTGCCGCCACCGGCACCAGCAACGCAGCCTGGGCGGTGTCGAGCACGATGCGCACCTGGGCGGTCATGGAGATGCGCAGGCGATGGTCGGGGTTGGGCACCTCGAACAACGCGTTGTAGAACACCGCGGTGTTCTGCTTCGACGTGCCCGCGGCCTGGGTTTCCAGGAAGTTCTGCGGCGCCGGCTCCGTGCCGCGCAGCTTCGCGTAGTAGCGTTTTTCAGGCTCACCGAGGATGGTGAAATACACCGGCTGGCCGCTGCCGATATGAATCACATCGGCTTCCGACACCTGAGCCTTGACGGTCATGGTGTCCAGGTCCGCCAGCTTGAGCAGCACCGGCGCCAGTTGGTTGGCGATCACCGTCTGGCCTTCCTGGGTGACGATCCCCACCACGTCGCCATCGATGGGCGCGACAATGCGCGTATAGGCCAGGTTGACCTTGGCGGTGTCGATCTGGATCTGCGCGCTGTTGATCTGCGCATCCAGGGACACCAGGTTGGCCTGCTGCACCTGGAAGTTCGACTCGGCGTTCTCGAAATCCTGGCGCGACACCGACGCGTCGCTCTGCAAGTCCTTGTAGCGTTCATACACCGACTTGGCTTGCTTGAGCTGGGCCGCCGTGGCCCGGCGTTGGGCCTGCAGGTTTTCTTCATCCACCTGGGCTTTGCGCAGGGTGTTTTGCAGGATCAACGGGTCGATTTCGGCAAGCCACTGGCCCTTCTTGACCTTGTCGCCGACCTTGACCTTGAGCGACTTCAACTGCCCGGAAACCTGGGCGCCGACATCGACCTGCTTGACCCCTTCCAACAGGCCGGTGGCCAACACGGCATTTTCAATATCACCTCGTTCGGCGGGCGCGGTGAGGTATTGCGGGGCGTCGGCGGGCGCTTGCACCGTGTAGATGACCAATGCCGCCGCGACAACCAGCGCCAGGCCGAAGCCGACTTTGCGAAACTTTGACTTTTGCATAAATGACCCTAAAGCAGTGATGAGGTCCGTTCTAAAGCGGAACAGTTAAAAATAGGCGCGTTGCATGGCCTTCAAGACACCACCTCCCCAATCACCAAACGCTCAAGCCACCACTGCGCCACTCCCTGAACATTCGGTGCTTTAAGCAAGGTGAAATGATTTCCCTCGCCATAGCCCACCTCCAGCCCACTGCCTTGGCGCCGCCAGCCTTCAATCATCAACCCCTGATCACGCTGATTGCCCGCCCTGTCCAGGGTCGCGTCGCGTGCCAACAGCAGGCGCACCACCCCGCGATACGGCCGCGCCGGCCGATACACCGTGCGCAACGCCGCCGCATAGGTACGCGCAGGCCCCACCATCGCATCCACCGCAGCGCGGGCAGGCAGCAACCCCACGCGCACCATCCCCGCATGCAACGCCTGCCGCTGGGCCACTTCATCGCGCAGGGCAAAGTCCGGCGGATCGATGCCCAGCGACTTGCCGGCCGACACCTGCATGGACTCGATCAAGCGCAGCAGCGCCGCCGTCGAGGTGTATGGCCGCCCTATCACACCGTTGCCACCCGGCGACTCACTGTCGATCACAGTCAATGACGCCACTTCACGCCCCGCAGCCTGCAAGCGCAGCGCCATTTCCAGCGCGACCCAGCCGCCAAACGAATGTCCGATAAGATGCACCGGCCCCTGCGGGCACTCGTGCTCCAACGCCGCCAGGTAACATTGCGCCGCCGCTTCCACTTGGCTGTGGGGCACCGCTTCGCCGTCGAGGCCACGGGGTTGCAAGCCATACAGCGGCCAGTCACGCCCCAGTGCCTCACTCAAGCCGACGAAGCCGGTGACGCTGTCACCCGCCCCCGGCACGCAAAAGATCGGCGCATGCCCTGCGCGGCCGCTTTGAATGCGCAGCAGCGGTTGATGCACGGCCTCCTTGACCGGCACCCCCGTTGCCAATGCCTCGTTCAGCGCGCGGCCCAACGCCTGGATATGCGGGGCTTGCATCATGCTCTGGTGATCCCCCGGCACTTCGATGCGGCGCAGTTGCCCCGGCGCCAACGCGTCGCTCCAGCCCAGCGATTCACTGCGTCGCGACAGCTCGGTAGGCCGTTCCTGGGCACTGAACAGATGCACCGCCAGCGGCAGCGGGAACAGGCTGTAATGCGCCAACGCATGTCCATGCCCGACTTCCCGCTCGATGAAATTCAAGAGGTCGGTGTCCGTCGCCGCCGCCATTTGCGCGTATAGCAGACCTTGATCGCGACAACGTTGCAGCAGGCCCGCAAAGTCCAGCTGTCCAAGGCCTGCCTCCAATTGCTCAATACTCGCCAACTCATTGATACCTCCCTGGGCTTTCCAATAGGCGCTGCACTGCAACAGCAAGTGGCGCTTGAGCGCGTCCGTACCGCTCCAGCGCGCCTTGCCTTGGTCGGTCATGCGCGGCACGTAGCTGTCGATCAGCCCGAGAAACGCGACCGACTCGTCCAGCCCCAGCAGTTGCATGGCGACTTCATAGGCCAGCACCCCGCCAAACGACCAACCGGCGATCCGGTACGGCCCATGGGGCTGGAGGCCGCGAATCAGACCGACCAGGCGCGCCGCCAACCCTTCCATGGTGTTCAAGTGCGGCTCGCCGAGGGGCACGCCCGGCAGGCCGTAGATGGGGTAATCGCCGGGCAGATGCTGGCCCAGCGCCGGGAAGTACACGTCCATGCCGCTGAACTCGTGCACCAGGAACAGCGGCGGCTGAGAACCGCCGCTGCGCACCGTGACCACCGACGTCTCACGCACCGGCTTATCAGCACGCTCGCGCAGCATCGCCGCCACGGAGGCCACGCTGGCATGCTGGAACAGCTCGGCCAGGGACACCGGCAAACCGGCCTCCTCCATCAGCTTGACCAGGCGGATCGCCAACAGCGAATGCCCACCCAACTCGAAGAAGCTGTCATGCCGCCCCACCTGCGCAAGTTTCAGCACCTCGGCCCAGAGTGGCGCCAAGGTTTGCTCCAAAGCGTCCATCGGGGCTTCGAAATCGCGATGGGCCAACGCCTCCCTGTCAGGTATCGGCAAGGCTTTACGGTCGACCTTGCCATTGGCGGTCAATGGCAACTGCGCCAAGGGAACATAGGCCGACGGGACCATGTACGCCGGCAACTGACCTTGCAGAAAGGCACGCACCGCGTCGACGCCGACCGGTTCGCCGGCCCAGGTGAAATACGCGACCAGACGCTTGTCGCCCGGTACATCCTCACGCGCCAGCACCACCGCCTCTCGGACGCCGGTGCAGGCGGCCAGGCGCGCTTGGATCTCACCCAGCTCGATGCGGAAACCGCGGATCTTCACCTGGTCGTCATTGCGTCCGATGCACTCCAGCAGGCCGTCCGCCGTCCAGCGGCCGAGGTCGCCGGTGCGGTACATCAGGCTGCCTGGGTTGAACGGGTCATCGACAAACTTCTCGGCAGTCAGCTCGGGCCGGTTCAAATACCCCTTGGCCACGCCGTCGCCGCCGATGCAGATTTCGCCGCTCACCCCCAACGGCAGCGCTTGCAGTTGCGCATCCAGCACATAGACCTGGGTATTGGCAATCGGCCCGCCGATCGGCACGCTGTCGGCGCTTGGCGCCAGCGCACGCACTTCATGCGTGGTGGCGTAGGTGGTGGTTTCGGTCGGCCCATAGCAATGCACCAGGCGCACGGCCGGTGCCCGTGCCAGCAACGTGCGGAAGGCGGCCGGGTCGGCCCGCTCGCCGCCACACAACAGGATGCGCAAACCGGCCAATGCATCCGGGATCATCTGCACATACTGGTTGAACAGCGCCGTGGTCACGAACAGCACCGTGGCGCCGGCCAGCGCCGCGCCGAACGCGGCCGGGTCGAGCAAGGTGGCGTGGTCGATCACCTGCACCTGGCCGCCGTTGAGCAAGGCGCCCCACACGTCCATGGTACTGGCGTCGAAAGCCGGGTTGGAGGCAAAGGCCACGCGGTCACTGGCATTGAAGTCGGCATAGCCATTGTTGAGCACCAGCCGGGTAATGCCGCGATGCGGCACCAGAACGCCTTTGGGCGCGCCGGTGGAGCCCGAGGTGTACATGATGTACGCCACGCTGTCCGACGCCTGCGACAGGACCGGGTTATGGCTCGGTTGCGGGTCAAGAACCAGGGTGTCCAGGTCCAGCCGCTGCGCCGAATGCACGGTACGCATATCGCTGCGGGTCAACAGCCAGGTCGAGCCGCTGTCTTGCAGCATGAAGTCCTGGCGCTCGGCCGGCGCGTTGAGGTCCAGCGGCACGTAGGCGGCCGCGCATTTGAGGATCGCCAATTGGCAGACCAGCAGGTCCAGCGAACGCGGCAACAGCATCGCCACAGGCTCGCCCGGCTGCACGCCCAGCCCCAACAGATGATGGGCCAGGCGGTTGGCGCGGGTGTTCAAGTCAGCGTAGCTCAAGCCGTGTTCGCCATGCCGTGCCGCCACGGCATCCGGTCGTGCCTGGGCCTGGGCTTCGAACAGGCGCTGCACCGTGT
Source organism: Pseudomonas sp. R11F (assembly GCF_050312575.1). Classification (NCBI taxonomy): domain Bacteria; kingdom Pseudomonadati; phylum Pseudomonadota; class Gammaproteobacteria; order Pseudomonadales; family Pseudomonadaceae; genus Pseudomonas; species Pseudomonas sp. R11F. Next base: position 144,690 of record NZ_JBNPJU010000065.1, on the reverse strand, counting down.
GTTCACGCGGGTACGCCCGAGTGGTCGCGTTGAAGCCCAGCAACTGCTGTCGCTCGACGTCGGGCAGAATCGGCAAGCGCCCGATGGCGATAGCGCTGCCCTGCTCCAACGCCTGCACGATGTGCTCAAGGGCGACATTCAGGTAGGCACACAGGCGTCGGGCACCCGACCCCATGGCCTTGAGGCTGAAACCGTCGCCCAGGTCATCCACACTCAGCGACAGCGCATAGTTGGTGTGCTCCTGCGCCTTGAGCAATTGAATGCCTTGCCACGCCTCGGCCACTCCAGTGGCGTGCGGCGCACTGTGGCGGTAGTTGAACAGCACGTTGAACAGCGGCGTTCCCACCGGCACACCGCTGCAACGTTGCGCTACGGCCAGCGGCGCGTGTTCATGGCTGAGCAGTTGGCTCAGGCGTGCGTGGGTGGCGCGCAGGGCATCACGCACCGCGTGTTCGCCGAGATCGACGCGCAGCGGCAGGGTATTGATAAATACGCCCATGGCCCGCTCGGCGCCTTCGCCGCCTTGCAGACGGCCGAGCATCACCGTGCCGAACACCACCTGCTCACGCCCCGCCACCTTGCCCAACACCTGGGCCCAGGCCAGGTGCATCAGGCTCGCTGCGCTGACACCCGACAGACGCGCCTGGCTGCGCAGGCGCTGGCTGAGTGACGGGTCTATTGCCACCTGCACCGGCTCATCAGGCCCCAGCGGCTCGACTTGCGTCGGCTCATCGATCTCACTGAGCATCTCGCGGAAGAAGCCTTCGTGATCGTCCCCACCCGGTCGGATCTGGGCTAGCGTCTGGGCTACATAGTTGCGATACGGAACGGCCTCTCCCAAGGTGTCCGAAGTCCCCAGCAAAAAGGCTTGCAGCTCCTGTTGCAGGATCTCCAGGGCGACGTGGTCCATGACCAAGTGGTGGAACAACAACGTGGCGACCAGCCCTTGCGCCGCCTCGCTGCACACCAGGCGCATCAACGGTGCCTGGCCCAGGTCCAGACGTTGCGGCAGCGGCCCGGTTTCAACCCGCAACACCGCGTTGCGCCACACCACTTGTACCGGCTCCTCGAGGCCGTCCCAATGGAATGACGAACGCAACACGTCATGCCGCTGGATCACCGCCTGCAACGCCTGGGTAAAGGCGTCCAGGCGCGCCTGGCTGTCAAAGCCGAATTGCGCCTGAAGCACATAAGCGTCAGCGCCCTGCGTCGCACGATGCTGATACAGCATCCCGGCCTGCAACGGCGCCAGCACGTAGATATCCTGCACATTCGCCACGCCCCCCGGGATGCAGGCGACGATCCGGTCGATGGCCGGCTGATCGAGCTGGATCAACGGCAGCATACCCGGGGTGATCCGGGTGCAGTCCGCGGCAATCCGATTGGCCGGCACCGCCACTTCGCGCCCGCCGCCCAACGCCGCCGCCAGACCCGCCAGCGTCGGTTGGCCGAACAGCACCTTCACGTCCGCCGACAACCCCAGGCGGCGCATGCGCCCCATCAGGCTGACCGCCAGCAACGAGTGCCCGCCCAACTCGAAGAAGTTGTCGTGACGGCCTACGCGCTCCACGTTGAGCAGCTCGGCCCAGAGGCTGGCCAGGCTGATTTCCGTATCGCCCTGGGGCGCTTCGTATTCGCGCCTCCCCAGCGCATCCACATCCGGTGCCGGCAGTGCCTTGCGGTCGAGCTTGCCGTTGGGGCTCAGCGGCAAAGCCTCAAGATGTACGAAGACGGCCGGGACCATGAACTCCGGCAGGTGGTGCAGGAGGTGAGCACGCAGTGCTTCGACCGCAGTCGGCACGCCGGTGTAATAGGCGATCAGCCGGTCTTCGCGCGCCACCACCGCCGCTTCGTTGACCTGGGCATGTTCCAGCAGTCGTGCCTGGATTTCCCCCAGTTCGATCCGCAGGCCACGGATCTTCACCTGGTCATCGTTACGGCCCAGGTACTCGATATTGCCGTCGGGCAAATAGCGGCCCACGTCCCCGGTGCGATACAGGCGCCCGTGGGTGAACGGGTCGTCGAGGAAACGCTCGGCGGTCAGTTCCGGGCGGTTCAGGTAACCCCGTGCCACTTGCACACCGCCGATAAACAATTCACCGACCACACCCAGCGGTACCGGCTGCAACTGCGCGTCCAGCAGGTACATGCGGGTATTGGCAATCGGCTTGCCGATCGGCGTGTTGTCCGGGGTCAGCGGCCCGGCGCAGTTCCACGCCGTCACATCCACCGCCGCTTCTGTCGGGCCATACAGGTTGTACAGGGCGATCCCCGTCAACTGCTGCTTGAAGCGGCGCACCAGGCTGCCCGGCAACGCTTCGCCACTGCACATCACCCGCACCAGCGCAGCGGCCTGGCTCAGATCGTCATGAGCGAGGAACACCTCGAGCATCGACGGCACAAAGTGCAAAGTGGTGATGCGTTCCGCCTCGATCACTTCGCACAGGTAGGCCGGGTCTTTGTGCCCGCCCGGGCGCGCCATCACCAGGCGTGCGCCGGTGAACAGCGGCCAGAAGAACTCCCACACCGACACATCGAAACTGAACGGGGTTTTCTGCAGCACCGTATCATCGGCGGTCAGCCCGTATTCGTCCTGCATCCACAGCAGACGGTTGACCACCCCCGCGTGCTCGTTGATCACGCCCTTGGGCTGGCCGGTGGAGCCGGAGGTGTAGATCACATACGCGGTCTGGCTGGCTACCTGGGGATTGTTGGCCGACAGGTGCTGCCAGGTCGGGCGGTCCAGGTCGACCACCGGCACCTGGCCGAGCAAGGTATGCGTCGTGCCCTGGGCCAGCAGTACCCAAGGCGCGCTGTCCTTGAGCATGTAGGCGATGCGCTCCAGCGGGTAGGCCGGGTCCAACGGTACATAGCCGGCACCGGCCTTGAGAATCGCGTACAGGCCGACCACCATTTCCAGGCCGCGCTCCACGCAGATAGCGACCCGCGCGCCCGGTTGCACGCCCAACGCCATCAGGTGATGGGCCAACCGATTGGCTTGTGCATTGAGTTCGGCGTAGGTCAACTGCCGATCCCCGGCCTTGACGGCCACGGCGTGCGGTGAACGCTCGACCTGAGCCTCGAACAACCCATGCAGGGTCTGGTCAAGGTTGTAATCGACCTGCGTGGCGTTGAAGTCGAACAACAGGTGCTGGCGCTCGCGCTCATCCAGCAGCGGCGCATGTTCCAGCACGGCCTGGTCGTTATCGACCATGGCCTGCAAGACCCGCTCGAAGTAACCGACATAACGCTCGATTGTCGACTCATCGAACAGCGCCACGGCGTATTCCAACGATCCGATCAAAGTGCCCTGCACTTCTCCCAGGTCCAGGGACAGATCGAACTTGGCAAAGTGGCTGTTCTCCACAATGCTCTCCAACGCCAGGTCACCCAGCGCCAGGGCCGGGGCGCTGCTGTCCTGCCAGGTCAGCAGGGTCTGGAACAGCGGGCTGTGCGCCAGGCTGCGCACCGGGCGGGTAATCTCCACCACTTGTTCGAACGGCAGGTCCTGATGGGCCTGGGCCGCCAGCGTCAGGCGCTTGACCCGCGCCAGCAGGGCCTCGGTGCTCAACTCACCCGAGGTATCGATGCGCACCGCCAGGGTGTTGACGAACAGCCCGATCAACCCTTCCACCTCGCTGCGCGTGCGGTTGGCCACCGGCGAGCCGATCACCAGGTCCTGCTGCCCGGACAACCGCGCCAACAACGACGCCCAGGCCGCCATCAAGGTCATGTACAGCGTGGTGCCATGCCGCTGGCTCAAAGCCTTGAGCCCGGCCGTGAGGCGTTCATCCAGGCGCACGGCGACGCTGTTGCCGGCGTAGTCCTGCTGCGCCGGGCGCGGGCGATCGGTGGGCAGCGTGAGCAAGGCCGGGGCGCCGTCCAGCGCCTGCTGCCAATAGGCGCTCTGGCGCTGCAGCACTTCACCGCTCAACCACAGGCGCTGCCATACGGCAAAGTCGCCGTACTGGATCGGCAGCGGCGGCAACGGGTCTGGCTGGCCGTGGCTGAACGCCCGGTACAGCGCCATCAGCTCACGGGTCAGCACGCCCATGGACCAGCCATCGGAAACGATATGGTGCAGGGTCAACAGCAACACATGGTGATCGTCGGCCATCACCACCAGGCGTCCGCGCAGCAACGGGCCACGCTCCAGGTCGAACGGCGCCGACGCTTCGCCCTGGATCAGCGCGTCCAGCGCCTGTTGCGGTTGCGGATGGCGGCGCAGGTCCTGTACTTGCAGGGGCAGCATCTCCTCGGCCGGAACCACCAGCACCTGGGCTTCGTCACCGTGCTGGGCGAAACGGCTGCGCAGGGTTTCATGCCGCGCAACGATGCGTGCCAGTGCGCGTTGCAACGCCTCTACATGCAACTGCCCGCGCAGGCGCAGGCCAATGGGGATGTTGTAGGCGGTGTTGGCGCCTTCCATCAGCGCCAGGAACCACAGGCGCTGCTGGGCGAAGGACAGCGGGATGTGTTCATCGCGGTTGGCCGGGAGGATGTCCGGCAAGGTGCTGCGGCCGGCCTGGGCCAACACGTCGCTGACGGCGGCCAGTTCCGCGTTGGCAAACAAGTCTCCCAGCAACAGCTCCACGCCCAGGCGCTGGCGTACCTGGGACACCATGCGCATGGCCAGCAACGAGTGCCCGCCCAGTTCGAAGAAATGGTCGTGCCGCCCCACGCGCTCGACCTGCAGCACATCGGCCCAGATCTGCGCCAGCTGGGTTTCGATTTCGCCTTGGGGCGCCACGTATTCACGGCTAAACACCGCCGCCATGTCCGGCGCCGGCAGGGCCTTGCGGTCGAGCTTGCCGTTGGCGGTCAGCGGCAACGCGTCGAGTTTCACGAAGGCCACCGGCACCATGTAGTCCGGCAGGTGCGCCACCAGATGGGCACGGATGCCTGCCACCGTCAGCGGGTCCAACTGCGGCTTCTCGGTGAAATAAGCCACCAGCCGCTCGTCACGCACCAGCACCACGGCTTCGAGGATGCCGGGCAGTTGGTTCAGTTGGGTTTCGATCTCGCCCAACTCGATGCGCATGCCGCGGATTTTCACCTGGTCATCGTTACGCCCCAGGTACTCGAGGTTGCCGTCCGGCAGCCAACGCACCAGGTCGCCGCTGCGGTACATGCGCCCGCCGTTGAACGGGTCCTGCAGGAAGCGTTCTGCGGTCAGTTCCGGGCGGTTCAGGTAACCGCGCGCCACGCCCTTGCCGCCCACATACAACTCGCCTGCCACGCCCAGGGGCACCGGGCGTTGTTGTTCGTCCAGCACGTACACCGTGGCATTGGCGATGGGTTTTCCGATATGCAGCGGCTGCCCCACTTCGACCTTGCCGGAAGTGGCAACCACCGTGGCCTCGGTGGGGCCATAGTTGTTGATCAATGCAAAGCGCTGCGCCCGCGCAAACTGGCGCAGGCGGTCGCCGCCGATCAACAGGGTGCGCAGCGTCGGATGTTCGATCTGTTGGCTGAAGGCGTACTCGGCCACCGGTGTCGGCAGGAAGCATACATCCAGAGGTTGCGCGCCCCACCACGCCAGCAAGGCGTCGATGTCTTCACCGCCCTCCTGGGTCGGTGCCAAGTGCAGGGTCGCGCCCACACACAGTGCCGGCCACACTTCCCAGGCCATCGCGTCAAAGCCGAACCCGGCCACGCTGGCGGTATGGCGCCCGGCACACAGGTCAAAGGCGTGGCAATGCCAGTCCACCAGGTTGGTCACGGTGTGGTGTTCCACCATCACGCCCTTGGGCAGGCCGGTGGAACCGGAGGTGTAGATCACGTATGCCAGGTTCGACGGCGTGACGCCGGTCTTGGGATTACTCGCCGAGTGGTGCTGCCAGGTGTAGCGATCCAGGTTGATCACCGGCACGTCCAGCACCGGCAGACGCTCGAGCAACGCCTGCTGGGTCAGTACCGCCACCGGGGCGCTGTCGCTCAGCAGGTAGTTCAGGCGCTCGGCCGGGTGGGAGGGGTCCACCGGCACATAGCAGGCCCCTGCCTTGAGGATCGCCAGCAACCCGGCCAGGGTGTCCAGGCCACGGCGGGCGACGATGGCCACGCGGTCGTCGGGCTGCACGCCCAGCGCGATCAGGTGATGAGCCAGCAGGTTGGCTTGCTGGTTCAGCTCGGCATAGGTGCGTTGTCGGCCTTGGTGCACGGCGGCAACGGCGTCGGGCGTGAGCGCGGCCTGGGCCTCGATGCGCGCGTGCACCGAGGTGCCCTGGGGGAAGTCGGCCTGGGTCGCATTGAACTGCTCCAGCAGCAGCTGTTGTTCGCAGGCAGGTACGACCGCGATCTGGTTGAGCGCCGTGTGGGGCGCCTGCTCCAGCGCCGTCACCAGGTTTTCCAGGGCGGTTTGCAGGTAGGCGCAGACGCGTTGCGGGTCCACTTGGGTGCTGGCCAGCAGGCTCAGGCCAAAGCCTTCGCCGAAGTCATCCACGCTCAAGGTCAACGGGTAGTTGGTGCGCTCCTCGGCGCTGAGCGCGGTGATGCCCGCCCAGGCCGATAACGCCTGCTCACTGGCGGCCGACGCGCTGTGACGGTAGTTGAGCAAGGCGCTGAACAACGGCGTCGGTGCCACCACCCCACTGCAACGCTGCGCCAGGGCGAGCGCCGCATGTTCATGGCGCAGCAAGGTGGTCAGGCGCACGTGCGTGGTCTTGACCCCGGCACGCACGTCCTGGTCATCCACGTCCACGCGAAACGGCAAGGTGTTGATGAAGATTCCCAGCGCACGCTCGGTGTCATGACTACCTTGCATACGGCCCATCAAGACCGTGCCGAATACCACCTGCCGCTTGCCGGCGAGCACGCCCAGCACCTGTGCCCAGCCCATATGGAACAGGCTGGCGGCGCTCACCGCCAACAGCCGTGCCTGTGCACGCAGGCGCTGCCCCAGCTGCGGCGACAGCGGCAGGCTGACTTCAGTGATGCCACGGGCATCGCCCTGTACATCCTGCAAGCCGAACGGCAAGGTCGGCTCGCTGATATCGCCGAGCATCTGGCGGAAGAACGCCTCGTGCTCCTGCTCGCTGACCCCCAGTCGCGCCTGAGCCACATAGTTGCGAAACGGCACCGGCTGACCGAGCGCCGCGCCCTGCCCCAACAGGCACGCCTGCAGTTCATGGCACACCACTTCAAGGGCGCTGTGGTCCAGAGCCATGTGGTGAAACAGCAAGGTGGCGACAATCCGCGCATTCACCGGGTCATCGGCGCGCACCAGGCGCAGCAACGGCGCCCGGGTCACGTCGAGGCGATAGTGACGAACGTCGAACAGCCCGTGCAGTTGCGCCGCGATGTCGCCATCGGCGGGGTCCAGCTCAAGGGCCTGCACCGGCAGGCGAGCCTGGCGCCAGACCACTTGCGAGGGCTCGCGCAAACCTTCCCAGACCACGCTGGTACGCAGGATGTCGTGCCGGTCCATGACGGCCTGCAGGGCCTGGGCAAACGCGTCGAAACGCTCAAGGCTGTCGAAGGCGAACTGCGACTGCATCACATACGGGTCACCGTGCTCGGCGCTGACGTGATGGAACAGGATGCCTTCCTGCAGCGGCGCCAACGGGTAGATGTCCTGGATATTCGCGACACCGCCATCGACCGTGGCGATGAGGCCGTCGATCTCCTCCTGGCTCAGCGTCGACAGGCTCAACATCGCCGGGGTGACGCGCTCGGCATCCAGCGGGATACCATTGGCCGGCACCGTTACTTCACCGGCCTTGGTCGCCGAGTATTCGCCGCCCTTGATCAACTCGATCAGCGCCGGTTTGTGTTCGCGCAGCGCGGCCAGCAGCGCCGGGTCTTGCAACGCTTGTTTATTGCCTTGCACCGACAACTGCTCACCCTTGAGCGCCAGTTGGACACCCTTGGTTTGCAGCGTCGCCAGTAGTTCGAGGATGCTCACAGGACGATCTCCATTTGTTCGATGACGGCGGCGTAGCCCGCCAGGGTCGGCTGTTCGAACAGCGCCCGCACATCGGCTTCCATGCCTTCCTGGCGCAAGCGCCCGATCAAGCTCACGGCGAGCAGTGAATGCCCGCCCAGTTCAAAGAAATTGTCATGGCGCCCTACCCGCTCCACGCCAAGCAGCTCGGCCCACAGCCGGGCCAGCAGGGTCTCGGTGTGACCTTGCGGCGCCTGGTATTCGCGCACGATCAATGCCTCCATGCCCGGCAGCGGCAACGCCTTGCGGTCAAGCTTGCCGTTGGGGCTCAGCGGCAGCGCGTCGAGGTGCACGAACAGAGCGGGCACCATGAAGTCCGGCAGGTGCTGCAACAGATGGGCGCGCAGTGTTTCGATGTCGGTGTGCACGCCGGTGTAGTAGGCAATCAGCCGCTCTTCGCGGGCTACTACCGCCGCTTCATTGACCTGCGCGTACTCCAGCAGGCGCGCCTGGATTTCGCCCAGTTCAATGCGCAGGCCTCGGATCTTCACCTGGTCATCGTTACGGCCCAGGTACTCGATATTGCCGTCGGGCAAATAGCGGCCCACGTCCCCGGTGCGATACAGGCGCCCTTGGGTGAACGGGTCGTCGAGGAAACGCTCGGCGGTCAGTTCCGGGCGGTTCAGGTAACCCCGCGCCACTTGCACCCCACCGATGAACAACTCACCGACCACGCCCAGCGGCACCGGCTGCAACTGCGCATCCAGCACATACATCCGGGTGTTGGCGATGGGTTTGCCGATCGGCGTGTTGTCCGGGACCTCGGGGCGTGCGCAGTTCCAGGCCGTCACGTCCACCGCCGCTTCTGTCGGGCCATACAGGTTGTACAGGCCGCTCCCCGGCAATTGCTGCTTGAAGCGCCGCACCAGGCTGCCCGGCAACGCTTCGCCACTGCACATCACCCGCACCAGCCCGCTGGCCTGGCCAACATCGCCATGGGCCAGGAACACATCGAGCATCGACGGTACAAAGTGCAAGGTGGTGATGTGTTCGGCCTCGATCACGTCGCACAGGTACGCCGGGTCTTTGTGCCCACCCGGGCGCGCCATGACCAGGCGCGCACCGCTCAACAGCGGCCAGAAGAATTCCCACACCGACACGTCGAAGCTGAACGGGGTTTTCTGCAACACCCTGTCATCGGCCTTGAGGCCATAGGCGTCCTGCATCCACAACAAACGGTTGACCACGCCGGCGTGTTCGTTGATCACGCCTTTGGGCTGGCCCGTGGAACCCGAGGTGTAGATCACATAGGCCGAGTGCCGGGCGCTCAGGCCCGGCACCTGGGGGTTGGTGGCGGGCTGGTGCTGCCAGGTGACCGAATCCAGATCAAGCAGCGGCACGTCGCCCAGCAACGTGCGGGTGCCACCTTGCGCCAGCACCACCACCGGCGCGCTGTCTTGCAGCATGTAGGCGATGCGCTCCAACGGGTACGCCGGGTCCAGCGGCACGTAGGCGCCACCGGCCTTGAGGATGGCCAGCAGGCCGACCACCATGTCCAGGCCCCGCTCGACGCAGATACCCACGTGTGAATCCGGCTCTACTCCGAGTTCCCGCAGGTGATGGGCCAGGCGGTTGGCACGTTCATTAAGCTCTGCGTAGCTCAGTTGCTGCTCAGCGGCCTTGACCGCCGGCGCATTCGGCGTTTTCGCCACCTGCGCCTCGAACAGACCGTGCAGGGTCTGGTCGAGGTTGTAGCTGACATCGGTGGCGTTGAACGCCACCAGCAGTTTCTGGCGCTCGTCGTGGCCCAGGACCGGCAGACGATTGAGCGCCTGGTGCGGTGCCTGCTCCAAGGCGTCAACCAGGCCCGCCAGGGCCGTCTGCATATAACCGCACACGCGCTGCGCATCGAACTGCGCCAGGGCGGTGACGTCGTAGCCATCGCCCAGGTCATCCACGTTCAACGTCAGCGGGTAGTTGGTGCGCCCATCGTTGACCAGCGTCTGCATGCCTTCCCACGCCTGCTGTGCCTCGGCGGCACGCGTGGCGACGCCGCGATGGCGATAGTTGAGCATCGAGCTGAACAACGGCGCCGGTGCCGCCACCCCACTGCAACGCTGGGCCAGGGCCAGGGATGCATGTTCATGCCCGAGCAACGCGGTCAGCCGCGCATGGGTGGCCCGCACAGCCATACGGGCGCCTTGCGCATCGATGTCCAGGCGCAGCGGCAAGGTATTGATAAACACCCCGAGCGCCCTGTCGGCGCCCTCGCCGCCTTGCATGCGCCCGACCAGCACGGTGCCGAACACCACGCTGTGGCGCCCCGACGTAGCCGCCAGCACTTGGCCCCAGGCCAGGTGGAACAGGCTTGCGCTGCTCACGCCAAGCAACCTGGCCTGGGCGCGCAGGCGGCGGTTGAGCTCGCTGTCCAGGCGCAGGCAGTGTTCCTCGATCTCACGGCCGTCGCCGCGCACATCCTGCAAACCGAACGGCAAGGTCGGCTCATCGACGTCGCCGAGCATCTCGCGGAAGAACGCTTCGTGCTCCTGTTCGCTGACGCCCAGGCGCGCCTGAGCCACGTAGTTGCGGTACGGCATGGGGGCGACGGTTGGCGCGGCGTGGCCGAGCAAATGGCCCTGCATTTCGCGCAGCACCACGTCGAACGCGGTGTGGTCCAGCGCAATGTGGTGATACAGCAACGCCGCCACTACGCGCTGGTTGGCCGGGTCCTGGGCGAACATCAAACGAATCAGCGGGGCCTGGCGGATATCCAGGCGATAGCGGCGGGCATCGGAGTGTGCGTACAGCGCCGCCAACACATCGCCGTCCAACTGCAACTCTTCCAGCGGCAACTGGGCACGGCGCCACACCACTTGCAGCGGCTGCACCAGGCCCTCCCAGACCACGCCGGTGCGCAGGATATCGTGACGGTCGATCACCTGTTGCAGCGCCTGGGCAAAGGCTTGCAGGCGCTCGAGGCAATCAAAGGCCAGGTGCGATTGCAGCAGGTACGGGTCGCCCTGCTCGGCGCTGAGGTAGTGATACAGCATGCCTTCCTGCAACGGCGCCAGCGGGTAGATATCCTGCACATTGGCCGCGCCACCGGGCACCTGGTTGACCACCTGGTCGAGGGTCGATTGATCGAGGTCGACCAGGGTCAGCATATCCGGGGTAATACGCGCACAATCGGCGGCAATCCGGTTGGGCGGCACCTGCACTTCGCGGCCACTGCCCACGGCGCCGGCGAGGGCGGCCAACGTCGGCTGGCTGAACAACACGCGCACGTCGGCGCTCAGGCCGACCTGGCGCATGCGTTCGATCAGGCTGACGGCCAGCAACGAATGCCCGCCCAGCTCAAAGAAGTGGTCATGGCGCCCGACGCGCTCCACTTGCAGCACCTCGGCCCAGATCCGCGCCAGGGTGGTCTCCACGTCGCCCTGGGGCGCCTCGTAGTCGCGGCTGAGTAGCGCGGCCTGATCGGGCTCCGGCAGGGCCTTGCGGTCCAGCTTGCCGTTGGCGGTCAGGGGCCACGCGTCGAGCTTGACGTAGGCGACCGGCACCAGTGCATCCGGCAGTTGCGCTTGCAGTTGCTCGCGCAGCGTCTCGATGGCCGGCGCTTGCTGCGCGGTGAACCAGGCCACCAGGCGAGCGTCACGCACCAGCACCACCGCTTCGTCAATGCCAGGCAAGGCGGCCAGGCGGCTTTCGATTTCGCCCAGTTCAACGCGTACGCCGCGCACTTTCACCTGGTCGTCGTTACGGCCCAGGTACTCGAGATTGCCGTCGGGCAACCAGCGCGCCAGGTCGCCGGTACGGTACATGCGCCCAGGGTTAAACGGGTCTTGCAGGAAACGCTCGGCGGTCAGGTCCGCACGGTTCAGATAGCCTCGCGCCACACCGCAACCGCCCACATACAACTCACCGACCACACCGACCGGCACCGGGCGCAACTGCGCATCGAGCAGGTAGGTGTGGGCATTGGCGATCGGCCTGCCGATATGCAGCACCTGCCCGGCGCGCACGCGGCCGGAAGTGGCGACCACAGTGGCTTCGGTGGGGCCGTAGTTATTGATCACTGCAAAGCGTCGCTCCTGGGTGAACTGGCGCAGGCGGTCGCCACCGATCAGCAGGATGCGCAACGTCGGGTGCAGCAGGTTCTGGCTGAAGGCGTACTCAGCCACGGGCGTGGGCAGGAAGCTCACATCCAGCGGCTGCGCCAGCCACCAGTCGAGCAGTGCGTCGATGTTCTCATTACCCATTTGGGCCGGCGGCAGGTGCAGGGTCGCGCCGGCGCAGAGTGCCGGCCAGACTTCCCAGGCCATCGCATCAAAGCCGAAACCGGCGACACTGCTGGTGTGGCTGCGCGCATCCAGGCCGAAGGCTTCGCAGTGCCAGTGCACCAGGTTTTCCACGGTGCGGTGTTCCACCATCACGCCCTTGGGCTGGCCGGTGGAGCCGGAGGTGTAGATCACGTAGGCCAGGTGCGCGGGGGTCAGGGTCGGCAGTTGCGGGTTGCTGACGGGATGGTGCTGCCAACAGTCGCTCTGCAGGTCCACGGTGGGCACCGCACCGAGCAGGTCACGGGTGCCGGCCTCGGCCAGCACCGCCACCGGGGCGCTGTCCTGCAACAGGTAGGCGATACGCTCGGCGGGGTAAGCCGGGTCGATGGGCACATAGCCGGCGCCGGCCTTGAGAATGCCCAGCAACCCGACCAGCATCTGTGGGCCGCGACGGCAGCACAGCGCCACGCGGTCATCCGGCTGTACGCCCTGTTGCAGCAGGTGATGAGCCAACTGGTTGGCGCGTTGATTGAGTTGCTGATAGGTCAGCGACTCCTCCTCTTGCTGCACGGCAATCGCGTTGGGCTGGCGCTCGACCTGGGCCTCAAAGGCGCCATGCACGGTGTGCCCGGTGGGGAAATCCACTGCAGTGTTGTTGAACTCGCGCAACAGGGTTTCGCGCTCCGCCGCCGGCAGGATCGACAGCTGATTGAGCGCGGTGGTGGCGCCGCTTTCCAGGGTCGCGACCAGTTGCTCGATGGCGCCGTGCATGTAGCCGCACAGGCGCCGGGCGCCGATCTGCGGCAGCGCCAACACGCTCAGGGCAAAGCCTGTTCCCAGGTCATCGACACTCAAGGTCAGTGGGTAGTTGCTGCGTTCTTCACCGCCCAACAATTGCACGCCTTGCCAGATGCCCTGGCCGTCGCGGGCCATTTCGTCAGGCGTGCTATGGCGGTAATTGAGCAGCGCGCTGAACAGCGGCACGGCCGCCGCCACGCCGCTGCAACGTTGCGCCAGGGCCAGCGACGCATGTTCGTGGCCGAGCAATGCACTCAAGCGCGCATGGGTGGCCTTGACCGCCACCGTCGCGCCGACGGCTACATTGACCCGCAGCGGCAAGGTATTGATGAACATACCCAGCGCCCGGTCGGCACCGTCGCCGGCCTGCATGCGGCCCATCAACACGGTGCCGAACACCACGTCGTCGCGCCCAGACACCAGCCCCAGCACCTGCGCCCAGGCCAGATGCATCAGGCTCGCCGCGCTGACGCCCAGCAGGCGCGCCTGCTCACGCACCCGCAGCGCCAGGGCTGCCTCCAGCGGTTGCTCGGCTTCTTCGATATCCCGCCCGTCGCCCTGCACATCCTGCACGCCAAAAGGCAAGGTCGGTTCATCGACATCGGCGAGCATTTCGCGGAAGAACTGTTCATGTTCCGCCACGCTCACCCCCAGGCGTGCCTGGGCCACATAGTTGCGAAACGGCGACGGCGCAGGCAAGGCATCGGCCTGGTCGAGCAGGCAGGCGCGCATTTCCTGGCCGACCACGGCCATGGCGGTATGGTCCAGCGCCAGGTGGTGGAACAGCAGGATCGCCGCGACTCGCTGATGGTTCGGGTCCTGCGCATAGACCATGCGCAGCAGCGGCGCCTGGGTAATGTCCAGGCGGTAGTGGCGGGCGTCGAAACGCGCGTGCAGTTGTTCGATGACACTACCGTCCGCCGGGTCCAGGGTGACTTCCTGCACCACTAGCTGGGCGTCGCGCCACACAACCTGCACCGGGCTGTCCAAGCCTTCCCAGACCACGCCCGTGCGCAAGATATCGTGGCGCGCAACCACCTGTTGCAGCGCGCCCATGAAGCCTTGCAAGCGCTCGAGGCTGTCGAACGCCATGCGCGACTGCAACAGGTAGGGATCGCCCTGCTCGGCGCTGATGTGGTGATAAAGGATGCCTTCCTGCAGCGGTGCCAGCGGGTAGATATCCTGCACATTCGCCGCGCCCCCCGGGACGCTGGCGACGATCCGCTCGATCGCCGCCTGATCGAGTTGCACCAGGCTCAGCATCGCCGGCTCGATGTGCGTGCAACCCGCCGGGATACCGTTGGCAGGCACCACGACCTCACGGCCGCTGCCGACCGCCGCCGCCAACGCGGCCAGGCTCGGCTGGCTGAACAGCACGCGCACATCGGCGCTCAGGCCCACCTGGCGCATGCGTTCGATCAGGCTGACGGCGAGCAACGAATGCCCGCCCAGCTCGAAGAAATGGTCGTGACGCCCCACGCGTTCCAGCTTGAGCACGTCCTGCCAGATCTGCGCCAGCAGGGTTTCCACTTCGCCTTCCGGCGCTTCGTAGCCACGGCTGAGCAGCGCGCTCTGATCCGGTGCCGGCAAGCCCTTGCGATCCAGCTTGCCGTTGGCGGTCAGGGGCAACAGCGCGAGCCAGACATAGGCCGAAGGCACCATGTAGTCCGGCAAGCGTGCTTGCAGGTGGGCACGCAACGCTTCGATCGGCAACGCCGCCTCGCCGGTGTAGTACGCCACCAGGCGCTTGTCGCCAGGCTGGTCTTCGCGGGCCAGCACCACGGCGTCCTTGACCCCGGCAAACGTGGCCAGGCACGTCTCGATTTCGCCCGGTTCGATACGAAAGCCGCGAATCTTCAATTGCAGGTCATTGCGCCCCTGGTAGAGCAACGTGCCGTCGGCCTGCCAGCTTGCCAGGTCGCCGGTGCGGTACAGCAGGCCGTCACCAAAGGGGTTGGCGATGAATTTTTCGGCGGTCAGTTGCGGCTGGTTCAAGTACCCCTTGGCCACACCCGCACCGCCGATATACAGCTCACCGACCACGCCCAGCGGCAGCGGTTGTAGACGGGCGTCGAGCACATAGGCCTGGGCATTCGCGATTGGCCGGCCGATGGGGATGCCGCCCTCGCCCACCGCAGTGATCTCGTGGGTGGTGGAGAACGTGGTGGCTTCGGTCGGCCCGTAGCCGTTAAGCAGGTGCCGGGGCTTGCCGTGCCGGAGCACGCGGCCGATCACCAGCGGGTCGAGGACGTCACCGCCGACGATCAGGTAACGCAACTGAGGCAACACCGGCATCAGCGCATCGGCGTACTGATGGAACAGCCCGGCGGTCATCCACAACACACTGACGGCCTGCTCCTGCAGCAATGCGGCGAACGCCGCCTGGGACAGCAGCACGGCCTGGTCGACCACCACCACGCAACCGCCATTGAGCAATGGCGCCCATACGTCGAGGGTGCTGGCATCGAACGCCGGGTTGGAGGCGAAGGCCACGCGGTCGCGCTCGTTGAAATCAGCGTAACCGTTGTTGAGCACCAGGCGCGAGATGGCGCGGTGCGGCACTTGCACACCCTTCGGGGCGCCGGTGGAGCCGGAGGTGTAGAGGATGTACGCCACGCTTTCCGAGCTTTGCGCCAGCTCCGGATTGCGCGCTGACTGCGCCTCCAGATTCAGGTCGGCCAGGGTCGTGAGCACCCGGTGTGCGCCACTGTCCTGCACCATGTACGCCTGGCGGTCCACCGGGGCGTTGATGTCCAGCGGCACATACACCGCCGCGCACTTGAGGATCGCCAACTGACACACCAGCAGATCGAGGGAGCGCGGCAGGGCAATCGCCACGCTTTCGCCGGGCTGCACGCCTTGCTGGAGCAAGTGATGGGCCAGGCGGTTGGCGCGCCGGTTAAGGTCACGGTAACTCAGCGACAACGCGCCGTGCACGGCCGCTACCGCCTCCGGCCGGGCCAGCGCCTGGGCTTCGAACAGTTGCTGCACGGTCAGTTGCGACGGGTATTCGCGGTGGGTGGCGTTGAACGTCACCAGCAGTTGATGACGCTCGGCGGGCGGCAGGATCGACACCGCCTGCAACGGCGTGGTCGGCGCTTGCTGCAAGGCGCTGACCAGGTGGCGCAATGCGGTGAGCATGTATTCGCCCACACGTTGCACATCCAGGCTGGCCACGCCTTGCACCGTGAGCGCGAACCCGCTGCCCAAGTCATCGACGTTGAGGACCAGGGGGTAGTTGCTGCGCTCTTCGGAACTGAGGATTTGAATGCCCGCAGCGGCGAACGGGCTGTCGCCCGGGGCTTCATCCGGCGCGCTGTGGCGGTAGTTGAGCAGCGTGCTGAACAGCGGCAATGAACCCGGCACACCGCTGCAACGCTGGGCCAGGGACAACGAGGCGTGCTCATGCCCGAGCAATTGCGCCAGCCGCGCATGGGTGGCGCGCACCCCGGCCTGTACGCCGACAGTGCCGAGGCTGACCCGCAGCGGCAAGGTATTGATGAACATGCCCAGTGCGCGGTCGGCGCCCTCGCCGCCCTGCATGCGGCCCAGCAACACGGTTCCGAACACCACATCCTGCTGGCCGGACACCTGGCCCAGCACCTGCGCCCAGGCCAGGTGCACCAGGCTGGCAGTGCTCACGCCCAGTTGCCGCGCCTGTTCGCGCAGACCCTGGCCAAGGGACGGTTCCAGAGGCAGGTGGGCTTCGAGGATGCCGCTGCCGTCGCCGTTCACGTCCTGCAGGCCGAACGCCAGGGTGGGCTCATCGAGATCGCCGAGCATGTCGCTGAAGAAGGCTTCGTGCTGCGCCTGGGTCACGCCGAGGCGCGCCTGGGCCACGTAATTGCGGTACTGCACCGGTTCCGGCAAGTGCGCGTCATCGCCGGACAGGCTGGCGCTCATCTCCTGTACCAGCACTTGCAGCGCGGTGTGGTCGAGCAGGATGTGGTGCAACAACAGGATGCCGACCAACCCGTCCGGCGCCTGGGCATAGGCAAAGCGCATCAGTGAGGCGCGCGACAGGTCGAGGCGATAGTGGCGCGGGTCAAAGCGCTGCTGCAGTTGCGCCAACGCATCCTGGCCCGGGCTTTCCAGGCGCTCGACGGCCAGCGGCGCCTGGCGCAGTACCACTTGCACCGGTTCCTCCAGGCCCTCCCAGAGAATGCCGGTGCGCAGGATGTCATTGCGTTCGATCACGCGATGCAGCGCCTGGACGAACGCGTCCACTGCGGCCTGGTCGGTGAAGCGCAACTGCACCTGCAACACGTAGGGATCGCCCTCGGTGGTTGCCAGGTGGTGGTAGAGGATGCCGGCTTGCAACGGGGCCAGGCCGTAGATGTCCTGCACGTTGCCAAGGCCGCCGGGTACGCCGGCGATGATGTGGTCGATCGCCGCTTGGTCCAGCGCCACCAACGGCAGCATCTGCGGCGTGATCTGTTCGCTGGTTGCGCTGATGAGGTTGGCCGGAACCTGGACCTCCCGCTGCCCGCCCACCGCCGCCGCCAAGGCAGCCAGGGTGGGCTGGCCGAACAGCACGCGCACATCGGCACTGAGGTCGGCCTGGCGCATGCGTTCGATCAACTTGACCGCCAGCAACGAGTGCCCGCCCAGCTCGAAGAAGTTATCGTCACGCCCCACGCGGTCGAGCTTGAGCAGCTCTTGCCAGAGGCCGGCGATGGTGGTTTCCACCGCGCCCTGCGGGGCGGCATAACCACGGCGCACCAGCGCATCGGTATCCGGGGCGGGCAACGCCTTGCGGTCGAGCTTGCCGTTGGGGGTGAGCGGCAACTGGTCCAGCCGTACGAAGGCGCTGGGCACCATGTAGTCAGCCAGGCTGCGCAGTAGATGGTCGCGCAAGGCGGCGGTGCTGAGTTCGCCGTCGGCAATCACATAGGCCACCAGGCGCTTGTCGCCCGGTTCATCCTCACGGGCAATCACCACGGCGTCACGCACGCCGTCGGCGGTGGCCAGGCGCGCTTCGATTTCGCCCAGTTCGATGCGGAAGCCGCGGATCTTCACCTGGTCGTCGTTGCGCCCCAGGTATTCAACGCTGCCGTCGGCCAGCAGGCGGCCCAGGTCACCGGTCTTGTACAGGCGCTGGCCGGTGACCGGGTCGGTGAGGAAGCGTTCGGCGTTCAGCGCCGGTCGGTTCAAGTAACCACGCGCGACACCGGCACCGCCGACGTACAACTCGCCGGCCACGCCAAACGGCAACGGCTCGCGAGCCGCATCGAGCACGTACAACTGCAAGTCGGGAATACGCACGCCAATCGGGCTGACACCCACCAACTGGGTATCCGCCGCCTGCAAGGCGCGATAGGTCACGTGCACGGTGGTCTCGGTGATGCCGTACATGTTCACCAGTTGCGTGCCGGCATTGATTGCGCGGGCATACCACGGCTTGAGCAGGCCCGGCTCCAGGGCTTCACCGCCAAAAATCACCTGGCGCAGAGAGTGCGCTGCGGGGCTGCGGCCTTGGGCGGCGATCAACTGCCGGAACGCGCTCGGCGTCTGGTTGAGGATGCTCACGCCCGCCTCGCAGAGCAGCGTGTAGCACTCATCCGGCGAGCGGCTGACCAGTTGCGGCACGATCAACAACTGGCCGCCGTGCATCAGCGCGCCCCAGATTTCCCACACCGAGAAGTCGAAGGCAAAGGAATGGAACAACGCCCACACATCGTTGCTATTGAAGCCAAACCAGTGCTCGGTGGCCGTGAACAACCGCGCCACCTGGCGGTGTTCGATCATCACGCCCTTGGGCAAGCCGGTGGAACCGGAGGTGTAGATCACGTAGGCCAGGTTGGCCGGGCTCAACGCCAGTCGCGGGTTGACGATGGATTCCTGGCCCAGGTGGTTGAGGTCGATCTGCGTCAGCTCACCGACCAAGTGCGCAGTGTTGGCCTGCACCAGCACGGCCACCGGCTCGCTGTCGTGCAAGGTGAAGGCGATACGTTCCAGCGGGTAAGCCGGGTCGATCGGCACATAACCGGCACCGGCCTTGAGAATGCCCAGCAGGCCGATGATCATTTCCAGGCCACGCTCAACGCAGATCGCCACGCGGTCGTCGGGGCGCACGCCTTGGGCCAGCAGGCGGTGGGCTACCTGATTGGCGCGTTCGTTGAGCTGACGGTAGGTCAGACGCCGGTGATCGAAACGCAGCGCGACCGCCTCGGGGTGGGCGGCGGCATGGGCTTCGACTTGCTGGTGGATCAGGGCGTTATCGGCATAATGCGTGGGGCTTTGGTTGAGGCCGTGCAGGAGGGTCTGGCGTTCGGCGTCGGGCAGTATGTTCAGGCCGCTGAGCGGCATATCCGGTCGCTGCTCCAACGCATCGGCCAGGCTTTCGAGGGCCGTATGCAGGTAGCCGGCTACTCGGCCTGCGCCGATGGAGGCCTCGACGATCACGCTCAGTGCAAGGTCTTCGCCCAGGTCATCGACGTTGACCGTCAACGGGTAGTTGGTGCGCTCCTCGGCGCCCAACACCTGGATGCCGGGGGCGACCTCGATGACGGCCGCCATATCGGTGGCCGCGCTGTGACGATAGTTAAGCATCGCACTGAACAGCGGCGTCGGCGCGGCGACGCCGCTGCAACGTTGCGCCAGTGCCAGGGAGGCATGTTCATGATCGAGCAAGGTGGTGAGGCGCGCATGGGTCGCCTTGACCCCGGCGCGGATGCCCTGCTCGCCCACGTCCACGCGCAACGGCAAGGTATTGATGAACATGCCCAAGGCGCGTTCACCGCCTTCGCCCGCGTCCATGCGACCGAGCATCACCGTGCCGAACACCACCGCTTCACGGCCGGATACCACGCCCAGCACACGGGCCAGGGCCAGATGCAGCAGGCTCGCCATGCTCACCCCCAACGGGCGTGCCAAGGTCCGCAGGCGCCGGCTCAGGCCGCTGTCGACGGGGATACGTGCCTCATCGACGCCGTGGCCATCGCCTTGCACATTCTGCAAGCCGAACGGCAACGTCGGCGCGTCGATATCGGCCAGCATCTCGCGGAAAAACGTTTCGTGAGCCTGCTCACTGACGCCCTGGCGTACCTGGGCGATGTAGCTGCGAAACGGCACCGGCTCGCCGGCCAGGGCGTGCTCGCCGGCCAGGTACAGCTGGAGTTCATGGCGCACCCCGTCGAGGGCGGTGTGGTCGAGGATGGTGTGGTGGAACAGCAGCATTGCCACGACCCGCTGGTTGGCCGGGTCGTCTGCGAAGACCAGGCGCAACAGCGGCGCCTGGCCCAGGTCCATGCGGTAAGTACGCGCGTCATAACGCGCCTGCAACTGGGCCAGCGCATCGCCGCCGTCGCAGCGGATGTCTTCGCACACCAGCGGCGCCTTGCGCCACACCACTTGCAGCGGTTCGTCGAGGCGTTCCCAGACCATCGAGGTGCGCAGGATGTCGTGGCGGTCGATCACCCATTGCAAGGCTTCGGCGAAAGCCTCCAGCCGTGCGCGGTTGTCGAACACAAACTGCGCGTGCAGCACGTAGGGGTCGCCTTGCTCGGCCGAAAGGTGGTGGTAGAGCATGCCTTCCTGGAGCGGCGCCAGGGGGTAGATGTCTTGCACATTCGCCGCGCCACCCGGGATCGCGGCGACGATACGGTCGATGGCGGCCTGGTCGAGGTTGACCAGCGGCAGCATGGCCGGGGTGATGCGGTAAGCCGGGCTCAGCCAGTCACCGCCGTGCTCGGCCACCAGTGCCAGCAGTGCGGGCTTGTGGGCGATCAGTTGATCCCACAGCGCGTCGCTCAGGGCTTCGTCGTCGCCCAGGATGATCAGGTCGCCCTCTTCAGTCTGCAGACGGATCGCATGGGTGGAAATCGCTGCCAATAATTCGCTGAACTGCATGGGGTAACCTGCCTGATAAGTCACGGTTGAGAAGAAAGTCCGTTTTCAGCTGCCGCTTGAATCGGGTGCGCTGCGCGCCCTGGGAAAATAGCGGGCGCAGCCGGGGGGCCTGGGGGGCTTCCGGCTGGTCTGGGACGTTAAGGGGTTTGGCGGGTGGGGGGTGACATGGGAAGTGGGGACACGGGCGGACTTGCGTCGCTCTAGGCGGGGCTTGGGTATCTACAGGATCGGGTACATATCCGTTGCTGCGGTAACGGCGGCTTAGGGTTCCGCTCTTACAGCGGGTCACTTTGGAAAGGAGCCCCAAAGTAACCAAATGGCAGATCAAAAGCAGATTAAAAGCACGACGGGCGGCGAGGCCACGTATGGGGTATTCAGGTAGGCGTTACGCCTTGCCCGAAGCGTCGGATGGCCAAGCAGTAGCCGATCAATGCCAGGGTTGCCAGCAACCCGCCAGCGGCGCCGATCCAGGCGAAGCCGAAGTGGCTGCCGACCCAGCTGCCCATCAGGGCGCCGCCGCCGATGCCGATGTTGTAGATGCCGGAGAACATTGCCATGGCCACGTCGGTGGCGTCCGGTGCGAGCACCAGCACCTTGGACTGCATGGCCAGGCCGAAGCCCATGATCGCGATGCCCCAGAATACGCTCAGGCCGACGAGATAGGCCTCTGCGCCACTCAACGGCAGCAGCAAGGCCAGGCACGCCGCCAACAGGAACACCGTGCCGACCACGAACAGATGGGGGTTGAAGCGGTGTATCAGGCTGAACAGCAGCGAGCCGATGATGCCGGCGCCGCCGAATACCAGCAGGATCAGGGTGACGGCGTTGCCGCCCATGCCTGCCACGCCTTCGACGAAGGGTTCGATGTAGCTGTAGGCGGTGAATTGTGCCGTCACCGTCATGGCGGTGAGCACGTAGAGCGCCACCAGCGCCGGGCGCTTGAACAGCAGCGGCAGGCTACGCAACGAGCCGGAGTTCTGGCTCGGCAACAACGGCAAGGTGCGCGCCAGCCAGAACACCAGGGCCGCTGCGAACGCGCCGATGACCAGGAACGTGGTGCGCCAGCCCATCGCTTCACCGAGCAGGCGGCCCAGGGGAATGCCCAACACCATCGCCAGGGAGGTGCCGGTGGCGAGCAGGCCCAGTGCCTGCACCTGTTTGCCTGCCGGCGCCAGGCGCACCGCGAGGGATGCGGTGATCGACCAGAACAGCGCATGGGACAAGGCGATGCCGATACGGCTGAGCATCAGCACGCCGAAACTGGTGGCCACACTGGAGAGGATGTGGCTGGCGATAAACAGGCCGAACAGCACGATGAGCAATTTGCGCCGTTCGACGTTGCGGGTCAGCAGCATCACCGGCAATGACGTCAACGAGACGATCCAGGCGTAGATGGTGAGCATCAGCCCTACGCTGGCGATGGGCATGTCGAAGCTGGCGCCGATAGCGCTGAGCAGCCCGACGGGCACGAACTCGGTGGTATTGAACACAAAGGCGGCCAGTGCGAGGGCGATGACCGGTTGCCAGTTGGCTTGGGGGGTTGTGGCTGAAAGGCTCATGGGTTGGCGCGGTACTCTGACGGTGATCAAGCGGCCACCCGGGACAAGCGCCGCCGCCGAGCATTCTATAGGTTTCTCGGCGGTGCGTTGGCGATGTTCCTGATCAAAAAGCCGTCAGGGTGATCAAGGCGCGGTCATGGTGACGATGTAGGCCCCCGACTGAATCGGCTTTCCACCCGCATCCACCAGCAGGTACCGTTGGTCGTAATAACGCCCATTGCTGCTGTCGGCCACCAGCTTGACGTTGGCTGTCGCATTGCCCAGCGCCTGTACGCTGCCCACGGGCTGCACCTCGAAGCGGCTGCCGCGCATGGCCTGTGGGCAGCCATTGAAGGCCACGGTGGAGCCGCCCGGCGTGGCGGAATCGCAACCGGGCTCGACAATGCTGCCGTGAAATTGAATGACCCCCGAGGAGGCGGCCATGCAGGTCCCCGCCCATACCGCGAGCAAGCCCGTAACCACTGACAAACGTATAACGTTCATGACGACGCTCCTTCTGGGTTGTTAAGAAGGTCATCGTCCGTTCGGGTGCAGACTTGAGAAATTTCGTCGCTTTAAGAATCGCCTGATAGCCAGGCGACGCTCCCCTACGGGTCCACTTGCCCCATCAATTCTGGAATGCTTTCCGGCCGTTTGGCATAACGCTGCGCCAACGCCGCACAGACCATCAACTGGATCTGGTGGAACAGCATCAGCGGCAGGATCAGCACGCCCATGGTCGCCCCGGCGAACAACACCTGGGCCATTGGCACGCCCGTCGCCAAGCTCTTCTTCGAGCCGCAGAACAGGATGGTGATGCGGTCTTCCTGATTAAAGCCGAACGCCTTGCCCAGCAGCGTCGACGCCACCAGCACCAGGCCCAGCAGTACGCAGCAGGCGATCACCAGACCGCCCAGTTCCCACAGCGGGATCTGGTGCCAGATGCCTTCATTCACCGCTTCGCTGAACGCGCCGTACACCACCAGCAGGATCGACCCCTGGTCGACGAATTTCAGCCAGGATTTGTTGCGCCCGACCCAATCACCGATCCAGCGCCGGGCAACCTGCCCGGCAATAAAGGGCAGCAGCAGTTGCACGCTGATTTTCAGGATCGCGTCGACGGTGGAGCCGCCCTCGCCATGAACATTGAGCAACAGCGTCACCAGCAACGGCGTAAGGAAGATACCGAACAGGCTCGACGCCGCCGCACTGCAAATCGCCGCCGGGATATTGCCGCGCGCCAGCGAGGTAAAAGCGATCGCCGATTGCACGGTGGCCGGCAACGCACAGAGGTACAGCATGCCCATGTACAGGTCTTTGCCGATCAGCGGCGAGAGCAACGGCTTGAGCGCCAGGCCCAGCAACGGGAACAGCACGAAGGTCAGGCTGAACACCAGCAAGTGCAGGCGCCAATGGCCGGCGCCGGCGACGATGGCCTGGCGTGACAGTTTGGCACCGTGCAGGAAAAACAGCAGCGCAATGGCCAGGTTGGTCACCCAGCCGAACGCAACGGCGGTTGGCCCGGTGGCGGGCAACAGGGAGGCAATGATCACCGTGGCCACCAGGGTCAGGGTGAAGTTATCCGGTAGAAAACGTGGGCGGGTCATGAGCAAGTCGTCCAGGGGTTGCAAAACGCGTCATCGCGACTCTAACGTAACGGCTTGTTACCGACTAACGCCAATGAGCCAGTAAATGCCGCCGAAAGGACATGATAAAACCGTGCGCCGCAGTGTCCCCGGGCTGTCCAGCCTGCCGCGGCCGGTGTATGGGCGTACCGAATCCCTGCCCAACCGCGCCTTGACGCGCCGGCACAGCCACCCGTGGGTGCAGCTCTCCTACGCGATTTCCGGCGTGCTGGAAATCCAGACCAGTGCCGGCCGGTTCGTTGCACCGCCCCAGCGCGCGGTGTGGATTCCCGCAGGTGTGCCGCACCGCGTGTTCAGTTCGCCGCATACCGAAATGCGCAGTTTGTACCTCGATTGCAGCGTCACTACCTGGGCGGCCGAGCGCTGCCAGGTGCTGGAGGTGAGCAGTTTATTGCGCGAGTTGATCCGCAGCTTCAGCGAGCTGCCGGTGGAGTATGCCGAGGATGGCCCGGATGGACGCCTGGCCCAGGTGGTGCTCGACCAGCTCGCCGCCGCCCCGCAGGTGGATTTGATGCTGCCGCTGCCCCATGACCCACGGCTGCGCCAGATCTACCGCAGTTTGAACCTGCACCCGGAGCAACAGACCACGCTGGGGCACTGGAGCGGGAAGCTGGGCGTCAGCGAAAAGACGCTCAGCCGCTTGTTCCTGAGCGATACGGGGCTGACCTTTCGCGCCTGGCGCCAGCGCCTGCGACTGCTGAGCGCCCTGCCCGCCCTGGAACGAGGCGAGCGAGTCACGGATGTGGCATTGGGGTGTGGGTATGAGTCGACGTCGGCGTTCATTGCTGCGTTTCGCCAGCAGTTTGATGCCACTCCAGGTGAGTTTTTTCGCTGATCTGGCTGGAGCCGCTTCGCGGCCCGACGGCAGCAAGCTGCCTCGCCACAATAACAGCGCCTCATCCCACAGGCCGGTCAGCTGCCGTTGCCGCCATGGGCCTCTTCAAAGAAGTAGTCCTTCCAGCTCCCGGCCTTGTTCTTCAACACGCCAAGCTCCTGGAGTTTCTCGGCATAGATAAAGGTGCGCTGGGGCACGATGGTGAAGTCGATTTCCGGGTCCTGGACGATTTTTTCCACCAGGTCCAACGGCAGCTTGGACTGCTCCACGCGGATATACGCCTTGGCGGCGGCCGGTTTGTCGGCCTTGATGATCTGCTCGGCTTCAGCCAGGGCGGCATAGAACGCCTTGTAGGTCTTGGGGTTCTCGTCGTGAAACTTCTGCGTGGTGTAGAGCACGTTGAACGACGCCGGCCCGCCCAGGATGTCGTAGGAACTGAGCACCTTGTGCACGTTGGGGTTCAACAACTCCTGATACTGGAACGGCGGGCTGGAGAAGTGCGAATTGATCTCTGAACCACCGGCAATCAACGCGGCGGTCGCGTCGGGATGGGCCAGGCTGATGGAAATATCGTCGAACTTCTTGTAGTTCGCATCGCCGAACTGCCTGGCGGTCTCAATCTGCAAGGTGCGCGACTGGAACCCTACACCGGCGGCAGGCACGGCGATGCGGTCTGTTTCGGTGAAGTCCTTGAGGGTCTTCACCTTGGGATTGTTGGTCAGCAAGTAGTTGGGCATCGAACCGAGGGAGGCGATGGCCTTGACGTTCTGCTTGCCCTTGGTGCGGTCCCACAGGGTGAGCATGGGTGGCACACCCGCCGAGACCACATCCAGGGCACCGGCCAGCAGCGACTCATTCATCGCGGTGGCGCCGGAAATGCTGTTCCATTCCACCTGGATGTCCAGCCCCTGTTCCTTGCCGTGTTTTTCGATCAGGTGCTGGTCGCGCACCACGTCGAGGATCAGGTAGCCGATACCGAATTGCTGGGCGATGCTGATCTTGCCTTCGGCCTGGGCGCCGAGACTGATCAAGGCGCTCGCAGCAGCCAGGAGGGTCAGGGAGGAACGCTTGAAAGTCATGTAGGGGTCTGCCGCGCTTTTTAAGAAGGTGATGGAGCGTAGCGGCGATTTTTAAGACGGGAAAAGAATATCGGGATCTATTGTTATGCAAATAATCCCCAAAACCCCGCTCGGCTGGTATTGTTTCGCGCTTTGAAAAACAGCTACATGTCTGCGAGGAAATGGCCGTTGAACACTGACGAAAAAATGACCGGTGACCTGTTCGAGGTGGATAAGCGCCTGTCACTCAAACCCGTGGTGGACTTCAACGCCTACCTGCACAGCGCGTTCGGCGACGGCCCGTGCACCTGCGTTCGATGCGCGGCGGCCAATGGCGATGAAACCGGCTACGCCTTCCAGCACACGTTCAACTTCGACGGCAAACCCACCCACCGCCGCTTCGCCGCCACGGCAGGTAGCGATGTGTTGCAAGCGTTGAAGAAGGCATGGCTGTCGTACACCAAAGCCGAGTTGCCGCTCAGCGGCGTGTTGGCACTGGACACGGTGAAGGAGTTCGTCGAGCCGCAACTGCACAAGCGCCTGGCACCGTTGTTTCTGGCCAGTGGGTTGGTCAAGGACGTGGAAGGTGAGCTGCACCTCCAGCCACAAGCGGCGGCCTAGATCGGGAGCAACGTGAAAGGAGGCAAGCCCTAATGCCCGTCAGTTTAGAGAACCTGCCGCGACCAAACTCCGTAGTGAGCGGGCTTGCCCCGCGCTGGGTGGCAAAGCCGCCCCACCAAAGACGCCGCGGTATTTCAGTAGAACCGAGGTGCCTGGGTTTGGGGCGGCTGCGCCACCCAGCGCGGGGCAAGCCCGCTCACTACGATGATGTGTTCTACATCCCACCATTTAACTGACTGGCATTAAGGCAAGCCCCCTTCCACAGGTTTCCGCTTTTCCAGCTGAACAGGCTTATTTACGCGCTGCCTCCCACGATTTAAGCAAGTCGCTGTAAGCCACCGTTTCGCCTTTCGGTTTCTCGTTGGCCAGTTTCGGCTTCGGCGCGCCCGGCTGGTCGAACCAGTATTGCGCGTCACGCTCGGGGTTCATTTTCGGACCGCACACCGGCTGCACCTTGGAGCGTTCCAGGCGCGTCATGATCGCGTCCTGTTCCTTGGCCAGGTTGTCGAGGGCCTGTTGCGGGGTTTTCTCGCCACTGGCGGCGGCCGCGATGTTGCTCCACCACAGTTGCGCCAGGCGTGGGTAGTCCGGCACGTTGGTGCCGGTCGGGGTCCACTCCACCCGTGCCGGGCTGCGGTAGAACTCCACCAGGCCACCGAGTTTCGGCGCCAGGTCGGTCATGGCCTGGGAGTTGATGTCGGACTCCCGAATCGGCGTAAGACCCACGATGGTTTTCTTCAGCGAGACGGTTTTCGAGGTCACGAACTGGGCGTAGAGCCAGGCCGCGAGTTTCTGTTTCTCCGGTGTCGATTTGAGGAAGGTCCAGGAGCCTACGTCCTGATAGCCCTTCTTCATGCCCTTCTCCCAATAAGGCCCAACCGGCGATGGCGCCATGCGCCATTTCGGCGTGCCGTCGGCGTTCACCACCGGCAGGCCCGGCTTGGTCATGTCGGCGGTAAACGCGGTGTACCAGAAGATCTGCTGGGCGATGTTGCCCTGGGACGGCACCGGGCCGGATTCGGAGAAGGTCATGCCCGCCGCTTCCGGCGGAGCGTAGGCTTTCATCCAGTCCACATATTTCTGCGTGGCGAACACGGCGGCCGGGCCGTTGGTGTCGCCGCCACGGGTCACGCTGGAACCGACCGGGTGGCAGTCCTCCACACGAATGCCCCATTCGTCCACCGGCAAGCCGTTAGGCAAGCCTTTGTCGCCGCCGCCAGCCATGGAGAACCAGGCGTCGGTGAAGCGCCAGCCCAGGGACGGGTCTTTCTTGCCGTAGTCCATGTGCCCATAGATGCGCTTGCCGTCGATTTCCTTGACGTCTTCGCTGAAGAATTTGGCAATGTCTTCATAAGCCGACCAGTTCACCGGCACGCCGAGCTCATAGCCGTATTTTTCCTTGAACTTGGCTTTCAATTCCGGACGCTCGAACCAGTCGGCACGGAACCAATACAGGTTGGCGAATTGCTGGTCAGGCAACTGGTAGAGCTTGCCGTCCGGCGCGGTGGTGAAGGAGGTGCCGATGAAGTCCTTGATATCCAGGGTCGGCGAGGTGAAGTCCTTGCCTTCGTTGGCCATCAGGTCGGTGATGGATTCGGTCTTGCCGTAGCGAAAGTGCGTACCGATCAAGTCGGAATCGTTGACCCAGCCGTCGTAGATATTCTTGTCGGACTGCATCTGGGTTTGCAGCTTCTCGACTACGTCACCTTCCTGCAGCAGGTCATGGGTCAGCTTGATACCGGTGATTTCGCTGAACGCCTTGGCCAGCACCTTGGATTCGTACTCGTGGGTGGTGAGGGTTTCCGACACCACGTTGATCTTCATCCCACGGAACGGTTCCGCCGCCTTGATAAACCACTTCAACTCTTCGAGCTGCTGCGCGTCGGTGAGCGTGGACGGTTTGAACTCGCTGCCGATCCATTTTTTCGCGGCATCTTCATATGCATCCGCCCAGGCCGTAGCGCTCAAACCGCTGAGAGCCAGTACGCCAGCCAATGAAATGCTATGTCGCAGCTTATTGTTTTTATCGAACATAGAGACCTCCTGGTTAATTTCGAACGGGACTACAACCGCCACACAGCCCCTGTAGGAGCGAGCTTGCTCGCGAAAATCGTTAACGATAACGCGGGCATTCTGGATGCTCGCGGTGTTCTCGAGTTTTTCGCGAGCAAGCTCGCTCCTACAGGGCGTTTGCCTAGCCCCAACGCATCACACACAACAGCCACATCAGGGACAGCACGCCGGCCACCCAGATGCTCCAGCCGGTGACGCCGATTACCAGCAGATGCAGGTAGGCGCTGCCGAGAAGACCGATAAACAGCCGATCACCACGGGTGGTGCTGATCGGTAAAAAACCGCGCCGTGCAATACTCGGCGAGCGCAGCTCCCATGTGGTCATGCCCACCAGCAACAGGGCAATCGCCCCGAAGAACAGGGCTGTGGGGGTGGTCCAGGCCATCCATTCCATGATCGACTCCTCAGACCCGGCCCAGGGCAAAGCCCTTGGCCACGTGGTTGCGAACAAACCAGATCACCAGCATGCCGGGCAGGATGGTCAACACCCCCGCCGCTGCCAGCACGCCCCAATCGATACCCGAGGCCGAAACCGTGCGGGTCATCACCGCCGCGATGGGCTTGGCGTTGACCGAAGTCAGGGTGCGCGCCAGCAAGAGTTCGACCCAGGAAAACATGAAGCAGAAAAACGCCGTGACACCGATGCCCGAACCAATCAGCGGGATAAAAATCTTCACGAAAAATTTGGGAAAGCTATAACCGTCGATGTAGGCAGTTTCGTCGATTTCCTTGGGCACGCCGGACATGAAGCCCTCCAGAATCCACACCGCCAATGGCACGTTGAACAGGCAATGGGCCAGGGCCACCGCAATATGCGTGTCGAACAGGCCGATGGACGAATACAGCTGGAAAAACGGCAGCAAGAACACCGCCGGAGGCGCCATGCGGTTGGTCAGCAACCAGAAGAACAGGTGCTTGTCGCCCAGGAAGCGGTAGCGCGAAAACGCATAGGCCGCCGGCAACGCCACGCTCAAGGAGATCAGCGTGTTCAGGCTCACGTAGTACAACGAATTGAGGTAGCCGGTGTACCAGCTCGGGTCGGTGAAAATCACCCTGTAGTTGGCCAGGGTGAAGTCCTGCGGAAACAGCGTCAGCCCGCCGAGGATTTCGGTGTTGCTCTTGAACGACATGTTCAACAGCCAATAGATCGGCACCAGCAGGAACAGGATGTAGACCAACAGCGGAATGACCTTGCGCTTGCTCATGTTGGCGGCCTCAGCGGTTGGCGTCGGAATGGGTCATGGCGGTGTAGAACAGCCAGGACACCAACAGGATGATCAGGAAGTACACCAGGGAAAACGCCGCCGCCGGGCCAAGGTCGAATTGACCGACGGCCATCTGGGTCAACGTCTGGCTCAGGAACGTGGTGGCATTCCCCGGCCCGCCACCGGTGAGTACGAAGGGTTCGGTGTAGATCATGAAGCTGTCCATAAACCGCAGCATCACGGCGATCAGCAGCACGCTTTTCATCTTCGGCAACTGGATATGCCGGAATACCGCCCAGGCCGATGCACGGTCTATGCGTGCGGCCTGGTAGTACACATCAGGAATGGCGCGCAGCCCCGAGTAGCAGAGCAGCGCAACCAATGACGTCCAATGCCAGACATCCATGATCAATACGGTGACCCAGGCATCCGCCGTGTTGGCCGCGTAGTTGTAGCTGATGCCCAGCGCGTTGAGGCTGGAACCGAGCAAGCCAATGTCGGCGCGGCCGAATAT
The DNA here is from genome assembly GCF_050312575.1 of Pseudomonas sp. R11F. Classification (NCBI taxonomy): domain Bacteria; kingdom Pseudomonadati; phylum Pseudomonadota; class Gammaproteobacteria; order Pseudomonadales; family Pseudomonadaceae; genus Pseudomonas; species Pseudomonas sp. R11F. The sequence continues at coordinate 114,389 of NZ_JBNPJU010000065.1, read as the reverse complement.
CTGCCAGATCGTGCCGACGACGTTCCAGGGGATCAGCAGCGGAATGGCGAGGATGATCAGCACCAGCGAAGACCAGCGGCCCTTGGTCGGCATGGTCAGGGCAATGGCAATGCCCAGGGGAATTTCGATCAGCAGCACGCAGGCCGAGTAGATGAACTGGCGCAGCAATGAGTCGTGCAGACGCGGGTCGAGCAGCACCTGTTTGTACCAGTCGGCGCCGACAAAGTAGCGGCTGGACTGGTCAAAGATGTCCTGCACCGAATAGTTGACCACGGTCATCATCGGGATCACCGCACTGAACGCCACCAGCAGGAACACCGGCAGCACCAGCCACCAGGCCTTGTTGTTCTGCACCTTGTTCATGGCTGTACCTCCAGCAGGTAGTCGTCGGCATAGACCATCAGCCACTGGGCGGGGAAGCTGATCGAGGCTTTGCCTGCGGGCACCGGTTTGTCTTCGGCCAGGCGGACCTTGAGCAGTGCGCCGTCGAGGTTGAGGGTCATGATCTTGTAGGTACCGAGGTCTTCGAGATGGCAGACATCCGCCTGCAGTGCGTCAGGGTTGTGCTCGTCCCACACGTGGATAAATTCCGGGCGAATCCCCACCTGCAGTTTCCGGTAGTTCGTCTCGACGATGCGCTGCTGCAGCGCCTCAGGCAGCGGCAGCAAGGTGCCGGCAAACGCCACGCCGCCCGCCTCGGCCCGCACGTCGATCAGATTCATCCCCGGACTACCGATGAAATAACCGACAAAGGTGTGGCTGGGCCGCTCGAACAGTTCACGCGGCGTACCGAACTGCACGATCTGCCCGCCGTACATCACCGCAATCTTGTCGGCGAACGTCGACGCCTCAAGCTGGTCATGGGTGACGTAGACCATGGTGATATTGAACTGCTCGTGAATCTGCTTGAGCTTGCGCCGCAGCTTCCACTTGAGGTGCGGGTCGATCACCGTCAAGGGTTCGTCGAACAGGATCGCCGACACGTCATCACGCACCAGGCCGCGGCCCATGGAGACTTTCTGCTTTTCGTCGGCGCTGAGGTTGCGGGCTTTTTTGTCCAGCAGGTTTTGCAAGTCGAGGACTTCGGCAATTTCCTGCACCTTGCTGTGCACTTTCGCCTCGGCCATGCCCTGGTTGCGCAGCGGGAATGCGAGGTTATCGAACACCGTCATGGTGTCGTACACCACCGGGAACTGGAATACCTGGGCGATGTTGCGTTTTTCCGGGGTCAGTTGATTGACCACCTGGCGGTCAAACAGCACCTGGCCTTCGGATGGGCTGAGCAAGCCGGAGATGATATTGAGCAAGGTCGACTTGCCACAGCCTGACGGCCCCAGCAGCGCGTAGGCACCACCCTGCTCCCACACGTGGTCCATTTCGCGAATGGCGTAGTCCTCTGGACCACTCGGCGTAGGGCTGTAGCTGTGGGCAAGGTTCTGCAAATGGATCTCGGCCATCAGGCAACCCTCGCGATACGACGCCCGGGCGCCTGGAGCAAGCGCCCCTGGCCATCGAACACAAACAGTTTATGGGTGGGGATATACACGCGGATCGGCGCGTCGACATCGTACTCATGCACCCCCGGCAGGTGCAGCACCAGCAAGAAGTGTTCGCTGCGCACATGCAGGAAGGTTTCCGAACCGCTGATCTCGGCGACTTCCACGGTCACGGCCAACTCCAGATCATCATCATTGCTCGGCACCAGGCTGATATGGCTGGGGCGCACGCCAAAACGGAACTCGCCCTCACCGAGCCCGCGCAGATCGACGTTCAGCGGGAAGTGTACAAAATTCGCGAAACTCACCTCGTTGCCGCTGATACGCCCGGGCATCAGGTTGATCGGCGGCTCGGAGAACAGCTCGGCGGCCAGCACCGTCTGCGGCTGGTGGTACACCTCGGCAGCCTTGCCGCTCTGGATCACCCGGCCTTCGTGAAGAATGGTGGTGGTGCCCCCCAGCGCCAGGGCCTCGTTGGGTTCGGTGGTGGCATACACGGCGATGGTGTGGCGAGCCTTGAACAGTTCGCGCATTTCCTGACGCAGTTCTTCACGCAGTTTGTAGTCCAGGTTCACCAGCGGCTCATCGAACAGGATCAGTTCGGCGTCTTTCACCAGTGCACGGGCCATGGCCGTACGCTGCTGCTGGCCACCGGACAGTTCCAGCGGGTGGCGTTGCAGGAATTTTTCGATGCGCAACATCCTGGCGGTTTCCAGCACTTTGCTCTGGATCAAGTCCTGGGCCATCCCCGCTTGGCGCAATGGCGAGGCAATGTTTTCGAACACGGTCATGGTCGGGTAGTTGATGAATTGCTGGTACACCATCGACACGTTGCGCAAGCGCACCGGCCGCTGGGTGACGTCCACGCCGTTCATCAGGATGCGGCCGCTGTCGGGCTTGTCCAGGCCGGCCATCAAGCGCATCAGGCTGGTTTTGCCGGAGAGCGTGCGACCGAGCAATACGTTGAACGAACCGGCTTCGAAGCGCAGGTTGGCGTCGTCGATCCAGGTTTGACCTTCGACGACGCGGGACACATGCTCCAGGGTCAATGACATGGCGCGCCCTTTTTTCTTATTGGAATGGATCTGGCCCGATGTCAAAGCCAGATTCATGCCAAAACCACAAGCGCTTGATGTGCAAGGAAAAGCGTAAAACAGCCTGTTCAGACGTGAACACAAATGAACAACCTGGGGTTGACAATGAACAGTACTGAACAACACTGTTCAGACTCGATCGCCCACACAATGCAGGTCAATTGTGAGAGGGGGCTTGCTCCCGATGGCGGTGTGTCAGTCGATTCATGGGTGGCGGTCGTACCGTCATCGGGAGCAAGCCTCCTCCCACATGACCGCTGGATTGTGCAAGATCCCATAACAATAAAAAGAAGGTCGCCCCATGGCCGCTCCCTTGGCTCACGACACGCTTATCCAGGAATCCTGGCGCCGTTGCCGCGCCTTCGGCCTGGACCACCAGAGTGCTCCCAGCTTCGACCTGCTGCCCGCCGAGGGCATCAGCCAATTGCTGGAAAGCCAGCATTCTCTGGTGCAGACCACCCACCAGGAAGTGCTGCCCTATTACGAAAACATCCTCAGTAACTCCAACTGCCTGATCATGCTGGCCGACAATCAGGGCCAGGTCCTGACCTCGTGGGGCACCCAGCGCTTTATCACGCCGACCCTCGCGCGTGGGTTCAATGCCGGGGCCAGTTGGCAGGAACGCGCCACCGGCACCAACGCCATCGGCACGGCGCTGGCCTGTGCCCAAGCGGTGCATATCGAGCACGACGAACATTTCCTCAAGGCCAACCGCTTCATGACCGGCTCGGCCGCGCCGATCTTCGATGCGCAGCGTGAAATCATCGCGGTGCTGGATGTGTCCAGTGACAGCTACCTGCCCCCCTCCCACACCCTGGGCATGGTCAAGATGATGAGCCAGACCGTGGAGAATCGGCTGATCCTCAACCTGTTTCGCGGCGAACATTTCCAACTGACCTTCAACACCGGCCTGAACAACCTCGACAGCCAATGGGCGGGCCTGCTGATCTTTGATGAGAGCGGCCAGGTGCTGTCGGCCAACCGTCGCGCGGATAATTTGCTGGGCATCAGCCTGTCGCGAGTGATGATCGACAGTTTGTTCAAAGTGTCGTTGCTGGAGTTGCTGAACCAACCGGAGGGGTTGCCGTTTTCACTCCAGGCCGCAGGACGCAACCGCTTCCAATGCGTATTGAAACGGCCGAAGAAAACCCCGGTGCAGGCGCGGGTCTTCACGGCGCCAGCGCCGAGTGAACCGACATCGCCAAGCCCCAGCGGGATTGGCCTCAATGCCCTGCACTTCGGCGATAGCCGCGTAGAGAAGGCCGTCCGCCAGGCCGAGCGTCTGCTGGAGAAGGATATCCCGCTGCTGATCCATGGCGAGACCGGCGTGGGCAAAGAGGTGTTCGTCAAGGCCCTGCACCTGGCCAGTTCCCGCAGCCGGCAGGCCTTTATCGCGGTGAACTGTGCGGCGATTCCTGCGGAACTGGTGGAGTCGGAGCTGTTCGGTTATGAAAAAGGCGCCTTCACCGGCGCCAGCCAGAAAGGCAGCATTGGCCTGATCCGCAAGGCCGACAAGGGCACGTTGTTCCTCGACGAAATCGGCGATATGCCGCTGCCGACGCAGGCCCGTTTGCTGCGGGTGCTGCAGGAGCGCTGCGTGCAACCGGTGGGCAGCAGCCAACTGTTCCCGGTGGATTTGCGCATTATCTCGGCCACCAATCGCGTGTTGCGCGAGTGGGTGCAGGCCGGCCGCTTTCGTGAAGATTTGTACTACCGCATTGGCGGCCTGGCCCTGGAGTTGCCGCCCCTGCGCGAGCGCGCCGACAAGCAGGCACTGTTCCAGCAACTGTGGCAGCAACACCGGGAACCCAGCCAACGCGCCGGTTTAAGCGCTGAAGTGCTGAGGTTGTTCGAGCAACACCCGTGGCCGGGGAACTTGCGCCAGGCCAGCAGTGTGTTGCAGGTCGCGTTGGCGATGGCGGAAGACCAGCCGGTGCGCCCTGAACACCTGCCGGATGACTTTTTTGTCGACCTCAAAGGTGCTTCGCCACCGCCCCAGGCATACCCAGTTGATGACCTGGACCTGACACAACGCTTGAGGGCAGTAGGCGGGAACATTTCCCACCTTGCTCGGGAACTGGGCGTCAGCCGCAATACCCTGTACAAGCGTCTGCGCCAGAACGACGGCTGAGCCCGCCCCGCTCATGCGTGCCGCAGCCGTTCAACGCCAGCTCCATGACACGCCGGTGTAGATGCCTCGGCCATCCGCCGGGGTGGACCGGGCCAGGTCCATGCCTTTGTCGTCGTAACCCGGGGTGACGGTATTGGCGTAGCGGCGGTTGGTGAGGTTGCGCAGGTCGACCCACGCCTGCCAGTCCTGCTTGGGCGCGTCGTAGCCGAAGGTAGCGCCCAGTGTGGTATACGCCGCGGCGTAGTAGGAATTGGCGTAGTCCACCGCCACCCGCGACGCATGTTCGGTGTTGAGGCTGGTGTACAACCCCGTCGGATGGCTGTAGCGCAGTTGCGCCTGGTAGTAGTGCTTGGGAATGCCCGGCAAGGTGTTGCCACCGAAGCGGTCGTCGTCGCGGTAGTGGAAGTCACTGAAGGTGTAGGCTTGGCGCAGGGCGAGCTGGCCGGTGCGACCACCGTTCCACAACGGGCTGAGCAGGCTCAGTTCCACGCCCTGATGAATCGTGGGGCTGGCGTTGTTTTCGGCGGTGATGGCATTGGTGGTAGCGGTCTGCGCCTGGGTTTCCACGGTGAGCAGTTCGTGGCGCACTTCGGAACGGTACAGCGCGAGGTCCCACTGGCCGAACCATTGCTCGCCACGGCCGCCGACTTCCAGGGTGGTGGCGGTCTGGTTTTTCAGGCTTACGCCTTCACGCGCCAAACCCTTGGCCGGGCCACCCGTAAAATACTGGTTGGAACCCCAGATCATCGACCAAGCATGCGGCGGCTCGACCGAACGGCTCAGGTTGCCGTACACCTGCAATTGCGGGGTGAAGTCATAACGCAGGCCGATACGTGGGGCGTAGTCCCAATCGTGCTGGCTGAGCGGCGCCTGGCCATCGGGATAGGTGACCTGGGTTTCGCGACGGGTGTAGATCGCCGCCAGGCCGGTGGTCAGCCATAGGTCGGGGACCAGTTCCAGGTCATTGCCGATATGCAGCACGGTGTCGGAGCCCAGGTAGCTGTAGTCGCGGGTCTTGGTGCCGGGTGCGTAGCCGGCGGTGTTCCCGGCAGGCGTGCGCACATATTCCGAGGCGCCGTTGTTGGGCATCGCCTGGGTGGTGCGCAGGCCGACCGTGGTGTTGCTGTCGTGACCGAACAGCGTGTCCTGGCGGATATAGTTGAGGGTGCTGCTGATATCGGTGTAAGCCACTTTCAGGCGGTTGGTGCCTTCGCGCAGGTCCATCGGGTAGTCGTGGTAAGCGAGGCCGACTTCGATGCGGGAATAGTCGTCCAGCAGCAAAGTGGTCTTGTTGGCGATCCAGGTGGAGCCGGGTTGCAAGCGCTTGGAATCACGGGCGACATTGAGGCTGTTGGCCGCCCGCGAGTCGTGGCTGATCTGGGCGCGGGTGAGTTTGCCCGGGGTGTCGTTGGTGGTTTCGCGATAGCGCAAATAGAAACGCGTTTCCAGGTTGGGGTTGAAGCGATAGCCGAAGTTGGCGGCGACACCCTTGCCGGTACCCGCACTCTGCTGCTGGTAGCCGTCGGACGCCGAATCGGTGAGGCTGAGGTAGTAATCCGCGTCCCCCAGGACCTGGCCCGAACTGATCTCACGCTGGGTGTAGCCGCGACTGCCCGCTTCATAGCGTACCTGCAGCTTGGGCGCGTCGTAGCCGGTGCGGGTGACGTAGTTGACCGAACCACCGAGCGCCAGCGCGCCCTGATCAAACCCGTTGGCGCCCCGCAACACCTCGACCCGGCTCTGCCACAACGGGTCCTTGAGTTCGTAGGGCGTGCCGCCAGGGCCGGTCAGTGGCAAGCCGTCGAGCATTTCATAAAGCCCGGAGGCATGGGCGCCGGGGCTGCGGTTCAAACCCGAACCACGGATGGAGAGCTTTACGCCCTCGTTGTTGGCCGCCTTGGCATACACTCCGGCCTGATACTTGAACACGTCTTCGTTGCTACTGACGCGGCCCTGTTGCACGCTGTTCATGTCGATGAAATTGGTGCCGCCGGGCACGGCCTGGAGCTGGGCCCGGGCCACTTCATCGGTGCTGGCTTCGTTGCTGGTGACTTCGACCGGCGCCAATTGCAGCTCTTCGGCGTGCACCATTGAACTGAAGGCCAGAGCGGCAAAAAGCAGTGGAGGTTGTCGCAACAGCATGGGCAGGTCCTTGAAATACAGGGGCATGACAGGCCGTGGCCATCACGCGAACTGTGATGGGAAGACGGGGGACTGCCTGAGGTCACGTCTTATTGACGCGCCGCCCTGCCGCCAATCAATGGCTGCCCGACTGGCCCTGATCCGGCGAAGCTTGCAACGCCCTCATCAACTCATCCGCCTCCGACCCCAGTGGGAACCTGAAGCCCTGCATTTCATCCTCGGACAGTATTTCGGCGAGGGCGTCGCGTAACTGCGTTTCGGTCGGCGAATCGCGCAGCAGTTTGTGTGCGGGCAACAACACACTCGCGCCAACTCCTTGGACGCTCGCGGCGTCGATCACGGCAAAGAGGATAAATCGCAGGCGAATTTCGCGATCCGTCGGCCAAACCTTTTTTCGCTTACCCAAAGCACGCACTCGTTTTTAAGAAAAGTCCGAGGCTATGGCCGACGGGGGCGGCGTTTCAAGGGAACGGGCAGCGGATCGTCCGATTCCTACGCAGGAAAAGGAAATGCCGCACTGTCAGATCGATGGAGGCTGCGACGGTGCAGGTCACTGCACCGGCAAACAATTAATCAGCAGCAGACATGTGCGTATATCGAGGCCGACGCGCCGGTAACGCTCATGCCGCCGAACCTCAGGTTTTGTTGCAACCGATGCGCGCAGGCAGTTGCCCCTGCTTCGCTTTCAACGCGGCTTGAACCGGTTGCGGCAGATTGCTCCAGAACGTCAGCCCGGATCGCTCCTCGATCTGGTTCACGGTCACTTGATAATCGCAGAAAGCCGCGCCTTTCGGGGTTTCCTGGTTCATCACGAACGAGGCGTAAATGCCGTCCTGCGGCGAACTGCCGACAAAGATGATTTTCCAGTAGCCGCTGGGGATGGTGTGGACCTTGTTCGTACCGGGAAGCGTGCCGACAAAGTGCTCGTACAGTGGCCCGGTGACCACATACACCTGGTCCACGCCGGGCTCTTTGGCGAGGTTTCTCTCCTGGTCTTCCAGGCGCGCCCAAGGGCCCTGGTTCAGATCAGCCTTCTGCGGGGTAATGTTCGACAAGTAATTGAGGGTTGGCCAGTCCGCCACACCGGCCATTGACGCGAGGTTGGCCTGATGGCCGCGGTCGACCTTGAGGGCGACATTGGCGCCGTTGTAATCCACGGGGTCGAGGGTTTCTCCGGGCGGAATATCCGGGTCCGTCGCCCAATTGCGCGCCCGGCCGCTCGCCGGTGTGTTCTTGGTGATTCGGTACGACACCCAGTTGGCGAACTTGGTCGAGCCGTTGTTGTTCAGGGTGTATGCCTGGCGATTCAGCGTCAGCGGACTGCCGCCGGTGGGGCAGCCTACGCCACAGTTATCGAACGCCGGCACCTGCCCCGGCATCGCCTGGATGGCAACCGCAGGCTCGCGTGTTCTATCGGTGGTGGTACAGGCGGCAATCAGCGGGATCAACAAAAACGGCAGGTGCTTGAACTGCAGACTTCCTTGCATGGTGTAACTCCTTGTGGGTGAAGCAATCGTACCGATCATTCGGAAATCAGCTACAACGGTTCCTCCGTTGTCTGACGCACGCATTCAACCACAAGAAGGTTTCAATGTAAGGACTGTGACTGTCTCGGGGAGGGTATTTTCTTCGATAGTGCGTAGGAAATGGCAGCCTGTAACGCTACAGGCTGCCATCGACTGTTCAGGCGTCAGTCATCCCGATCATCGCGATCACGGCCGTGATTGCGGTCATACCGACGATCATCGTAGCGACGGCCTCGCCCCTGATCGTTGTCATCGCCCTGGTCGTAGTACCTGCGGTCATGATCGTAGTGCCTGTAATGATCACGGCCATACCCGCCTCCGTCGTCCCACACAGGCACACAGCCCCCCAGCAGGAGAAGGCCGGTGGTGGCCAAGAGTATTACTGCTGCGCGCTTCATTCTGAATGTCCTGAAAGCTGGATTCACAAACCCCACCCAACCTGCGGTCCGGTGAGTTGCGAACGCCAATTAGTGGGAAGTTGAGGTGCCGGCCTGACTCAGTCCCTTCAGGTTGTGATCCCCGGGCGTAGTCGCCGAGATCGCCGTGGCCTTGGATAGTCCCTGGGTTGTTTTGGAGTGCGCTACACCGGATGTGGCAAGCCCATGGCCCCGATCATTTTTGAGAGCGCGCCCAACATGATTGCCACTCACGCCGTGATCTCGAACCGCCCTGCCTTGATGGTCGGCTTCGTGACCTTCAGCGAGTCCTTTACCCTCGGAGCCCGCCGCGTGCCCCGCGCCCGCATGCCCACCCCCGCCGCCGCCGTTACCGCCGCCACCGCCATGCCCGCCGCCGTCTTTGGCATAGGCAGAGGCCATGACTGACAGTCCCGCAGGCAGCAGCGGCGCAGCCGCAAACAACATTGCGCACGACACAACGGCAACTAAGGATTTCTTTTTAAAACGCATGGAGGAGTCCATCGGGCTGGGGTTGAACTGCATGTCATATCTGACACACATTGTTACATCCAGTTCAACTCAAGCGACAAATGGATACGCAGCAATCAACGCGGGCAATCGGGCAGGTCTGGGGCTAAACGGGGAGCGCTTTTAAGGTAAAAGCCAGTCATCAATGACTGGCTCGAGAGAAGACGCAGGGCAGCAAGCTCAGGTTGAGCGCCCTTCACTGCGGTTTTGTTGTTTTTTAACGCCTTTTCCGGTCTTTCGTTCGTATTGATGGTGAATGAACCAGGCGACCAGAAGCACGCCAGCCAAGGAAAATATGAAAAGCAACAGCTCTATTGCGGTACCTTCATGTGAAAACATGTTTCGTTCCTCGTCCTGAAGTCGCACAACCCTGGAATGGGTCGCGCCCTAAATTGTTTGTAATATTTCAAACATTTTCAGGGTAGTCGGCAAAAGCGGGTGTGGCAACCCTGAATTGCGTCGCAACCATTGATCTAGACGGGTTGACGATTGAGGTGGGAGGCCGAGGCCGTGCTACGTAGCTCTTTTCCCGGCCCAGCGTCAGTTTCAGACACGCTTCAGGAAACGCGAAATGCGACATGGCCCCTCCCCGGTTTCGAGGCAGCGGGGTATGAGGCTGGGTGCTCTTTACACTTTATTAAATAAATGCACCCCTATAGTGCTTTCAGGTTGAACTTATTCGATCCAGTACGATTCGCGGAATTAACTTTTCCTTCCCGGCCTGGCGCATAGACTCAACATATTTATGATAGTAGCTTCTTGCTGTTTGTTTATCAGACGCCCACAAAACGTCCGCAATATTCAGCTGTAGAACCATTCGATCAGGAGAAATCTGTTCAACAGACTTGAGCACTTTATAAGCCAAGTCATTTTCACCAGCCTGCCCAAGTGCGTAGCCAAAATCGTTATACATAACGATATTTGACTTTCCAACAGGAAACTCTCGATTCAACTGCGCAACTCTGTCAGCATCCAGGTATGCCTTGACACCTTCATAATCCTCGTCCTTCAGACGAGCCAAGACTATTTGGTGAGCCAAACCCAGCGAGTCCGTCGACCTGCCCGACTCAAGTTCAATGAGTTTACCTTTGGTAATTTTACGTGACACATACCATGCGTAACTATACCCACCCTCCTCCAGGCTTCCCTCATAGCCAGAAAGAGCTCGAGAAAATACGACGTTTTTCTCAAGCGCACTTAAATGCTCGCCCTCGTATAAAAATACTTCATACTCGACACCGTTGATGCCAAGGCCTCGATGCTGGACAGGCCAGGCACATATGAATAAGAAATAGTTTTTCTTGGCGGTGACTACAAACGCATCTTTTAGCTCAGCATTTCCACCCTCGGGCTCGCAGGTATCGGAAAGGATAAATTTTTTACCGTTTTTATCAATCAAAGCGCCAGCAATCGTTTCGCCACGGCTGGTAGCTACGCCTGTAAACTCTGCCTTGAGTGCGCTGTTGAAAACCGGGCTGAGATCATAAGTTTTATTTTCCGCACCCGCGTACATCGACCACATCATCAATGCAACTGTTACTGCCTTATTCATCTGCCAAGTTCCCTCTTTACCCTACTGCGACCCCTGCCGATAAGGCAGCCGTCTCAAACGCAAAATGATACAGCAGCAAACATCCTATTGAGCACTCTGTTTAGACCCCTTGAGTACACGAACCGCTTTTTTATATAACGAGAGCCAGGAAGATATGTTGACCGGACGACTACAGTACATCAGCCCTCTTCAAGCTTGCGCCTGAGCCGCTTCATATCGCTATTGATGATCAGCTTATGGACCGGACCTACCGGGAGCATATAAATGCGTCCAAACAGGTTATGCGTCACGACTGAAGAAGTAATCGTGAGAACGCGATCAACTATGGAGAGGCAGATCATGACATCCAGGTGCCGGTCACGCTCAGTCAAAACCAGCACGTCAGGCGCACTATGCTCCACCAGGAAGAAATCCAGGTAATCCCCCTCAAGCACCGCCTCTCGACTTCGCCCTGAAAATCCGCCTATGCGCCTCACACCAAACAGCGAGGAGATCCTGTCTCGAATTCGAAAGGCCAGCTGCATTAGAGCCCCATGCCCCGCCGTAACGATGTTCCAAACCTCGAGGGCCGTGACTTCGCGAGGAAGTGGGGTCGACCTGACGTCGTAGTAATCAAGATCGGGTGGTGGGCGTAGCGTATGCACTGCGGATATGGCTACCAAGCGTTTCTCCCTGAATTGCCTCGACCGGCCACTCCGATTAGATGGGGTCGACCATCTGCTTTCATGCTGGTGATACGACCGCTATCAAAATCTGCATGTCGCTCCATCCTAGGTTTGGCGAAATAGCAGCATTGCCACGCACAGTGACTGCGATCCAATCAAAAATCAGCGTTGATCTATTTCAATCTTCTGCGTTGGGTCAGGGCTGTATCTTTGGCGCTTAAGCTGCGGGTCGCCCTTTGCCATGCAGAAGAAAAAAATCTCCGCCTCGCCGCAACCACCGTGCAATGCGCATTCACTCGCTTGCATATGATCCAGAAGAATCTCACGACCTTGCGACTCGCAGAACACATTCGCCTCTTTAAGCGCCTGACCTTTTGCAGACGCCGGACCGCCCAACGCAACTCGGGTTGAAATCGTATAGGTATCAGGACCGACCTTTATCGGTCCGCTATCCGCACAACCGACGAGCATGATTGCCGCGATCAAAGGCAGCCAGACTTTCATTGTTATCCTCCCCAGGAAAACATCGACTGTAGCGCGTACCTGACCAGCCATCCAGCGTGGATGGAATGCCAGTCACAGGGGAACGGGTTTAGTCTTCCTAGTCTTGATTACACTGAACGGTTTATATTTTTCGCAAAGCCCATGGACACCCGGCAGCTTTCAGCCCGCGACAAGGATCAAGGAATGAGTTTGGCGAAAAAAAACGCACCACGATCCACTGACACATCCGTGGCCCTAATGGGTATTGCGCTGGGCCTCGCCGTTGCAGCCTACATAAGCCCTAAAAACGAGTATTTCCTGGATAATTTCGCGGGTTACTGGTTACCACAGGCGGCAGTTCTTTGCATCACGCTGCTATGCAAAGCGTCACGGGGGACGCTGGGCGGTATAGCTATCACCATGGCGCTGTACTTGTACCTTTTCGACATCTGGGCTACGGAAGCCATGGCTTGGCTTTTTTACCTCTTCAGCTTTCCGGGCATCCTCATCGGAGCATTGCTCGCCATAGCGACACCGTCGAGAAAAGCATATGAGGCGCCAATCGCTTTTGCTTGGGTGGCGCTAGGCACAGCGCTTGGTCTGGTAGCCATTTGGCTTTGGGTTCGCTGAGATTTCGAAATACCAGACACAGAAAGCCCAGCGTGGGGATGCCCTACGATCAGACGACGCTATCCAGTAGCGCGCCCCATAAGAATTGTTCCACTACGCATACCAGCGAGAGAGCTGGCAATCCAGCATCAGGTTAATGGTATTGCTCATCATGACGGCAACCTCGCGATCAGATCAGCCAGTAGCTGGGCGTTGGAGTTACCACCACCCTTCTCTATCAGTTTGAGTTCAGCACGGCGCTTCTCGACTCTAGTAGCTTCAGCTCTGCATCGAGTTCAGCACCAGGCGTAGTGAACATGCCGACGTGACGACCGATGTTTACCAGCGCCCCCTTCTTGTCGTGCAGCTTAACTTCAGTCCGTCACGACCTTGAGAGACCTCAGCAATGGCTGCCGTTGAGTCGTCCACCTCGGTAGAGTCGATCAACGCTAGGCCGTGATACGGCACCATTTCCTCAGGTCCGTCACCTTCACCGTCTACCATACCGACTTGCCTCTCACCCCACCTGACGACCTTGCGGATGTCGCTGAAGCCTATCTTCGCCAGTTCGTGAAGCACCATATCTTGGATTGATCTCGGTGCGCGCCGACCTTGACTGCATACGTTTTTCGAGCGCTGCCTTGATGCCAAGTTTTGACAAGTTCTAGTCTGTATGCTTTCTGCCGCGCCTTCTTCGTGCTGTAGCCCGCACGGATAGCAGATTGGGTGGCACTTAGATCTAGCAGGTACTCATCGACAAGCGCTGCTGTTTTGCTGTCAGCGCCATAGGAATTCCTTGGTGCCTCGCTCGGGCAGGGCTTGAAATGATGGCGGAATGCCGGTATCAGTACGCACCGCAGGAAGCGATGCCGGACGAAACACTAGGAATGAAGATGAAAAAGCCCCAATCTGACTTTGAATACATGCATAGCCTTCTCAACGACTTCTTTAAAAAGCCTGATATTCGGTCAGCCCTGAGAGTCATCCAGGAGCAAGAGATAACCGGATGGGAAATTTGGTTTCAAGTCGAATTCGCTCGCTTCCTGTCAGAGCATATTTCCGAACCTGTGTGGGAGCGCGAGTACGCAGTTGAGTTTGACTATCGCAGAGAAAAAATGAGGTACTTTTTCAAACCGGACTTCATCATCAGAAAAAAACACTGGCCAAGGGATCGCTACGCTGCGCTTGAGATAAAGCAACACTTTCAGCTAGGGAACTGCCTTACGAATATGGTCGCTGACCTCGCCAAAGTCGCCAAGATACGAAAGTCGGAGCTAGATCTAAGATCAATTTGGGCTTTGGGCATCTTCACATACGACCCAGAAGTTGATGTGAGGGCTATGGTTGAGGACAAGCTCAATGGAGTTGGGCAGCCATATCACGAAACAAGGACGGTTACGGCTCGTATCCCGCGCACCCCGTTTAGCTATGTACTTTTCTGAGAAAAGCTCGATAAAGCCCAAATGCCCCAGATGTCTACACCCACTAGATGGGCATGGTCTTCGTCGTTAATACTACTGGTATCAGCAAGGATCTATGCCTTAAGCAGGTCCTATCTTCCTTAGCCGGCATGAGACGAATACCAAAGTCTAACTGATGTTCAAGTGAGCTTTGGGGCTAAATTTCTACGCAACTTAGCCGAACAGCACAAATTTAATCGCTAAAAAATCAGTAGAAAAGATGATGTCAATATGACATCATGCCTTTACTACCATATGGAGCGTGTAACGATGTCGAACGAGAACAGTATTACTCCACCCGTAAAAGATGATGAAGATCATCCAAAAAAATGCAATTGCATAAGCAACAGCTCTATTTATAAGTGGTTTTCTCAAGAAAACAAATTAGCTGACACGAAGACTATTTTTGACAGCTTGCGAAATATGGGTATCTGTGTTGCGATGCTGCTCGGACTTCCAAGTCTTTATAGCGCAACGGGCAGTCTATGTTTTTTCAAACTGGCATTGGGCATTATAGTAATAGTGGCTTCAGTTTTTTTTGCCACGGCCAACGTTGTCTGGACTATGGAAAGCCTCAAAGAAAAGTCAAAACCATGGGTCAATCTATCTGTGATCATTGTCGGTGGAATTGTGATCATTGCGTTCGCAGTGAACGCAGCCCGCTCACTACCTTGTCTTTAGAGCGCTCTATCACCACCCAATATAATTAGGCGTAGATCTACATTAGTACACCCCACTCATCTCGCCTCCTTGAGATCTGAAAATGTGCACGCCGCGCAGCAGAACTACAGGCACTCACTGCGACAGACCGGCAGCATTGGCGATGGCGCTTTCACGATCGGTCAGGGCCTTGTTGATGCCCTGGCTCATCGGGAGCGCATGATGCAGGCAGGTGACGTTGCCCATCTGCAAAACCTCACACCACGATTTGGCGCATTCGAAAACCTGGCGCGGGTTACTGTTTGCGGCGATCAATGTAGTCCGGCGCCTTGTCACAGCGCACGCAACTCTCACAATTCAGCGTCCGGCACAGCCATACCTCAACCCTCTGCCAGGACGTGAACCGTAGGGCGCTATGGATATGCGGCGGCGTGCTCTTCGAACTGGATGGGGTCGTGTATCTAATTTCGGCCTCCGACTTGAGGATGGAAACGAGAACATCGAGGGCGCTGCCGAGATCCTCGGCAGCGAGTTTGAAGCGGCGCGCCAGCAAGTGCTGAGACAGCGCAAAGCGGCCTGACATGCCCAAATCTAGTGCTTTAGTCGCTAGATTTGGATGGGCCAATTCATCAGCTTGTTCTGTCGAATGAGGTGCTGGTCTTGAATGGAGGATAAATTGACATGCTTACTTTTACTTCGTAACCACCAATCCTCTCGCCGACCTCGTTCAGTTCATCATATGTATAAACATCTGCATCATGACCTCTGCGCTGCCCTGAACTAGTACCCGTCTGCTTAAGCGAATGGCCAGCTGGCAAACCAACCAGCGCCGCTTGCCTCTCACTCATTTATTGCTCCTTGATCCGGCTCCATGCCAGTCACCCGTAATACCCCATATCAACGAATCACGCCAGCCGGCGAGGATGACCTATGCCCGATATCACCTACGGCTCTGTGCGCAGCGGCATCAAAGCCGCAACACAAGCCTGGCACCCGCTCGGCATAAAGGCCGCCTGGTTCGCTGAGATTGAGTTGTTCCCCTCCCCGGTCCATGCCCATCATTACCACGATGTACCGAACTACGGCGAGATGACCATCCTGGCGGTCCCTATAGGATCGGACGATGTCAAAGGCGTTACAACAATCGTGACGGCAAAGAACCTGCGAATGCACATCAAGCCTGTGCCTGTGATGCTAATCGCCCAAGAGCACGGCTTCAGGCTTGTCAAATTTTTATGCGAAGCATAACCGGGTTCATTTATGTGCCAAGGATAGATTCATATTTTACAATAGAATTAGAATGCAAAAAGATGGTAGTTAAACTCACCTAGAGCCTCACCGCTTATGAGCCCTCAAAGTAATCAGCTATGATTTTTGACGCAAATGCATGATGCTTAAGATAGCTAAAATTATATTTTTTTACTAGCTTCCTAAACTTACCACCTCGAACAAAACACTGACTTGAGAATAAAATTCTTTCATGCGGGGTCAGCGTATCTCTTACCACCTCCATATAGACGACTTTCAAATCCTCTGAAATACCTGCATCATGAACCATCTGAACAACTCTTCTTGTCCTTAAGAAAAAACCATTGGCGATATCCCCTTTTGTTTCAGAACTGATATGAGACTTAACTGCCTTCATCTGTTCACGCCAATTCAGCAGGTCAAATTCCTTTCGCTTCGATTTAAGATTATTCGCAGTGACTGATATCTTCTCGACTCCCCCTGCCTTAATTTCAGACTTCACGCGCAAATGGAGGTCGCAATATTGCTCAACGCGATCTAGCAATTGAAAAAAAGTATTCTCAAACTTTTCCACCTCTAAAATTCTTTGTTGTGAAGCCATGAATTTCGTTGTTTTTCTAGCCTCGATTGTTTGTATTAAAGTCGTTCTGAGAAGTACCAGTAGCGCCAAAAAGCTCAGCACTGGATTTATTAACCCACCAACAAAATCACCAATCTGACCTATGTTATTTTCGATATTAAGCTTTCTCCCATACAACACTACAAAAGAAAGCAAAACAACGGCCGCGACCACAAGCGCTATCCAAACCATTAATGCGTTACTGATTGGGGGAATATCATTAGCATCCACTGACGGGCTGCGCTCGAGCGCAAGTCGATACACGCTAAACACAGTGATAAACAAAATAAACATCATTAATCCTATTGCGATGTACTCCCTCACTTCAGCTCCTTTAACTCTAGTAGTTTTCAAATATCTGACTCAACCATTTATACCTGAAAGCCATACTTTTGCCACTACTCTCTTCCTCTGTATGTGGTGCATGGCACCTGATTGAAGATAATCCATGGACAAGAACACGAAGATCCTGATTCCGGAGATCTCCGGCGAATGGACGGAGCGGCTGCGCTCAGGGAAAACCAACATCTGGAACGCTTGTAGCCACGACCGGCCACATCGCAACGGGCTATCAGAAGTTCGGCTTGCCCCACCAGAAGTCGGGCTGTACGCCGAGCGCATTGATGGGGCTTGGTACTCGGTATCTGGCTGTGCCAAGTGCGACGGAACTGGTGAGAAGTACAGCTACTCGGCGTGCGACAAGCACAATGTTTGCCGTCTTTGCAGCACTCACCGCTCGAAGCTCACGGAAACACCGTGGGGCCATCCTGACGGCTTCACCTGCAAACCTTGCCAGGAAGCAGAAGACGCTATTGCGAAAGGCGCGGCGCTGGCCAAGGTGGCCGAGAGTGAATACGACGAGTGGGATTATCACGCGCAAGACGAATGCAAATGTCCGCACTGCGTCACGGTCATTCACATCGAGTCGGAAGGCTACGTGGGGCACACCGACAAACGTATCACCGAGACCGTTTACAGGCGTGTTGGGGAGATCGTTAAGCCGACCCGCTGACATCGAGTTGCGGAAATTGCTTGAAATGATGCGGAAACGATCCGAACTTACGCCGCCAGCCTTACCAAACCCCAGAAACACAAAAGCCCCGCTTTCGCGAGGCTTTCGTCTGAATCTTGGCGGGAAACCAGGGATTCGAACCCTGGGAACGCTATTAACGTTCGCCGGTTTTCAAGACCGGTGCATTCAACCACTCTGCCAATTTCCCTTTTGCGTCACAGGAACAATAGTAGCCCTTCCTGCGTCAGCGGGCGCCATAATACCCGAATGAAACACACTGTCAAACTCTCGCCATAGCTTGTTACAGAGCGTCTGTTATGATCTTTGCGACTGAACGTTTCAAAACTGAAGGAGTGTCGCCATGCGCGAACAGAATTACGCAGTGAATGGCAACGCGCAGGCTGAGCAGCTTGAAGTCAGCCGCGTGTTGCGCAACACCTATGGCTTGCTCGCCCTGACCCTCGCATTCAGCGGCGTGATGGCGTATGTGGCGCAGCAGATGCGGGTGGGTTACCCCAATATCTTTGTCGTGCTGATCGGCTTCTATGGCCTGTTCTTCCTGACCAACAAGCTGCGTGACTCGGCCTGGGGCCTGGTCTCTGCGTTTGCCTTGACCGGTTTCATGGGCTTTATTCTCGGCCCGATCCTGAACCGTTACCTGGGCATGGCCGGCGGCGCTGAAGTGGTCAGCTCGGCGTTTGCCATGACGGCTCTGGTATTTGGTGGTCTGTCGGCCTATGTGTTGATCAGCCGCAAGGACATGAGTTTCCTGGGTGGTTTTATTACCGCAGGTTTCTTCGTGCTGCTGGCGGCCGTGGTAGCGGGCATGTTCTTCCAGATCAGCGGCTTGCAACTGGCGATCAGCGCAGGTTTTGTGCTGTTCTCCTCCGTGTGCATCCTGTTCCAGACCAGCGCCATCATCCACGGCGGTGAGCGTAACTACATCATGGCGACCATCAGCCTGTATGTGTCGATCTACAACCTGTTCATCAGCCTGTTGCAGATCTTCGGCATCATGGGTCGCGATGACTGATTGTTAGCACCCAAAAAAATGCCCCGTATCGCAAGATACGGGGCATTTTTGTTTCACGCTCAATACTGGTTGGGTTCCATCTCCAGTTCGACCTTGAAGCGTTCAGCAATATCCTGCTGGATACGCAGTGCCAGGTTCGCAATGTCCTGTCCGGTGGCCGAGCCATAGTTGACCAGCACCAGCGCCTGCATCTTGTGCACGCCCGCATCGCCCTCCCGGAAGCCCTTCCAGCCGGCTTTGTCGATCAGCCAGCCGGCGGCGAGCTTCATCTGCCCATCGGCCTGGGGGTATGCCACGAGGTCCGGGTAGCGCGCCTGTAGCTCTGCGGCCAATGCCTGGGACACCAGCGGGTTCTTGAAGAAGCTGCCAGCGTTGCCAAGCACCGCCGGGTCGGGCAGTTTCTCGCGGCGAATGCTGCAGATCGCACGACTGACGTCACTGGCCGTGGCCTCGATGATCCCCTGCGCGGCCAGGCGCTGTTGCACTGGGCCGTAGTCGAGTTTCAGGTGCTGGGTTCGGCTGAGGGCAAAACGCACTCGCAAGATCAGCCAGCGCCCGGTCTCGTGCTTGAACAGGCTGTCGCGGTAGGCGAAATTGCATTCGTCCAGACTGAACTCCCGTAGTTCGCCGGTATGACGATCCAGGGCCGTCAGGCCGGCAAACACGTCCTTGATCTCCACGCCGTAGGCGCCGATGTTCTGCATCGGGGCCGCACCGACGGTGCCGGGGATCAGGCTGAGATTTTCCAGGCCGCAAAAACCCTGCTCCAGGGTCCACAGCACAAAGGGGTGCCAGGCCTCCCCGGCCTCGGCTTCCACCACCACGTGCACACCGTCATCGTGCAACACCCGGATACCCTGGGTCGCCATACGCAAGACCAAGGCGGGAATGTCGCGGGTCAACAGCAAGTTGCTGCCGCCACCGATCACCAGCAACGGCACCGCGTGCGCGCCAGCATAGGCCAGTGCTTCACGCACATCCGCATCGCTACGGGCTTCGGCAAACAGTTGCGCACGCACATCAATGCCGAAGCTGTTGAATGGCTTGAGCGATACCTGCGCAAGCACTTGCAAGGTCATAACCGCCCCTTTAATTCAATGACCAATAAATCGCAGGCTCGCTCGATCAGGTCCAGGACCCGTTCAAACCCTTGTTCGCCTTCATAGTAAGGATCCGGCACTTCATCGACCTCGGCGCCATACCGGCGCAGGAACAAATCCACTTGCGCCCTGCCCTGGCCCGGTTGCAACAGGTTGAGGTTGCGCAGGTTGCTGTGGTCCATGGCCAGGATCAAGTCATAACGCTCGAAGTCGGCGCGTGAAACCTGCTGCGCACGCTGGGCCGACAAGTCATAGCCCCGTGCCAACGCCGCGCGCTGGCTACGCTGGTCAGGGGGATTGCCCACATGCCAGTGGCCAGTACCGGCCGATGCCACCTCAACCTGCCCTGCCAGCCCCGCTTCGCGCAATTTGTGGCGCAGTACGCCTTCGGCAGTCGGCGAGCGGCAGATATTGCCCAGGCAGACAAACAGAACTTCCATCACGCCCCCAGCAGGCGACGGACGCGCTCAAGATCTTCAGGGGTATCGACACCGGCAGGCGGTGCTTCCAGGGCGTCGCCCACATGGATGCGCACGCCATGCCAAAGAGCACGCAGTTGCTCCAGGGATTCGGTGTTTTCCAGCCAGCACGGGCCCCAACTGACGAAGTCATGCAGGAAACCGGCACGGTAGGCGTAAATGCCAATGTGGCGACGGTACGGCACGCCCTGCGGCAATACATCCGGCTGCCGGGCGAAGGCGTCGCGTGCCCAGGGCAAGGTCGAACGGCTGAAGGTCAGTGCCAGGCCATTGATATCGCTGACCACCTTCACCACGTTCGGATTGAACAGGGTGTCGATGTCTTCAATGGGTTCGGCAAGGGTGGCCATGCGGGCTTCGCCATGGGCTGCCAGGTTGGCCGCCACCTGGTCGATCACACTGGGCGGAATCAACGGCTCATCACCTTGCACGTTGACCACGATGGCGTCGGGCGCAAGGCCAAGCTGCGTGGCCACTTCGGCCAGGCGGTCGGTGCCGGAGTTATGGTCTTCGCGGGTCAACACCGCTTCGGCGCCAAAGCCTTGGCAGACCGCGATGATACGCGGGTCGTCGGTCGCCACCACCACGCGTTCGGCGCTGCTTTTACTGGCCTGTTCCCAAACCAGCTGGATCATCGGTTTGTTGCCGATCATTTGCAGCGGCTTGCCCGGCAGGCGGGTCGATGCATAACGCGAAGGAATGACAACGGTAAAGGCAGTGGTCATTTATCCAGGCGCTCATCGGTCGTCAGGGTGCGGGCTTCGCTTTCCAGCATGACCGGGATGCCATCGCGGATCGGGTAAGCCAGGCCAGCACCTTTGCTGATCAGCTCGGTTTTGTCGGCGCTGAGCTTGAGCGGGCCTTTGCAGATCGGGCAAGCGAGGATGTCGAGCAATTTGGTGTCCATGAAGGTTTCCTGGAAAAAAGCGTTTTAAGGCAAGAGACGGTCGGGCAGCAGGCGCATCAGTTGCGTGTCGAACCAGGCGACAAACGCCGGCGACGGCGCCGCATCCACCGCAAGGTACCACCAGTCAGGCTGGGCAAAGGCGCGGCACTTCACCGCGTCCTTTTCGGTCATGACCAGCGGCAATGACGGCGTAAAATTCAAGACCTCGGCGCTGTAGGGCGCATGGTCGGCAAATGCATGGGGTATCGGCTGCCAGTGTAGCGTTTCAAGGGTATTGAAGAAACGTTGCGGATTGCCGATGCCGGCGACCGCGTGCACCGCCTGGCCCGGCGGAAAATAATCGATCGGCTGGCGCTCACCGGTACTCAGGTTGATCAACGCGGTGGGCATCAGGCGGAAGGCAAAGCCGTCGTCACGATCCGCTACGGCGCCGTTGTAAAGCAACGCATCCACACCCTGCAGACGCTCCACGGGCTCGCGTAACGGCCCGGCAGGCAGGCAACGGCGGTTGCCAAGCCCCCGCGCAGCATCGATCAAGACCAGCTCCAGGTCGCGGGCCAGGCGGTAATGTTGCATTCCATCGTCTGAAAGGATCAGGTCCAGGGTTTCGCTGGCCAGTAACGCCTTCACGGCGCGACTGCGATCAGGGTCGATCATCAGCGGGACGCCGCACCGCTGCACGATCAGCAACGGTTCGTCACCCGCCACCTCGGCGCTGTGGCCGGCGTCGACCCGCCAAGGCAATTGCGGCGGCTTGGCACCGTATCCACGACTGACGACCCCCACGCGCAAACCACTGCGCCGACAGTGCTCGATCAGCCACAGGATCAACGGCGTCTTGCCCGTGCCGCCCACGGTGATATTCCCAACCACCACCACCGGCACCGGCGATTGGTAGATGTCGCCCTCACCCGCCAGGAACCGTGCACGCTTGCGCTGCACCACCCGGCGATACAAGGACTCCAGCGGCCGCAACAGCGCGAGAGCCGGATGGCCCTCGTACCACGCCTTGAGCAATCGATCGGACAGAGGCATCAGGGTGCGCTCGCCGCCTCGACGGTGGACATGCGCAAATGGCTGAAGCCCAATTTGCCGGCAGCATCCATCGCTGTGATCACCGCTTGATGCTGGGTCTTGCCATCGGCACTGATCGACAGCGGCATCGTGGTGTCGCCACCGGACTCCTTCTGCAAGGCTTCCATCAGGCTGTTGAGGTCGTTCTTTTCCAGCACCTGGTTATTCACCGAAAACACCCCATCGGCGCTGATGGCGATATCCAGTTGCTTGACCTGCTGATCTTCGGCCGGCGAGCCGCTGACCGCTTCCGGCAGATCGACCCGCAGCTCGGTCTGCCGGGTGAAAGTGGTGGTGACGACAAAAAACAGCAGCAGGATAAACACCACGTCGATCAGCGACGCGAGGTTGATATCGACATTTTCCCGTTGCTTGCGGCGAAATTTCACGCTTTGCCCTCAACCAGATCCACATCGCGGTCGCCCTGCACCACTTCCACCAGCTTGATGGCTTCCTGCTCCATACCGACCACCAGTTCATCGATGCGCCGTTGCAGGAAGCGGTGGAAAAACACCGATGGAATACCGACCATCAGGCCCGCTGCCGTGGTGATCAACGCCTTGGAAATACCACCGGCCAACACCGCGGCGTTGGTGGTCATGCCCGAGCCCATGAACGAGCTGAAGATGTCGATCATACCCAGCACCGTCCCCAGCAAGCCGAGCAACGGCGCCATCGCGGCAATGGTACCGAGGGCGTTGATGTAGCGTTCCAACTCATGAATGACCCGGGCAGCGGCTTCTTCGATGCACTCTTTCATGATCTCGCGACCATGCTTGGAGTTGGCAAGGCCGGCGGCGAGGATTTCCCCCAGGGGCGAGTTGGCGCGCAGCTCCTTGAGTTTATCCTTGTCGAGTTGCTTGTTCTTGATCCAGCCCCAGACCTGCCCCAGCAAGTGCTCGGGGGTGACGCGGCTGGCGCGCAAGGTCCACAGGCGTTCAGCAACGATGCCGAGTGCGGCGATGGAGCTCAGAATGATCGGCAACATCATCCAGCCACCGGATTTGACCAATTCCCACACAGTGAATGTCCCCTCGAAAAAGTGCGCCACTTTACCATATAGGTTCAGCGGCGGGGTTCGTCGCCCCACGCCCCGTCCGTCGCAGGTGCCGGTCGTTGATAACACTGGGCTAAGGTAACGGTTCGCGCCAGAAACGGCGTTGACTGCGCGCAACGACCGGTGGCTTGAAGGCGCCCAATTGCACACGCACCGCGCCCTGCTCGGCGCTGTCGTAGACCCGACTGCCCATGGCCCGATAACGTTCCATCACCGACGCGTGAGGGTGGCCGAATGCATTGCCCCACCCTCTGGAGATCAACACCGACTTGGGTGCCAACCGTTGCACGAAGGGCCAGGAGGAAGAACTGCGGCTGCCATGATGGGGGGCTTGCAGCCAGTCGGTTGGCGTCGCCAGCGGCGTGTCGAGAAAAGCCCGTTCTGCCGCACGGTCGATATCGCCGGTGAGCAGCAGGCGCTCACCATTGGCCTGTACCTGTAACACACATGACCTGGGGTTACCGTCGAGCGCACCCGGCCATTGCCATAACGCGAACGACACACCGTCCCACACCCATGTCTCGCCACTGATACAGGGCTGAGCCGCGAGAACAGCCGGCAGCCCTTCGGTCTCGCCACCCACTACCCGGCCGACGGGCAGCCCCTCGGCCACCGCGACCGCACCGCCGGCATGGTCGGCGTCGGCATGGCTGAGCAACATCATGTCCAACCGCTCGACCCCGAGTTTCTTCAACGATGGCAAGACCACTCGCGCCCCTGAATCAATCATCCCGGATCGAGGGCCGGCATCGTAGAGCAAGCTGTGATGACGGGTGCGCAGAATCAATGCCTGGCCCTGGCCGACATCCAGTTGCACCACGTCAACCTGTCCATGGGGCACCGGGCCCCTGGGAGGAAACACTGTCAACAGAAGCATCGGCCAACCCAGCAACCGGAACGGCACGCCCTTGGGCAGCAGCAATACCACGGTACCCACAAGGCTCACCAGCCAATATCCCAACGGCACTTCGGCCGGTATCCAGGCGGGCACGCGCGCAGCCAACAGCGTCAAACCCTGGAACAGCCCATCCAGTGCCCCACCGGCCAGCCACAGCAGGTTCTCCCCGACAAATGGCACCCCTAGCAGCGCAGTGCCCAGCAGCGCCAGGGGCAGCACCACCAGGCTGACCCACGGCACGGCAAACAGGTTGGCGACCGGCGCGCTGAGGCTGATGGGCAGGCCGAGCACCAGCAACACCGGAAACAACCCGAGGGCGATCAGCCATTGGGGCCGGGTCCATGCCTGCCAGACGCTCCAGGGACCCAGACGTGCACCGAAGGCCAACACCAGCACCGCAACCGCGGCAAACGACAACCAGAACCCCGGCTGCAGGCTGGCCAAGGGCTCGAACACCAGCACCGCATTGAATGCCAGCAGCAACGGCCACCAGCCGCCCAAATGCCGGAACCGCAGGCGCCACAGCAACACCAGGGCGACCATCATGCAGGCCCGCTGCACCGGCACACCCAACCCGGCGAGCAGGCCATAACCCAGCGCGGCGGCAAACGCCAAACCGCATGCCCATGGCAGCCACGGCAGCGCATGGGGCCAGCCACCATAGCGCGCCACCCCGGCCACCAGGCCGTAAATCAACCCTGCCAGCAAACCGATATGCTGGCCGGAAATCACCAGCAGGTGCACGGTCCCGGTGTCCTGCAGCACCCGCCAATCCTGCGCATCCAAGCCGGAACCGTCCCCCAGCACCAACGCCGTCACGGCGCCTTGGCGATTTTGCATGTCCACGCTCATCAGCCGCTGGCGCAGGCTATCGCGCCACGCATCGCGAGCCGGCGCCAGGCGCTGGCCGTCCTTGACAGACGCAGTAGCGCCAATGCGCTGGGCCAGCAACCACGCCTCATAGTCAAAACCGTGAAAGTTGAGCAGGCCGGACGGTCGCTTGAGCGTCACAGCCAGGCGCCAGCGTTCGCCACTGCGTACCGCCGGTCCACCGTGCCAGGACACCCGGATACGCTTGGGCAAACGCGCATGGCGCGACCGACTGTCGCTGAGTTCGAAGCGCACGCCGCTGCTCGTCTGCTGCGGCAGCCCGGTGACACGGCCCTCGACCCAGCGGGTCTGCCCGTCCAGCGCGGGTAGCAATCGATCATTCAGCGCCCACTGCGCGCTGATGCAAGCCCAGCTCAGGCCCAGCAGAAAGAACGCCAGTGGATAGCTGCGCCACGGCAATAACATCAAGGCCAGCACCAGCATCGCCAACACCCCGCCGACCGGCGGCAGTGCCGGCAACCAGCGCAACGTCAGCAAACCGAGTGCGAGCGCGAACATCCCTGTTCTCATGGATCATCCTTTTCCAGTGATCCACTCAGTCTTAGCTGGGCGTCCGGCACGGCCTATGATGTTTTGTCACAAAGTCTGAATTTTCTGTTTATAGAATGCGCGCATACTTGCCCCTCGAATTGACCGGGACCCCTTATGCCACGGCGCTTATTCAAACGGTACATGCCCGATCCCAGTAGTATCAGGGAACACAAGTCCTTACGATTTCTCGGCACGTTGCTGCATGAC
Source organism: Pseudomonas sp. R11F (assembly GCF_050312575.1). NCBI lineage: Bacteria > Pseudomonadati > Pseudomonadota > Gammaproteobacteria > Pseudomonadales > Pseudomonadaceae > Pseudomonas > Pseudomonas sp. R11F. Next base: position 88,589 of record NZ_JBNPJU010000065.1, on the reverse strand, counting down.
CCCAACCTCTGGCACCTGAACCGACACTCCGTCGCACGTGCCATGGCAGTTGGCCTGTTTGCCGCGTTTATTCCGATTCCCTTTCAGATGCTGCTGGCGGCCGCCCTGTCCATCAGCGTGCGCGCGAATATGCCGATCGCTGTCAGCCTGGTGTGGCTGACCAACCCGATCACCATGCCGTTTGTGTTTGTCGGTACTTACCTGACAGGCGCCTGGCTGATGAACGTGCCGCCACGCAGCCTGCCCGATAACCTGACCTGGGAATGGATCAGCGGCCAGCTCAGCACGCTGTGGCAGCCGTTTCTGTTGGGTTCAGTCGTGTGCGGGCTGTTGTTGGGAGCTCTGGCCTATTGCCTGACGATGCTGTACTGGCGCTGGTGGGTTGGCCACCAGTGGAAAAAGCGCAAACAGCGACGCACCTGAAGGCTAGCGGGCCAGCAGGCGCAGATGTACACGCAGGCCCTGCCCGGTATTTTCCGCCCATAAACGCCCGCCCTGACGCTGCACGGCGTTGCGGGCGATGCTCAAGCCAAGGCCGAAACCGCCGTCGCCAGGGCGTGAGCCCTCCAGACGGGTAAAGGGCGCAAAGATCCGCTCCACGTCTTGCTCGTCAATGCCGCCGCCCTGGTCTTCCAGCCAGAGATGCCAGTAGTCTCCTTCGCGATAGCCATCCAGTTGCACCACCCCGTGGGCAGGCGAATGTCGTATCGCGTTGCGCAGGATATTTTCCAACGCTTGGGCCAGTGCATTCAGGTTGCCGCGCACCCAGCAGTCATCCGCCAGGCGGCATGGCAAGCGCGATGCCGGCCAAGCGCTTTCATAGCAGGCGTTTTCGCGCAGCATGTCCCACAACGCCTGGATCTGGATATCTTCGTTCGGCAACGGCGTGCGCTCACTGTCCAGCCAAGCCAGTTGCAGGCTGTCTTCCACCAGGCGCTGCATGCCGTCGATTTCACGGCTTAACCGCTCACGCAGTTGCGCCAGGTCTTGTTCACTGTCGCAGGCTACGCGCAGGCGGCCCAAGGGTGTGCGTAGCTCGTGGGACATATCGCGCAGTAACTGTTGTTGTATCACCACGGTGCCCTGCAAGCGCTCGGACATATGATCAAAGGCCCGGCTCAACTCGCCCAGCTCATCCTGGCGACTGGTGGCGTCGCGGGACATGCGCGTATTCAACTGGTCAGCACGCCAGGCGTTGGCCTGCTCACGCAATTGATTAAGGGGCATGATCAGCAGCCGATAGAGGCCCACGCACAACAGCAAGGTAAACAAACCGGGAATCACACCATTGGTCAACACCCGCCAGAGCAGCTGATAACGCCCGGGCATGAAGCGTTGCGGCAGCTCGATCACCAACGAGCCTGCGCCGGGGTCCACCGGAAACGGAATCTTGAGCCAGGGCAGCCCTTTGACATGTCGGCTGACCGGCCACTCCAGGCCACGCAGAAACGTCAGGCGCTGGCTCTCCTTGTCGCTCAAGGGTGTGCTGCTCAGGGACTGCAAATCCTTGCCGATCACACCGATCCAGGTGGTCTCGCGCGTGGCCATCAGTTGCAGCCACGCGTCGACACCGGCACGGCCTTGCGTCTTCCAGGCCAATTCGGCACCCGCCGCGTAGCCCCGCAAGACCTCGCGGGACTCTTCAGCCACATTGGCGCTCTGCTCCTCCAGATACTGGCCCCAGGACCAACTGAGCCAGATCATCAGCAAACAGAAGGCGATCAACAGGCAGGCGAGCTTCCAGAACAGCGAGTGCTTGCCGGGCAAGCGCTCAAAGCCCTTCATCAGCACCGCTCAATACGTAGCCCTTGCCCCAAACGGTGCGCACTTCACGCTCGCTGTAGCCCATTGCCTTGAGCTTGCGGCGAATCTGGCTGATATGCATATCCAGGCTGCGATCATGCGGGGCATAGCCGCGCTGTAACACATGCTGGTAAAGGAAAGCCTTGCTGAGTACCTCTTCGGCATTACGGTGCAGGGTTTCCAGCAGGCGATACTCACTGCGCGTCAGCCCGCCCCATTGCTCCCGGTGAAAGACATCGCACTGTTCATCGTCAAAGCGCAGGGTCTGCACGTCTTCACGCGCTGGTATCAGGGCCGGCTGCGGGCGCCGGTCCAGGGCGACCCGGCGCAGGATCGCCTCGATGCGCACGCGCAACTCGATCATGCTGAACGGCTTGGGCAGGTAGTCGTCGGCTCCCAGGCGAAAGCCGCTGATGCGATCTGCCTCGGCGCCCAGGGCCGACATCAGGATCACGGGCACCGCATGGCTCTGGCGCAAATGCGTGAGAATCGACAAACCGTCCAGGCCAGGCAGCAGGATGTCCATCAACACCACATCGAACGCCTGGTCACGGGCCATCTGCAAACCTTGCCGGCCATTCCGGCACCACGTCACCTGGAAACCGCAACGTCCCAGGTGCTCATGCACATAGGCGCCCAATACAGGGTCATCTTCGATGGTCAGGATACTGGGTGGGCCAACGGCTGCGGGATTCATTAGCGTCTGCAAGTCATTCTCAATGACTGATTATTCAAGATTAAACCGTGCCAGGCAATCGCCAGCCGGCGACGAATGGCCCGAAGATTGCCCTCTGTCATTAATTTACGAGAATCCACCCGGCGCAAATGGCTACACTGCGCAGGTGGCGCGGGCCGGATGCCTGCGTGAATGATTGATATCAATGTGGTAGCAGGAGAGTGGCGTGCTTAGAAAAATGGGGATCAAAGGCCGCGTACTGTTGCTGACCTTATTACCGACCAGCCTGATGGCCTTGTTGTTGGGAGGCTATTTCACCTGGATGCAACTGTCGGAACTGCAGACCCAGTTGCTGCAACGCGGCGAGATGATCGCCGAGCAATTGGCGCCGCTGGTGGCACCACCCCTGAGCAGCAAAAACACCGATCTGCTGGAACGCATCGCCACCCAATCCCTGGAACAACCGGACGTGCGCACCGTGTCGTTCCTTGCGCCGGACCGCTCCTCCCTGGCCCACGCCGGCCCGACCATGCTCAATCAGCCACCTATCGGCAACAGCTCGCACCTGTTGCAGCGCACCGGCAACGACGCCACGCGCTACCTGCTGCCGGTGTTCGGCCGCCATCGCAACCTCGCCGGCGAACTGATCCCCGATGAATCCGACCGCCTGCTGGGCTGGGTCGAGGTGGAACTGTCCCACAACGGCATGCTGCTGCGCGGCTATCGCAGCCTGTTCGCCAGCTTGCTGTTGATCGCCATCGGCCTGATCTGCACCGCCGCCTTGGCACTGCGCATCAGCCGCACGATCAATTCACCCATCAGCCAGATCAAACTGGCCGTGGCCCAACTCAAGGACGGCAACCTCGAAACCCGCTTGCCACCGTTGGGCAGCCAGGAACTGGACCAGTTGGCCTCGGGCATCAACCGCATGGCCGAAACCCTGCAAAATGCCCAGGAAGAACTGCAACACAGTATCGACCAGGCCACCGAAGACGTGCGCCAGAACCTGGAGACCATCGAGATCCAGAACATCGAACTGGACCTGGCGCGCAAGGAAGCCCTGGAAGCCAGCCGCATCAAATCGGAGTTCCTGGCCAACATGAGCCATGAGATCCGCACCCCGCTCAATGGCATCCTGGGTTTCACCCACCTGTTGCAGAAAAGCGAGATGTCGCCACGCCAGCTGGATTACCTGGGCACCATCGAAAAATCCGCCGACAACCTGTTGGGCATCATCAACGAGATCCTCGATTTCTCGAAGATCGAGGCCGGCAAGCTGGTGCTCGACAGCGTGCCCTTCAACCTGCGGGACTTGCTGCAAGACACCCTGACCATCCTCGCGCCTGCCGCCCATGCCAAGCAGTTGGAACTGGTCAGCCTGGTGTACCGCGACACGCCATTGGCGTTGGTCGGCGACCCGCTGCGCCTCAAGCAGATTCTGACCAACCTGGTCAGCAACGCGATCAAGTTCACCCGCGAAGGCACCATTGTCGCCCGGGCGATGATCGAGGACGAACAGGAAGACAGCGTACAACTGCGCATCAGCGTGCAAGACACCGGCATCGGCCTGTCCAACCAGGATGTACGCGCACTGTTCCAGGCGTTCAGCCAGGCCGACAACTCGCTGTCGCGCCAGCCAGGAGGCACCGGCTTGGGGCTGGTGATTTCCAAGCGCCTGATCGAACAGATGGGTGGTGAAATCGGCGTTGACAGCACGCCGGGTGAAGGTTCGGAGTTCTGGATCAGCCTGAACCTGCCCAAAACTCGCGACGACGTTGAAGACCTGCCCGCCGCACCACTGCTCGGTCGCCGGGTGGCCGTACTGGAAAATCACGAGCTGGCGCGCCAGGCCCTGCAACATCAGTTGGAAGACTGCGGGCTTGAAGTCACGCCGTTCAACTCCCTGGAGAACCTGACCAACGGCATTACCAGCGCGCATCAGACCGAGCAGGCCATTGACCTGGCGGTACTCGGCGTCACCGCCAATGACATCCCTCCTGAACGCCTCAACCAGCACCTGTGGGACCTCGAACACCTGGGCTGCAAAGTGCTGGTGCTGTGCCCGACCACCGAGCAGATGCTGTTCAACCAGTCAGTGCCCAACCCCAACAGCCAATTGCAGGCCAAGCCTGCCTGTACGCGCAAGCTGCGCCGGGCGCTCGCCGACCTGATCAGCCCGCGCCCGTCGCGCAGTGAACCGGGTGAGCCGCTGTCCAGCCGAGCACCGCGTGTGCTGTGCGTGGATGACAACCCGGCGAACCTGTTGCTGGTGCAAACCCTGCTGGAAGACATGGGCGCCAAGGTGCTGGCGGTGGAAAGCGGTTACGCCGCCATCGATGCGGTGAAACAGGAAACCTTCGACCTGGTGCTGATGGACGTACAAATGCCCGGTATGGACGGGCGCCAGAGCACCGAGGCGATTCGCCAGTGGGAAAGCGAGCGCCACGGTACGCCATTGCCGGTGGTCGCCCTCACCGCCCATGCCATGGCCAATGAAAAGCGCGCCCTGCTGCAAAGCGGCATGGACGATTACCTGACCAAACCCATCAGCGAACGGCAACTGGCCCAGGTGGTGTTGAAGTGGACCGGCCTGGCCCTGCGCAACCAGGGGCCGGAGCGCGCCCCTGACGGCTTGGCCCCCGGCGTGCGACTGCAGGTGCTGGACCACGAGGAAGGCTTGCGTCTGGCCGCCAACAAAGCCGATCTGGCCGCCGATATGCTGGCCATGCTGCTGGCGTCGCTGGAAGCCGACCGCCAGGCCATCACCGCCGCCCGCGAAGCCAATGACAACAACGCCTTGATCGAGCGCGTTCACCGCCTGCACGGCGCCACGCGCTATTGCGGTGTGCCGCAACTGCGTGCCGCCTGCCAGCGCGCCGAAACCCTGCTCAAGCAGGACGACGCCAAGGCCATGACCGCACTCGACGAGCTGGACATGGCGATTGCCCGCCTGGCCAGTGAAGCGCGGGTCAGCGCCTGATTGACAGGAACCCGTGTGGGAGGCATTTCCAACTCGCAAATGACAGGGAGCTCCATTTGATGCGCGTCATTCTTTTCAGTAGCCAACACTACGACCGCGACAGTTTTCTCGGTGAGCCGCTGCCCGCCGGCTTAGAACTGCACTTCCAGCCCGCCCGCCTCAATCTCGACACTGTGGCTCTGGCCGAGCATCACGAGGTGGTGTGTGCCTTCATCAACGATGACCTCAGCGCCCCGGTGCTGGAACACTTGGCCAACGGCGGTACGCGCCTGATCGCCCTGCGTTCGGCCGGCTACAACCATGTCGACCTGGCCGCCGCCAAGCGCCTGGGACTGGCCATCGTCCGCGTGCCGGCCTATTCGCCCCACGCGGTGGCCGAGCATGCGGTGGCGTTGATCCTGGCCCTCAACCGCCGTTTGCATCGTGCTTACAACCGCACCCGCGACGGTGATTTCAGCCTGCACGGGCTGACCGGTTTCGACCTCGTCGGCAAGACTGTCGGCGTCGTCGGCACCGGGCAGATCGGCGCGGCATTCGCCAGGATCATGGCCGGTTTCGGCTGCCGGCTGGTGGCCTACGACCCCTTCCCCAACCCTCAGGTTCAGGCCCTGGGCGCCCGCTACACGAGCCTGCCGGAGTTGCTGGCCGAGGCGCAGATCATCAGTCTGCACTGCCCGCTCACCCACGACAGCCAACACCTGATCAACGCACGGTCCCTGGCCCAGATGCAGCCGGGTGCGATGCTGATCAATACCGGGCGCGGGGGGCTGGTCGACACACCGGCACTGATCGATGCACTCAAGCAGGGGCAACTCGGTTATTTGGGGCTGGATGTGTACGAGGAAGAAGCCCAGCTGTTCTTCGAAGACCGCTCCGACCTGCCCTTGCAAGACGATGTGCTTGCACGCCTGCTGACCTTTCCCAATGTGATCATCACCGCCCACCAGGCGTTCCTGACGCGCGAAGCGTTGGCGGCGATTGCCGGCACGACGCTGGCTAACATCGCTGCCTGGGCCGAGGGTCTGCCACAGAACCTGGTGGAGGGCTGATCAGCGGTCACATACCAGGCTCATGATAGGCCGGCACCCGTGATAGGATGCCGCGCCTAATTGGAGGACCCATGGCCGAACACGATTTCCGCTTCAGCTTGCTGAGCCCGCAACACACCCTGATCGAATGCCGTGCCCTGGTGCCGGGCCGTTATCAGGTCACCGGCAACGGTGGTTCGATCAAGCATGGCGACGTACTGATCGTCACCCTGCGCGGCAGTAAAACCCTGTCGATGCGCCTGACCGTCGAAGGTGACGCGCGCTATTCCATCCGCCCGGCGGGCCAATGGGTCGCCATGGCCCAGGGGCCGAAATTCGGCGAGCTGGAGATTCACACCTGGAAGGTCAACTGCGACAGCTGCGAGAGCGTGCTGGAGTTTGAATTTGCAGTGGAAACCAAGCTGACCAAAGAGCCACTCCCCCAGGCCGCCAACGCGCGCATCAAGGAATTGGGCTGGGCCAGCGAAGGCGACAAGCACCGCTGCCCGAAATGCCAGCAGGCCGCACAATGAAAGCCCCGCTGCTGCTTGCCGCCATCGGCATCGGCCTCGGCGGCTGCGCCAGCGACACGGCGAAGCTGGAACAGGATCACAGCTACGTGGTGGAGTGGATTGGTGAGCGGCCCTTGATGGACTACGCGCACCTGACCGTGACCCTGGGTGCCGATGGTCGCGCCTATGGCAATGGTGGCTGCAACCACTGGTTTGCGCCGTACACCGTCGATGGCCAGAAGCTGAGTTTCGGCAAGCTCGGCAGCACCCGCAAGCTCTGCGCCGAGGCCTTGATGGAGCAGGAACACCGCTTCTTCCAGGCCCTGCAAGGCGTTGAGCGCTGGGATATCTCGCCGATCGAACAGACCCGCTTCTGGCCGGCCGAGGGCAAGCCGATCCGCCTGTGGCTGGAAGAAGGCTGATCCGCCGATCTGTGGACTGATGAGATCCAATTGTGGGAGGGGGCTTGCTCCCGATAGCGATGTGCCAGTCAATACATCAGCTGACTGACACACCGCCATCGGCAGCAAGTCGAATCATCGCACCGCCCCCCACATTTGCCTTGAGTTGTCGCTTTACCCGCGCAAAGCCCTGAGTTTGGCCAGTACCCCATCTGCCGTCTGCTCGCCCATCAACTGCTCACGCACCTTGCCCTTGTCATCGATGATGTAGGTCACCGGCAATGCCTCGCTGCGCGGGATATCGAAGATCCCTTCCGGGTTCTGCGCCAGGACGGTGAACTTGATCCCCAGCTTTTCGCTGGCCGCCTTGAGTTCCTCACCCTGCACATTGTCGAAATTGACCCCGAACACCCCCACATTCTGCGCTTTCAACTGCTCGGCCAAGGCATTGAGCTGCGGGATTTCCGTGCGGCACGGGCCACACCATTCAGCCCAGTAGTTGACCACCACCCACTGCTTGTCCAGACGTTCGGCCGCCACCTTCTGGCCGTATTGGTCAACGCCATAGTCATTGCCGCAGCCGCTGAGCAGCAGGGTTGTGATGATCGCCAATGCACCGATCAGTCGCCTAGTCATGGGGTAATCCTTCGTAAAATGAACATTGTCTGCGACCGATCGCCTCTTACGGTTTAAGAGCGAGCCGCAGCGCAGGTAGAATACCCGCCACCTTACGCAAGATGCGACCCGCACATGACCGATCTGACGCTTTATCACAACCCGCGCTGCTCGAAATCCCGCGGTGCGCTCGAACTGCTGGAGGCTCGCGGCCTGGCCCCGACCGTCGTGCGCTACCTGGAAACCCCGCTGGACGCCGCGCAACTGAAGGCTCTGCTGAGCAAGCTCGGCATCAGCGCACGCCAATTGCTGCGCACCGGTGAAGAGGAATACAAAACACTCAACCTGGCCGACGCCGGCCTCAGCGAAACGCAATTGATCGCCGCCATCGCCGCACACCCGAAGCTGATGGAACGCCCGATCCTGGAGACCGCCGACAAAGCCATCATCGGTCGCCCGCCGGAGAACGTATTGGAGATCCTGCCGTGACGACTCCGTATGTGCTGGTGCTGTATTACAGCCGCAATGGCTCGGTCAGCGAGATGGCCCGGCAAATTGCCCGGGGCATCGAGCAAGCCGGCCTGGAGGCGCGTCTGCGCACCGTGCCGGCGATCTCTACCGAGTGCGAAGCCGTGGCGCCGAGCATCCCGGATGAAGGCGCGCTGTATGCCAGCCTCGATGACCTGAAAAACTGCTCGGGCCTGGCCCTGGGCAGCCCGACCCGCTTCGGCAACATGGCCGCGCCGCTCAAGTATTTCCTCGACGGCACCAGCAACCTGTGGCTGACCGGCGCCCTCGTCGGCAAACCCGCCGGGGTGTTCACCTCCACCGCCAGCCTGCACGGCGGCCAGGAGACCACGCTGATGTCGATGCTGCTGCCCTTGCTGCACCACGGCATGCTGATCACCGGCCTGCCCTACAGCGAACAGGCGCTGCTCGACACCCAGGGCGGCGGCACGCCGTATGGCGCCAGCCACCATGCCGGGCCGGATGGCAAGCGCATGCTTGATCAACATGAAATCACGCTGTGCCGCGCCCTGGGCCTGCGCCTGGCAAACACCGCCTTGCTGCTGGAGAACGGCCGTGGCCAGAAAGCCTAAGGTCCTGCCGTCGCAAGCGTGGCTGGAACCTCGGGTCAAGGTGGCACGGGCGCTGAGCCTGCTGGCATTCCTGGGCCTGGTGGGATTGCTGTGCGTGTACTACCTGTTCGTTGCCGACCTGCACGGCGCCCGTCCCTGGGTGATCCTGCTGATCGAGTTGGTGCCGTTGCTGGTACTGGCGCCGGGGATGCTGCTGGGCAGTGCCCGTGGGCATTCGTGGATGTGCTTTGTGGTAAACCTGTATTTCATCAAGGGCGCGCTGGCCGCGTATGACCCGAACCGGCAAGTGTTCGGGGTGCTGGAGATGCTGGCGAGCCTGGCGGTGTTTTGCACCGCCCTGCTCTATGTGCGCTGGCGGCATCAGCTCGATCGGCGCTACACACTCAATGATTGACGGTGTAGGCCAACATCATCGACAACTGGCACATCGGCCGCCCGCTTTCGGCATGCCACTGGTTGAACGCAGCCTGCACCGCCGCCAGGTCGCGCAGGCTGGTCGGTGCCTTGTCGACGATCTTCTGCGCATTTAAAGCCGCCACCACGTCATCGCTCGGCACAAAGGTATCCTTGCCCACCATGCGCAAAAAGCGCGGTGCCGACAGGCCGCCCAGCTGGTGGCCGTGCTTGCTCAGGTACTTCCACAACCCAACGATGTCGGTCACCGGCCAGTCGGCGATGAATGCGCCGAAGCTGCCCTTCTCCTGCTCGATGTCGAGGATCATCTGCGCATTGCGCGGCACACTTTTGAGTTTACCCAGGTGACGGATGATGCGCGTGTCCTGCATCAAACGCTCCAGGTGTTCGGCGCCCATCAGCACGACCTTTTCCGGGTCGAAGCCAAAAAACACCTGCTCGAAGGCCGGCCACTTGGCGTCCACCACACTGTGTTTCAAGCCCGCGCGAAACACGCGCAGTGCCAGGGTCGACAGGTAACGGTCATCACTGATCTTGCGCAATTGCGCCGCGGTCTTGGGCACCGGCAGGTGGGCGTCCAGCTTGGCCGCTGAACCGAAGCGGTTCAGACAATATTCGTGCAGCCACTTGTAATCGCGCATGCCCTCTCCTGGCAATCGAATTGAAAACGGCGCCCGTGAGCGCCGTGTGTCAGAGCCTTGAAATGGCTCAGAGGTTCACTACATTGACGAAGCGCGAAGCCGCCGTCTCGTCGATCGTCAGGCTGGTGAAGTCGAACAGGTTGCGGTCGGCCAATTGCGACGGGATCACGTTCTGCAGGCTGCGGAAGATGCTTTCGGTTCGGCCAGGGGTCTTGCGTTCCCAGTCCACCAGCATTTCCTTGACCACCTGACGCTGCAGGTTCTCCTGGGAACCACACAGGTTGCACGGGATGATCGGGAATTGCTTGAGGTCGGAGTAGGCCTGGATGTCCTTCTCGCTGCAGTACGCCAGCGGACGGATCACCACGTTGCGCCCATCATCGGCGCGCAGCTTGGGCGGCATGGCCTTGAGCGAGCCGTTGAAAAACATGTTGAGGAAGAAGGTTTCGACGATGTCATCACGGTGATGACCCAGGGCCATCTTGGTCGCGCCAATCTCATCGGCAAAGGTGTAGAGCGTGCCACGGCGCAGGCGCGAGCACAGCGAACAGGTGGTCTTGCCTTCCGGGATCAACTCCTTGACCACCGAGTAGGTGTCTTTTTCCACGATGTGGTACTCGACGCCCAGCTCTTTGAGATAGGCCGGCAGTACGTGCTCCGGGAAACCCGGTTGTTTCTGGTCCATGTTGACGGCGACGATCTCGAACTTGATCGGCGCGACCTTCTGCAGGTGCAACAGCACGTCGAGCATGGTGTAGCTGTCTTTGCCGCCGGAGAGACAAACCATGACCTTGTCGCCGTCCTCGATCATGTTGAAATCGGTGACCGCTTCACCGGCCAGGCGACGCAGGCGTTTTTGCAGTTTGTTCTGGTTGACTGTAAGAGTGCCCATGGCGCTTGGATCCGCTAGAAGTGTGTGACGAAAAGCGCAGCATTTTACCGATGTCGAGTGCCGACATTCAATGTGGGAGCAGGCCGCGCTCCCATCAACAGACCCCGCCGCGATTAGGACCAATGTTTACAGTGCGATTTGCTCTAAAGCCTTACAGTTTTCCGGGTCATCACTTCCTATACTGCGACTTGAGGTCGCATATCTATCCAGACCTTTGAGGCCATCTGGCCCGTAGGCGCTCCGATGGGGGGCGATGGTAATAACGACAGGAGTGACTGGCATGATCCATCACGTCGTGGGGCTGTTTACCCATCCCGACCAGGAATGGCGGGAAATCCGTGGCGATAAGGAAGAAAGCATCGGCCACATGTACCTCACTCACACCCTGATTCTCGCGGCGATCCCCGCCGTTTCCGCCTTTATCGGCACTACCCGGGTCGGCTGGGTCATCGGCAGCCGCGCGCCGGTGATGCTGACCCAGGAAAGTGCGCTCTGGATGACGATCATGTCGTACGCAGCCATGCTCGGCGGCGTGGCCGTGATGGGCGCGTTCATTCACTGGATGGCCCGCACCTATGATGCCAACCCCAGCATGTCACGCTGCGTGGCCTTTGCGACCTACACCGCGACACCGCTGTTTATCGGCGGGTTGGCGGCGCTCTATCCGCATATGTGGTTGGGCATGATGGTAGGCACGGCAGCCATTTGCTACACGGTCTACCTGCTGTATGTGGGATTGCCGACCTTCATGAACATCGACCCGGATGAGGGTTTCCTGTTCTCCAGTTCGGTGCTGGCCGTGGGGCTGGTAGTCCTGGTGGCGATCATGGCGTTTACCGTGATCGTCTGGGGCCTGGGCGTCGGCCCGATTTATACCAACTGACCCGTTTATCGACCTGGGCAAGGCCACCGCAAGGTGGCTTTGTGCTTTATGCGTGACCATTCGGCGCCTGACAGATTCGGAAACGCCCAGCTTTGCGGCATACTGGGTATCTCTGGAGATCAGTACCGCATGCCCGAGCAACTCAATACCCGCGTCGAAGAGTGTTTCCTGCTAGCCGAATCCTTTTTCAAACGAAGTTTCAAACGCCCCCAGGTCAGCCTCAAGCTGCGGGGCCAGAAAGCCGGTGTCGCGCATTTGCACGAGAACCTGCTGCGTTTCAACCCCCAGTTGTACCGAGAAAACAGCCAACACTTCCTGAAACAGACCGTGGCCCACGAAGTCGCGCACCTGATCGCCCACCAGTTGTTTGGCGAGCGCATCCAACCCCATGGCGAAGAATGGCAATTGATCATGCGCGGGGTTTACGAACTGCCGCCGGATCGTTGCCACACCTATGCCGTGAAACGCCGGCAAGTCACCCGCTATATCTACCGATGCCCGTGTGCCGACAGCGACTTTCCGTTTTCGCCACAGCGCCACGGCATGGTGGCCCAGGGCAGGCGGTATCTGTGTCGGCGGTGTCGGCAGACCCTGGTGTTCACCGGGGAAACTCGGGTGGAGTGAGGGCCTCATCGGGAGCAAGCCCCCTCCCACATTTTGACCGCGCCGCCTTTCAAACTGTGGGAGGGGGCTTGCTCCCGATGGCGTCTGTTCAGGCACTACCCAACCACGTTGGCACTACGCAACTCGGCTATCCGCTGCGCACTGATCCCCAGCTCCGTCAGCACCTCATCACTATGGGCACCGACCGCCACCCCGATATGCCGAGGCGCCGGCAAGCCCTCTGAAAATTTCAACGGGCAGGCGATTTGCGCTTGGGTCGAGCCATCGGCCCTTGGCACCTGGCACACCAGCTCACGGGCTTTCAACTGCGGATGCTGCACCGCCTCACTCAAGCTGAGCACAGGCTCCACGCAAGCATCCACCCCGGCAAACAACTCACACAGCTCATCGAAACTGCGCTTCTCGAACTCGATCTGCAGCGCCAGCTTAAGGGCCTTTTGCTGCTCCGGCCTGGGTGACAGGCCCTGGGCCGCCAGCTCCGGCCGCCCCAAGGCCACGCATAATTGCTGCATAAACCCCGGTTCCAGGCTGCCTACCGACATCCAGCGCCCATCTCGCGTGCGGTAGTAGTCGTAAAAGCTGCCGCCATTGAGCACATGATTCTCGCGCCCCGGTTCCACCCCACAGGCCAGGTAGCCCGCACCGGCCATGGCGTTCAGGCTGAACGAACAGTCGGTCATGCTCACATCCAGATGCTGGCCGACGCCGCTCTGCTGCCGAGCGACGACCGCCGCCAGCAGCCCGACCACCGCGTGCAGCGAACCCCCAGCCACATCCGCCAGCTGCACGCCCAGCGGCACTGGCCCGCTGTCCTGGCGCCCGGTATGACTGGCCACGCCCGCCAACGCGAGGTAGTTGATATCGTGCCCGGCGCGGTCCTTGTAGGGGCCGGTTTGGCCGTAGCCGGTGATCGATACATAAATCAGCCGGGGGTTGATCGCCTTCAGCGCCTCGTAGCCCAAACCCAGGCGCGCCATCACCCCTGGGCGGAACTGTTCGACGAGGATGTCGTAGTCCTTGACCAGTTCACGCACGATCTCCAGCGCTTCGGTGCGTTTCAGGTCCAGCGCGAGGCTGCGCTTATTGCGGTTGAGGTACGCATGGCTCGCCGAGGTCCCCTGATCATGCGGCGGCAGCACGCGTAACAGGTCCATGCGCGTGGACGACTCGATGCGCAGCACTTCAGCGCCCATGTCCGCCAGCATCAGCGACGCAAACGGGCCAGGCAGCAAGGTGGAAAAATCCAGCACTTTGAGGGACGCCAAGGGACCAGACATGGAAACTCCGTTTGCACTTCGAATGCCCCTAGACTAGGCAGCCTTGCGTCTACCGGCAATCGCCGGAACGATCAGCGACGGTGACCGTTTTGATCACGGCGGGCTTTTTCGCGGCGGCGGCTTTATCATTGGCCCACGTTTGCTGGCAGAGTGTCCCATGAAGTTCGCGATAGCGCTGTTTTCCGCCGCCCATGCGCCCTCCTCACGCCGCGCCTTGCTGTTCGCTCAGGCGGCGCTGGCGGCCGGGCATGAGATCGTGCGGCTGTTTTTTTATCAGGATGGCGTCTATAGCGCCTCCAACAACGTGGTTGCGCCCCAGGATGAGCAAGACATTGCGCGCCAGTGGCGCGAATTCGTCAGCGCGCATCAGCTCGACAGCGTGGTGTGCATTGCCGCCGCGTTGCGCCGTGGCGTGCTCAACAGTGAAGAGGCCACGCGCTACCAACGCAGTGCCGTGAACCTCGAGGCACCGTGGGCACTCTCGGGCCTGGGGCAATTGCACGACGCCGCCCAGGCGGCCGACCGCCTCATCTGCTTTGGAGGGCCATGACATGTCCAAATCTTTACTGGTGATCAGCCGCCAGGCACCGTGGTCCGGGCCCAGCGCGCGTGAAGCGCTGGATATCGTGCTGGCCGGCGGCGCGTTCGATCTGCCCATCGGCTTATTGTTCATGGATGACGGCGTGTTCCAACTGGCGCCGCATCAGGACGCCAAGGCCGTGCAACAAAAAGACCTGAGCGCCAACCTGCAGGCGCTGGGGCTGTTCGGCATCGATGAGGTCTTCGTCTGCCAACATAGCCTCGCCGAACGCGGGCTCACGGCGCCGGCCAGCGCCGAAGCGCTGGGCAATGCACAAATCTCCCAACTGATTGACCGTTACGACCAGGTGATCACCCTCTGATGTCGACTCTCCATGTGGTATCTCACTCCCCCTTCACCGACAGCCGGCTCGCCAGTTGCCTGCGCATCTGCGCTGCCGATGACGCGATCCTGCTCTGCGGCGACGGCGCCTATGCGCTGCACAATGCAGCCCTGCAAACCAAGGGCCTGAAGGTATGGGTGCTGGCCGAAGACCTGCAGGCGCGTAACCTGCCCCTGCCGGACTGGGCCGACAGCGTCGACTATCCAGGCTTCGTACAACTGTCGATCGACTACGACAAGGTCAACACCTGGCTATGAATACGCTGACCGTGGGTTCGCGCACCCTCGAACTGGACAAGGACGGTTATCTGGTCGACCTGAACGCATGGTCCGCCGAGGTCGCCAACGCCCTGGCCGCCGCCGAAGCGTTGGCGCTGACGGCGGAGCACTGGGAAATCCTCGAACTGCTGCGCGGCTTCTACGCCGAGTTCCAGCTGTCCCCCGCCACGCGTCCGCTGATCAAGTACACCGCCTTGAAGCTGGGCCCGGAAAAGGGCAACAGCCTGTACCTCAACAAACTGTTCAACGGCACTCCCGCCAAACTCGCCGCCAAGCTGGCGGGCCTGCCCAGACCGACGAATTGCCTATGACCGACTTTGCCCCGCTGCCCCTCGAAACGCCTGCCGAGCACCCGTTTGCACAGTTCGTACGCATCCTGGGCAAAGGCAAGCGCGGTGCGCGCAACCTCACCCGCGAAGAGGCCCGCGAGGCCATGGGCATGTTGCTCGACGAACAAGTCGAAGACACCCAGCTCGGTGCGTTCCTGATGCTGCTGCGCCATAAGGAAGAAAGCCCGCAAGAGCTCGCCGGCTTCACCGAGGCCGTCCGCGAGCGTTTGCAGGCTCCGGCGCTGAACGTGGATATCGATTGGCCGTCCTATGCCGGCAAGAAACGCCACCTGCCCTGGTTCCTGCTGGCGACCAAATGCCTGGCACAAAACGGTGTGCGCATCCTCATGCACGGGGGTGGCGCCCATACGGCAGGCCGGCTGTACACCGAGCAATTGCTGGAAGGCTTGCAGATTCCGCTGTGCCGCAACTGGCGCCAGGTGGAAGCGGCCTATGCGCACGGCAACCTGGCGTTTATCCCACTGGGTGACTGGGCACCGCAACTGCAACGCATGATTGACCTGCGCAACACCCTGGGCCTGCGCTCGCCGATCCACTCCCTGGCGCGCCTGCTCAACCCGCTGAATGCACGCCTTGGCCTGCAAAGCATTTTCCATCCCGGTTACCAGGGTGTGCACCGTGATGCCAGCGGCCTGCTGGGCGACAATGTGATCGTGGTGAAGGGTGACGGCGGCGAAATCGAGATCAACCCCGACGCTGCGAGCTATCTCTATGGCACCATCGGCGGCGAAAGCTGGGATGAAGAGTGGCCCGCCCTCTCCACCCAGCGCCACGTCAAACCGGCCACGCTCGAACCCGAGCACCTGAAGGCGCTGTGGCGCGGCGACGTCGAGGACAGTTATCCGCAACTGGCGTTGATCGCCACCATGGCCCTGGCGTTGCGTGGCCTGGGGCATCCCCGCGAGCAGGCATTCGCGTTGGCCCAGCAATACTGGGATGCTCGGGATAAATCGATTTAGTCGATCATTAACGCCCGGTCTTTGCGCTTTTAAATCGAACTCAGCCCTTTAAACTGGCCTCCAACGCTTACTTATTAGTCGAGGAGCCAGTCATGGGCTTGCTGATCAAAGGACATTGGAAAGACCAGTGGTACGAAAGTAGCGCGGACGGTGCGTTCCAACGGGAACAGGCGCAACGCCGCAACTGGGTCACCACCGACGGCAGGCCTGGCCCCACTGGTGAAGGTGGCTTCAAGGCCCAGGCCGGACGCTACCATCTGTATGTGTCGCTCGCCTGCCCCTGGGCTCACCGCACCTTGATCCTGCGCAAACTCAAGGGTTTGGAAAGCCTGATTGACGTGTCGGTGGTCAGCTGGTTGATGCTGGAAAACGGCTGGACCTTCGACAAGGCCCACGGTTCTACCGGCGACAAGCTGGAGGGTTTCGAATTCATGCACCAACGCTATACCGCCGACACCGCCGACTACACCGGCCGCGTCACGGTGCCGGTGCTGTGGGACAAGCAGCTCAAGCGCATTGTCAGCAATGAATCGGCGGAGATCATCCGCATGTTCAACAGTGCGTTCAACGAACTGACCGGCAACACGCTGGATTTTTACCCCGAGGCCCTGCGCCCCACTATCGATGCGCTGAACGAACGCATCTACCCCGCCGTGAACAACGGCGTATACCGCGCCGGTTTCGCCACCTCGCAGCAGGCGTACGAAAGTGCGTTTGATGATGTGTTTGCCGAACTCAGCCACCTGGAACAGCACTTGGGCGACCATCGCTACCTGGCCGGCGAATACCTGACCGAGGCCGACGTGCGGCTGTTCACCACGCTGATTCGCTTTGACGCGGTGTATTACAGCCATTTCAAATGCAACCTGCGCCGGATTGCGGATTATCCGAACCTGTCGAACTGGCTGAGGGAAATGTATCAGTGGCCGGGGGTAGCCGAGACGGTGGATTTCGAGCATATCAAGGGGCATTACTATGCCAGTCACCGTACGATCAATCCGACGGGGATTGTGCCCAAAGGCCCATTGCAAGCGTTTGATGCCGAACATGATCGCGAGCGATTAGCCGGTCAAGGTGTTTGGAGCTGATCCGGATAATGGGCTGCGCTTGAGGGCCTCATCGGGAGCAAGCCCCCTCCCACACTCTGGAATGCATTCCAATGTGGGAGGGGGCTTGCTCCCGATGCTCTTGAGGCTTAAAGCTATTCCTGAGCGCCTTCGAACCACTTGAGTTTTTCGCGTAACACGACCACTTCACCGACGATGACCAACGTCGGCGCATGCACTTCATGCTCCGCCACCATGCGTGGTAAATCGGCCAGGGTGCCGGTAAACACGCGCTGGTTGGACGTGGTGCCCTGCTGGATCAGCGCCGCCGGGGTGTCGGCCGAGCGCCCGTGCTTGATCAACTGCTCGCAGATGATCGGCAAGCCAATCAACCCCATGTAGAACACCAGGGTCTGCGACGGCCCTACCAGGTCCAGCCAAGGCAGGTCCGAAGTCCCGTCTTTGAGGTGCCCAGTGATAAAACGCACCGACTGCGCATAATCGCGGTGCGTCAGGGGAATCCCGGCATACGCCGCGCAACCACTGGCGGCCGTGATTCCCGGCACCACCTGGAATGGAATGCCATGGGCCGCCAGTTCCTCGATCTCTTCGCCGCCACGACCAAAGATGAACGGGTCGCCCCCTTTGAGACGCAGCACGCGCTTGCCTTGCTTGGCCAGGTCCACCAGTTGCTGGTTGATCTGGTCCTGCGGCACGGCATGCTCGGCGCGACGCTTGCCGACATACACACGCTCGGCATCGCGACGGCACAGTTCGAGAATCGCCGGTGCCACCAAGCGGTCATACAGCACCACATCGGCTTGCTGCATCAAGCGCAGGGCGCGAAAGGTCAGCAGGTCGGGGTCACCTGGGCCTGCACCCACCAAATACACCTCGCCCGGTGCATAGGGCGGTGCACCGTTGACCTTCTCGATCAGCAGACGCTCGGCTTCAGCGCCCTGACCGGCCAGTTGGCGGTCGGCAATCGGACCCTGGAACACCTCTTCCCAGAACGCCCGGCGTTGCTGCACATCCGGGTACAAACCCTTGACCTGCGAACGAAAACGCGCCGCCAACCCGGCCAACTGGCCGTAGGTGGACGGAATCCAGGTCTCCAGCTTGGCCCGGATCAACCGCGCCAGCACCGGCGCATCGCCACCGCTGGAGACGGCAATCACCAGCGGCGAGCGGTCGACAATCGCCGGGAAGATCACGCTGCACAACGCCGGCGCATCCACCACATTGACCGGCACGCAACGGCGCTTGGCATCGCTGGACACCTGCGCGTTCAGGGGCTCGTCGTCGGTTGCCGCGATGATCAGGGTGCAACCGTCGAGGTCGGCTTCCTGATAACCGCGCAAAATCAGTTCCCCGCCACTACCCAGCACCAGTTCACGCAACTGGTCTTCGATCTGGGGAGCAACCACCCGCAGCAACGCACCGGCGTCGGCCAGCAGCCGGGATTTGCGCAAGGCAATCTCCCCGCCACCGACGACCAACACTCGACTGCCGCGCAGGTTATGAAACAGCGGCAGAAATTCCATTTAGGCGATGACCTCAACGCCCGCCATGTACGGCTTGAGCACCTCAGGCACGCGGATCGAACCGTCAGCCTGCTGGTAGTTTTCCAGCACGGCCACCAGGGTACGGCCTACCGCCAGCCCCGAACCGTTGAGTGTGTGTACCAACTCCGGCTTGCCGGTTTCCGGGTTACGGAAACGCGCCTGCATACGACGGGCCTGGAAGTCGCCACAGTTGGAGCACGACGAAATCTCGCGATATTTGCCCTGGCTTGGCACCCACACTTCGAGGTCGTAGGTCTTCACGGCGCTGAAGCCCATGTCGCCGGTGCACAGCGCCAGTACGCGGTACGGCAGTTCGAGCAGTTGCAGGACGCGTTCGGCGTTGGCGGTCAGGCCTTCCAGGGCGTCCATCGAGGTCGACGGCTCGACGATCTGCACCATCTCGACCTTGTCGAACTGGTGCTGGCGGATCATGCCGCGGGTGTCGCGGCCCGATGCACCGGCTTCGCTACGGAAGCATGGGCTGTGAGCCACGAACTTCAACGGCAGTTGCTTGGCGTCGAGGATCTCGCCGGAGACGATGTTGGTCAGCGACACTTCGGCGGTCGGGATCAGGTACAGGTCGGCCTCGCCTTCTCGGCTGATCTTGAACAGGTCCTCTTCGAACTTCGGCAACTGGCTGGTGCCCATCAACGCCGGGGCCTGCACCAGGTAAGGCGTGTAGGCTTCCTCGTAACCGTGCTCGGCGGTGTGCAGGTTGATCATGAACTGCGCCAGGGCGCGATGCAGGCGGGCCACCGGGCCACGCAGCAAGGAGAAACGCGCACCGGACATCTTGGCGGCGGTTTCGAAATTCAGGCCGCCGGTCAGTTCGCCCAGGGCAACGTGGTCCTTGATCTCGAAATCAAAGGCTTTTGGCGTGCCCCAACGGCGCACTTCGACGTTGCCGTCTTCGTCTTCACCGACCGGCACCGATTCGTGCGGGATGTTAGGGATGCCCAGCAGGATCGAATCCAGCTCGGACTGGATCTTGTCCAGCTCGACCTTGCCTTCGGACAGCTCAGTGCCCATCCGCTCGACGTCCGCCATCAACGGCGCGATGTCTTCGCCGCGCTGCTTGGCCTGACCGATGGATTTGGAACGCGCATTTCGCTCAGCCTGCAGTGCTTCGGTGCGGGTCTGGACGGTCTTGCGCTGTTCTTCCAGCGCTTCGATGCGCGCAACATCCAAGGCAAAGCCACGGGATGCCAGGCGGTCCGCTACGTCCTGAAGGTTGCTACGTAACAGTTTGGAATCGAGCATGTCGGTCTCTCGTTTATCAAAGTTTGGTCAAGGACAGGCCGGCCCAGGTGGCGAGCAGCCCGCCGAACACGCTGATGCCCAGGTAACCGAAGGCTACCAGGGCCTGCCCGCTTTCCAGCAGGCGCACCGTATCCAGTGAAAAGGATGAAAAGGTCGTCAGACCGCCTACAAAGCCGACAATCAAGCCGGCGCGAATTTCAATCGGCACTTCCGGGCGCAACAGGAACCAGCCGTACAACAGCCCGATAATCAGGCAACCGACCAGGTTGACCGCCAGCGTCGCCATGTAAAAATGCTTCGGCCAATTGGCGCTGACCCAGGTACCCGTGGCGAAACGCAATAATGTACCAGCGATGCCGGCAACGGACACGGCAAGAATCGTCTTGAGCACTACTTTCTCCGCTGCCTGGGGCTGAGTCGATCGAGTTGAGCGAGGTGATTGAGCTTTTCACCGATCTTCAGCTCCAGGCCCCGGGGCACCGGCTGGTAGAACGGCTGCGGGTCCAGCGCGTCGGGGAAGTAGTCTTCACCGGCGGCATAGGCATCGGGTTCGTCGTGGGCGTAACGGTATTCGTCGCCGTAACCCAACTGCTTCATCAGCTTGGTCGGCGCATTGCGCAGGTGCAGCGGCACTTCGAGGGAGCCATGCTCGGCGGCGGCGCGCAAGGCCGACTTGAACCCCATGTACACCGCGTTGCTTTTCGGGGCGCACGCCAGGTAAGTAATGGCCTGGGCCACGGCCAGTTCGCCTTCCGGGCTGCCGAGGCGTTCCTGCACTTCCCATGCGGCGAGGCACAGGCTCAAGGCACGCGGGTCGGCGTTGCCGATGTCCTCACTGGCCATGCGCACCACGCGCCGCGCCAGGTAGAGCGGGTCACAACCACCGTCGATCATACGTGCAAACCAATACAACGCGCCATCGGGGTTGGAGCCACGCACCGACTTGTGCAGCGCAGAGATCTGGTCGTAGAACGCCTCGCCGCCCTTGTCGAAACGACGGCGGGTGTCGCCCAGCAGGCTTTGCAGCAGGTCGACGCCGATTTCGTGGCCGTCCTCGGCCAGGTCGGAGGCGTTTTCCAGCAGGTTGAGAAAGCGTCGGCCATCACCGTCGGCGGCGGTCAGCAAAATCTTGAAGGCTTCGTCGCCAACCGTCAGTTGACGCTTGCCCAGGCCCTTGTCTTCGCTCAAGGCTCGGTGCAGCAGCTTTTGCATCGCCGCTTCATCCAGGCTCTTGAGCACGTAGACCCGCGCCCTCGAGAGCAACGCATTGTTGAGTTCAAACGATGGGTTTTCAGTGGTAGCGCCGATAAAGATCAGCGTGCCGTCTTCGACATACGGCAGAAACGCATCCTGCTGCGACTTGTTGAAGCGATGGACTTCGTCAACGAACAGGATGGTGCGCTTGCCGTACTGCCCGGCCTGCTGCTTGGCGACTTCCACCGCCTGGCGGATCTCCTTGACCCCGGCGAGTACCGCCGAGACCGTTTCGAAGTGAGCATCCGAGACTTTTGCCAGAAGCCGCGCCAGGGTGGTCTTGCCCACCCCCGGCGGCCCCCAGAAAATCATCGAATGCAGCGCACCCTGCTCCAGGGCCTCGCGCAATGGCTTGCCGCGAGCGAGCAGGTGTTCCTGCCCGACGTACTCGTCCAGGTTGGTCGAGCGCAAGCGCGCGGCCAGGGGCTGAGCAATCGGGTCACTTCGAAACAGATCCATGGGCAGCGTTTGAAACCTCTGGGAGATTTATTCCTGGATCACGTCGGCACCCTTGGGGATGTCGAACTTGAACTTGGAAGCGGGGACAGGCTGGTTGGCCTTGACGCCGGAGAACAGGATATCGGTGCGCTGGCCGACACTGTCGACCAGGCGCATGTTGTTGATCACGCCATTGCCGAATGACAACAACAGCGTATCAAACAGCGTGTCCTTGGATTTGGGCTTGAGGGTGAACTCGATCACGTTGCTGGTTTGCTTGGACGTGATATCGAAGCTGTCGTTGATTTTCGATACATCGCCCGACAGCAGCAGCGCCGGCGTCTGGTTCAGGCGCGGGTCGAGCTTCTTGATGGTCGCCTGCTCCAGGTCCGGGTCCCACAGGGTAACCTTCTGGCCGTCGGAGACGATGGTCTGTTCAGACTTGCCTTCCGTATGCCAGTAGAACAGGCCAGGACGCTGCACGGCCATTTCGCCTGCGGTTTCCTGCAACTGGGTACCACCGGCATCCAGGGTCAACTGGGAGAAGCGCGCGGTCAGGGTCTGGGATTTGTCCAACAGGTTCTTCAGGCTGGCGACGGAGGCCGGGTCAGCGTGAGCCGAAACAGCGGTCAGGGCCAGTGCCGGCAACAACAGCATGCGGATAAGACGCATGGGAGTCCTCATTGAGTGTCAGGGCGCGCCGTGTGTGGCCACACGGCGCGGGATCAGTCGCGCATCTGCCCGGGGGCGATGACTTCACGCGAGCCGTTGGTATTCATTGCGGTCACGACACCGGCCATTTCCATGGCTTCGATCATGCGGGCGGCGCGGTTGTAGCCAATTTTCAGTTTGCGCTGCACGGCAGAAATCGAGGCGCGGCGGCTTTCCAGTACGAACGCTACGGCTTCGTCGTAGAGAGCGTCGGTTTCAGCATCGTCGTCTCCCCCACCGCCGCCGTTCTCAAAGCCGCTGCCGGCTTCTTCGACGCCGTTGAGGATGTCGTCGTTGTACTCGGGAGCGCCACGCAGTTTCCATGCCTCGACCACGCGGTGTACTTCATCGTCGGAGACGAACGCACCGTGAACCCGGATCGGCAGGCTGGTGCCGGGCGGCATGTAGAGCATGTCACCATGACCCAGCAGTTGCTCGGCGCCGCCCTGGTCGATGATGGTACGCGAGTCGATCTTGCTCGATACCTGGAACGCCATGCGTGTCGGGATGTTGGCCTTGATCAGACCGGTGATCACATCCACCGAGGGACGCTGGGTCGCCAGGATCAAGTGAATACCGGCCGCACGGGCCTTCTGGGCGATACGGGCGATCAGCTCTTCGACCTTCTTGCCGACGATCATCATCATGTCGGCGAATTCGTCGACCACCACTACGATGGTCGGCAGCTTGGTCAGTTTCGGCGCTTCGTCGTGAATGCTTTCACGCTTGTAGAGCGGGTCATCAATGGTCTCGCCGCGCTCCTGGGCTTCCTTGATCTTGGCATTGAAGCCCGACAGGTTACGCACGCCCATCTTCGCCATGAGCTTATAGCGGCGCTCCATCTCGGCGACGCTCCAGCGCAGGGCGTTGGCGGCGTCCTTCATGTCGGTGACCACCGGGCACAGCAGATGCGGGATGCCTTCGTAGATCGACAGTTCCAACATCTTCGGGTCGATCATGATCAGCTTGGCGTCGTCCGGGCCGGATTTGAACAGGATCGACAGGATCATCGCGTTCACACCCACCGACTTACCGGAACCGGTGGTACCGGCCACCAGCAGGTGCGGCATTTTCGCAAGGTCAGTGATCACCGGCTTGCCGCCGATGTCATGGCCAAGGGCCAGGGTGACCGGCGACTTGAAGTTGTCGTATTCCGGCGTCGACAGCACCTCGGAAAAGCGCACGATCTGACGGTCTTCGTTAGGAATCTCGATACCCACGGTGGTCTTGCCCGGGATCACTTCCACCACACGCACGCTGGTCACAGCCAGGGAGCGGGCCAGGTCCTTGGCCAGGTTGGCGATGCGGCTGACCTTCACGCCGGCGGCCGGCTGGATTTCGTAGCGGGTAATCACCGGGCCTGGGTGGATGGAGTCCACCGCCACTTCCACGCCGAACTCCTTGAGCTTGATTTCCAGCAGGTGACCGACGGCCGCCAGGGATTCGGGCGAATAGTTGAGTTGTTTCTTTTCGGCCGGATCGAGAATCGAGATCGGTGGCAAGGTGCCTTCGATCGCGCTGTCGATAAACAACGGTGCCTGTTTCTCTTTTTGCACACGGTGGCTGGGCTCGGGCGCCTTGACGGGCGCAGGAGCGATCACCGGCGGCACCTGTTTCTCGCGGTCCGACATGTGCTTGCTCAGCGCCTGTTCGCGTTCGATCAGGCGCTCCTTGACCTTGGCCTGCTCGCGGCGGTCCGGCGTGCTCGGGGCCACGACTTCGTTGACGCGGGTATCGACCTCGCGCAACTGCGCAACCATGCGCTTGCGCTCGACCCGAGCCGCCCACCAGCGGTTGGCGGCGCCCTGGAACAGTTCGAACAGGTCCAGGGTGATCTTTCCGGTCACGTCCATCACCTTGAACCACGACAGGTCGGTGAACACGGTGAGGCCGAACAGGAACAAGGCGATGAACATCAGGGTGCTGCCCTGGATGTTCAAGGTCCTGCGCGCCAGGTCGCCCAGACTCTCACCCAGCGCCCCGCCCGCGCCGGCCGGCAGGCCGGTGGGTGCATGAAAATGGATATGGGCCAGCGCCGCGCCGGACAGCACCAGGAAGACCAGGCCGATCAGGCGCCAGGAGAACAGCCAGCCGCTCCACTGCCAAGGCTCATGGCGTTGGCGGAAGATCTGCCAGGTCTTGATCGCCAGCAGCAACGGGAAGATGTAAGCGAAGTAACCCAGCACCATGAACAGGATATCGGCGCTGTAGGAACCGGCCGGGCCGCCGAAGTTCTGCACATCTTCGATCTTGCTGTTGTGACTCCAGCCCGGATCGTCCTTGCCGTACGTGAGCAAGGCCATCATCAGGAACAGGCAGAGCGCGCCGATGGCGATCAGCGCCCCTTCCTTGAGTCGATAATGCAGGTGCTGGCGCCAGGCCGGCACGACTGCTGCTTTAGGTGTTGCGGCGGATTTCTTCAAAACGGGTCTATTCCTGCGCTTTAGCGCGTCCATCTGTTGAATAACTGTAACTACTGCCCAATCCGAGCAGCTGAAAAATGAACGAACGTCGTTGAATCTACTTTTAACACCGAGCGGTGGCTGGATGAAACGGCGATAACGCCACAATGCCCGCATTGTACGGGTTTGTGTGCTTGATGCCACGCCCTTGCCCGTCGCCGAGCCGCACCGCCAATTCAAGTGTTGCAGCATGTTCAATTTGAGCACGCATTGCCTTTGCTGACAAAGGCTTATGAGGTGTTTTTATCAATCCAGGCAAGCTTAGCAATTGGCCAGCAGGGCTCAGACCCGATTACGACCACACCTCACGCACAGAGTTGCAGAAACACCCGCGTACGCCAAACCACGCCAACGCCGGATTCGGGCTGGCCCCGCAGCGCTGCGTCGATAATAATCCCCCTTGCGCGGCAGGCGCCCGACCTGCCACTCCCCTCCCCTACCGTAAGCCTGGATGCCATGCTGACCTGGTTGCAACGCGACTCCCTCACATTTCCGCCGCTGGCCAAGGCCATGCGCGAACCCAATGGCCTGCTGGCCGCCGGTGGCGACCTGTCGGCCGAACGGCTGATCCAGGCTTATCGCCACGGGTGCTTCCCCTGGTTCTCGGAAGGCCAGCCGATCCTCTGGTGGTCGCCGGATCCGCGCACGGTCATATTCCCTGACGAGCTGCATGTTTCCCGCAGCCTCGAAAAGCTGCTGCGCCAACAGCGCTACAGCGTGACCTTCGACCAGGACTTCGCAGCCGTCATCCAGGCCTGCGCAGCGCCCCGAGCCTACGCCGACGGCACCTGGATCACAGATAGCATACAAAGCGCCTACCTGGCGCTGCACCAGCGCGGGATCGCGCATTCGGTAGAGGTATGGGACGACGGCAAACTGGTCGGTGGCCTGTACGGCCTGGCCATGGGCCAACTGTTCTTCGGCGAATCCATGTTCAGCCGCGCCGATAACGCTTCGAAAGTCGGCTTTGCAACACTCACCCGGCAATTGCAGGCCTGGGGCTTTGTACTGATCGACTGCCAGATGCCCAACAACCACCTGCACAGCCTGGGCGCCCGTGCCATACCGCGCAGCGAATTTGCAGCCTTCCTGCGCAACCATCTGGATCAACCCAGCACTGGCCCGTGGGTTTCCTAGGCGACTTCCTCGCACCTGGCTTACACTTATTTCAAAGCTTATCCCGAGGGTTGATCATGACCGAGCTGGCGCGCTTGAAGTTTTATGCCACTCAAGCCCACTCTTGCAGCTATCTGCCCGATGAGCAGGCCACCACGCTGTTCCTCGACCCCAGCCAGCCCATGGATGTGCATGTGTACGCCGATTTATCGGAAATGGGCTTTCGACGCAGCGGCGACCACCTGTACCGACCTCATTGCCAGAACTGCAATGCTTGCGTACCGGCGCGCATCCCGGTTGCGCAGTTTTTACCCGACCGCAATCAGAAGCGCATCCTCAAGCGCAATGCCGACCTGTCGGTAAAAGCCACCACGCCACGCTATACCGAAGAATATTTCGACCTTTACCAGCGCTACATCGAGCAACGCCACGCCGATGGCGACATGTTTCCGCCCAGCCGCGATCAATTTTCCACGTTCCTGGTGCGCGACCTGCCCTTCTCGCGCTTCTATGAATTCCGCCTGGATGGCCGCCTGCTGGCCGTGGCCGTAACCGATCTGCTGCCCAACGGCCTGTCGGCGGTCTACACCTTCTATGAGCCAGACGAAGATCGCCGCAGCCTGGGGCGCTTCGCGATCCTGTGGCAAATCGGCGAAGCCTTGCGCCTGGAACTGGAGGCGGTGTACCTCGGGTACTGGATAAAAAACTGCAAAAAGATGAATTATAAGACCCAATATCGGCCGATTGAGCTGCTGATTAATCAAAGATGGGTCACGCTTAACTAGAACCCCTTGGCGGGAACACCCTTTTTCGGGCACAATGCACGCCGCTTTTGCCTGGCGCAGTTGCACCGGGCCATTCACTGGACACCGAGGGCTTTACTGCATGTCGAAAGAAGACAGCTTCGAAATGGAAGGCACTGTCGTCGACACCCTGCCCAACACCATGTTTCGCGTGGAGTTGGAAAATGGGCACGTCGTAACCGCGCATATCTCCGGCAAGATGCGCAAGAACTACATTCGTATTCTTACCGGTGACAAAGTGCGCGTCGAGCTGACGCCCTATGACTTGAGCAAAGGGCGCATCACTTACCGCGCTCGCTAAGCTAGTCAATACAAAACGCCCGGTTATGCCGGGCGTTTTTGTTTGCATAGAGTTTTGCCGAGATCACAAAACCCATGTGGGAGGGGGCTTGCTCCCGATAACAATGGACCAGGCAACCAATCTGTTGCTGAACCACCGCTATCGGGAGCAAGCCCCCTCCCACAAGGTGCTTTTGCGCTGCTGCAGTAAACTGTCAGGCCATTTCAGCCGTGGTCTCGAACTCGAAGGTCAATTCGCCGTCCTTCAGATCGATATGCACCACGCCACCATGGTCGGACAATTCGCCGAACAGGATTTCTTCAGCCAACGGCCGCTTGATCTTGTCCTGGATCAGACGAGCCATTGGGCGAGCACCCATTGCCGCGTCGTAGCCACCTTCGGCCAGCCAATTGCGCGCCGCGTCCGTAACATCCAGCTGCACGCGCTTGTCTTCCAACTGCGCCTGAAGCTCGGTGAGGAACTTGTCCACCACACTCTTGATGACCTCATGGCTGAGGCGACCAAACTGGATAATGGTGTCCAGACGGTTGCGGAACTCCGGTGTAAAGCTCTTCTTGATCACTTCCATGGCATCGGAAGAATGATCCTGATGGCTGAAACCGATCGAAGCCCGCGCAGCCGTTTCGGCACCGGCGTTGGTGGTCATGATCACAATCACATTGCGGAAGTCCGCCTTGCGCCCGTTGTTGTCGGTCAGGGTCCCGTGGTCCATGACCTGCAACAGCAGGTTGAAGACTTCCGGGTGGGCCTTCTCGATTTCGTCGAGCAGCAATACGCAATGCGGCTGCTTGGTGATCGCTTCAGTCAACAGGCCGCCCTGGTCGAAACCGACATAGCCCGGAGGCGCACCGATAAGGCGCGACACAGTGTGACGCTCCATGTATTCGGACATGTCGAAACGCACCAGCTCAATGCCCATGGCCTTGGCCAACTGCCGCGCCGCTTCGGTCTTGCCGACGCCGGTAGGGCCGGCGAACAGGAACGAACCAACCGGCTTGTCCGGTGACTTGAGCCCCGCACGGGAAAGCTTGATCGCCGTGGACAACGAGTCGATGGCCGCATCCTGACCGAACACGGTCAGCTTGAGGTCGCGCTCCAGGTTACGCAGCAGCTCTTTATCGGAGCTGGTGACGTGTTTTGGCGGGATCCGTGCGATTTTCGCCACGATATCCTCAACCTGAGGCACGTCGATGCGTTTCACACGTTTCTCGACCGGCTGCAGGCGCTGGAAGGCCCCCGCTTCGTCGATCACATCGATAGCCTTGTCGGGCATGTGCCGGTCGTTGATATAGCGCGATGCCAGCTCAGCCGCCGAACGCAGCGCCTCATCGGTGTACTCGATACCGTGGTGCGCCTCGAAGCGCCCCTTGAGGCCGCGCAGAATGCCGATGGTGTCTTCAACCGACGGCTCGGACACGTCAACTTTCTGGAAGCGGCGTGCGAGCGCGCGGTCTTTTTCGAAGATGCCGCGAAATTCCTGGAACGTCGTCGAGCCGATGCAACGGATATCACCCGACGAAAGCAAAGGCTTGAGCAGGTTGGACGCATCCATCACCCCACCGGATGCCGCACCGGCACCAATGATGGTGTGGATTTCGTCAATGAACAGGATTGCCTGCGGGCGTTTTTTCAGCTCGCCGAGCAGCGCCTTGAAACGCTTCTCGAAGTCGCCACGGTATTTGGTCCCCGCGAGCAATGCCCCCAGGTCCAGGGAGTAGACGACGCTGTTGGCCAGCAGGTCAGGCACCTGGTTATCGACGATGCGCTTGGCCAGGCCTTCGGCAATCGCGGTTTTACCCACGCCGGCCTCGCCGACCAGCAACGGGTTGTTCTTGCGACGACGCGCAAGGATCTGCGCTACACGCTCAACCTCCAGCTCACGCCCCACCAGCGGATCGATCCGCCCCTGGCGCGCCAGCTCATTGAGGTTGCTGGCATAGGCATCCAGCGGGTTGCTTGAAGAAGAAGACTCACCGCCCTCATCGTCCTGCATATCCTGCTCACCTTCGGAATGATCGCCGTGCCCAGGCACTTTGGAGATACCGTGGGCGATGTAGTTGACGACATCAATACGGGCAACGCTCTGCTGCTTGAGCAGGAACACTGCCTGGCTTTCCTGTTCGCTGAAAATCGCCACAAGCACATTGGCGCCTGTGACTTCACGCTTACCGGAGCTCTGTACATGGAAAACAGCACGCTGCAATACCCGTTGAAAGCCCAGGGTCGGCTGGGTTTCACGGTCCTCGTCATGCACGGGGATCAGTGGCGTGGTGGAGTCGATAAACTCCTGCAGGTCATGCTTGAGTTTGTCGAGGTTGGCGCCGCACGCACGCAGAACGGTGGCGGCAGCTTCATTATCCAAAAGTGCCAGCAGCAGGTGCTCGACGGTCATGAACTCATGACGTTTCGAGCGAGCCTCCTTGAAGGCAAGATTGAGGGTGACTTCGAGCTCGCGGTTTAACATAGCTTCACCTCATACCCAAGTGGTCGGCGTTAACCGTCCTTCTCGATTTCACAGAGTAGCGGATGCTGGCTTTCCCTGGCGTACTGGTTGACCTGCATGGCCTTTGTCTCGGCGATGTCGCGGGTAAACACTCCACATACTGCCCGTCCTTCTGTGTGAACGGCCAGCATTACCTTGGTCGCCAACTCGCGGTTCAGGTTAAAAAACACCTCGAGCACTTCGACGACGAAATCCATCGGTGTGTAGTCATCATTAAACAAAACCACCTTGTACATGGGCGGCGCCTGTAGAGCAGGCTTGGCCTCCTGAACAGCAATGCCTGCAGAGCCGTCCTCGTCATGTTCCTGATCCGGGCGATCCTGATTGAATGTTAGTCGAATCTGGCTATTTGCATGCATGGAAAGAAAGGTTCGTCAGTGGTTCAAATACAGTGGTGGGGGCGCCCTGCCAGAATTTCAACTCTGACCGATTGGTCGCCTTGACTATCGGAAAATCGGTGATACAACCAATAGAACCCACATTGGGTAAAAAAGGTCCGCGCAGTCAACCTTATTTATTCGGGTTAGGACGGATAAACTGGATGATACTCCAGTGATGGAGTCTGGTGCAGAGGGATATGGGCATGACTAGCGGTAAGGTCAAGTGGTTCAACAATGCCAAGGGTTTCGGCTTCATCATTGAAGACGACAAGGACGAAGACCTTTTTGCGCATTACTCGGCAATTAAAATGGATGGTTATAAAACACTGAAAGCGGGCCAAGCGGTGAGCTTTGAAATCATTCAGGGACCGAAAGGGCTGCACGCCGTGAACATCTGTGCAGTTGCGGCTGACGCCAGCACAAAAACCGCCACCCCCACCGCTCAAAAAGAAAAGAAATTAACGGTCTGAACGACCACGAGCGTGTGAGCAGCGATAAAAAACGGCCATCCCAATCAATTTGGAGTGGCCGTTTTTTTACCTCCTCTTACATATGCGAAATCAGCGCCTCACCAAAACCCGATGACGATACGAGTTTTGCGCCGTCCATCAGCCGCTCGAAGTCGTAGGTCACGGTCTTCGCCGAAATGGCGCCATTGGTCCCCTTGATGATCAGGTCAGCCGCTTCGGTCCAGCCCATGTGGCGCAGCATCATCTCTGCCGAGAGGATCAGCGAGCCTGGATTGACCTGGTCCTTGCCCGCATACTTGGGCGCCGTACCGTGGGTCGCCTCGAACATCGCCACGGTGTCGGACAGGTTGGCCCCCGGGGCAATGCCGATACCACCCACTTCGGCCGCCAATGCGTCGGAGAGGTAGTCGCCGTTCAGGTTGAGCGTGGCGATCACGTCATATTCAGCCGGGCGCAACAGGATCTGCTGGAGCATGGCGTCGGCAATGGCATCCTTGACCACTACATTCTTGCCGGTCTTGGGGTTCTTGAACTGCATCCAGGGACCGCCATCCAGCAAGGTTGCGCCGAATTCTTCAGCCGCCACTTCGTAGGCCCACTCCTTGAAGGCCCCCTCAGTGAATTTCATGATGTTGCCTTTGTGCACGATGGTCAGCGAATCGCGGTCGTTATCCACCACATATTGCAGGGCCTTGCGCGCCAGGCGCCGAGTGCCTTCCCTGGAGACCGGCTTGACGCCAATCCCGCAATCCTGGTCGAAACGGATCTTGGTGACGCCCATTTCTTCTTTCAGGAACTTGATCACCTTGTTCGCTTCCGGGGAACCGGCTTTCCACTCGATCCCCGCGTAAATGTCTTCGGAGTTTTCGCGGAAGATGGTCATGTCCACATCTCCCGGCTTCTTGACCGGGCTCGGTACACCCTCAAACCAGCGCACCGGACGCAGGCATACATAGAGGTCAAGTTGCTGACGCAGGGCCACGTTCAACGAACGGATGCCGCCACCGACCGGCGTGGTGAGCGGGCCTTTGATGGACACCACGTAATCCTTGACTGCATCCAGGGTTTCCTGGGGCAGCCAGGTGTCCTGGTCGTAGACTTGAGTTGCTTTTTCGCCGGCATAAACCTCCATCCAGGAGATTTTGCGCTTGCCGCCGTACGCCTTTTGAACAGCTGCATCGACAACCTTGATCATCACCGGGCTGATATCGACACCAATGCCGTCGCCTTCGATGTAGGGGATGATCGGGTTATCAGGAACATTGAGAGAATGGTCTGCATTGACGGTGATTTTGTCGCCGGCTGCCGGAACCTGAATCTTCTTGTATCCCATGCTGAACTCCATCTTTGGATTGAACATCTGGCTGCGTTCGAGCCTACTCCAGATAAATGACGACTGAAACCTCACGCCACGCTCATTTGCATCGAAAACAGCATATTTAGTCGCCTACAAGCTTGAAACAAAAGGCAAAATCGCCAATCTTGAGCACATCATGCAACTTAGGTCGCAACGCGGTACCTGCGACCTTTAGACCAATGGACGACACACCTTTTGTATGAAGGCTCGGCGTAAGCATAGCGACCTATGTATAATGCCGCCGCTGACCCAAGAGTCACGACAGCCGACCGCTCTGGAACAGATGCCCTCGGCTCGCAAAGCAGGACTATTACAATAGTCCACCCGCTTGACGCTCGACTGATGCAACCCAACATCACCGCGAAGAAACCTCGACATTTCGCTCATGGATGGCTTTGAACGAACGCGCTCCACCCGGCGCATCTCGAGTTTCTGCGCACGCTTTCAGCAAAGAAGAGAGTTAATCCGAATATGCCCACCCGCTCGAAGATCATCTACACCTTCACCGACGAAGCCCCTGCCCTCGCCACCTATTCACTGCTGCCTATCGTAGAGGCCTTCACCGCTTCCGCTGATATTGCCGTGGAAACCCGCGACATCTCCCTGGCCGCGCGCATCCTGGCAAGCTTCCCCGAGCAACTGGGCACCAAGGCCGTCCCGGACCACCTCGCCGAACTGGGCGCCCTGGCCGTTACGCCTGAAGCCAACATCATCAAGCTGCCTAACATCAGCGCCTCGACCCCGCAGCTGCAAGCCGCGATCAAGGAACTGCAGGCCCAGGGCTATGCCCTGCCGGACTACCCGGAAACCGTAACCACCGACGCGGAAAAAGAAACCCGCGCACGTTACGACAAGGTCAAGGGCAGCGCCGTGAACCCGGTCCTGCGCGAAGGCAACTCCGATCGCCGCGCACCCCTGTCGGTCAAGAACTACGCACGCAAGCACCCGCACAAAATGGGCGCCTGGGCTGCCGACTCCAAGTCCCACGTTGCGCACATGAGCAACGGCGACTTCTACGGCAGCGAAAAAGCCGTACAGATCGAGGCCGCTGACGCCGTCAAAATCGCGCTGGTTGCCCAAGACGGCACCACCACCGTCCTGAAAGAAAAGACCAATGTGCAAGCCGGCGAGATCATCGACACCGCCGTGATGAGCAAAAGCGCCCTGCGCTCGTTCATCGCCGCCGAGATCGAAGACGCCAAGAAACAAGGCGTGCTGCTGTCGGTTCACCTCAAAGCCACCATGATGAAGGTCTCCGACCCGATCATGTTCGGCCAGATCGTTGCCGAGTTCTATAAAGACGCCCTGGCCAAGCACGCCACCGTGCTCGAGCAGATCGGCTTCAACCTGAACAACGGCATCGGCGACCTGTACGCCCGCATCAAGACCCTGCCGGCCGACCAGCAAGCCCAGATCGAAGCGGACATTCAGGCGGTCTACGCCGCTCGCCCTTCCCTGGCGATGGTCAACTCCGACAAAGGCATCACCAACCTGCACGTACCAAGCGACGTGATCGTCGACGCCTCGATGCCGGCCATGATCCGCGACTCCGGCAAGATGTGGGGCACCGACGGTCAACTGCACGACACCAAGGCAGTGATCCCGGATCGCTGCTACGCCACCATCTACCAGGCCGTCATCGAAGACTGCAAGGCCAATGGCGCCTTCGACCCGACCACCATGGGCAGCGTGCCGAACGTTGGCCTGATGGCGAATAAAGCCGAAGAGTACGGCTCCCACGACAAGACCTTCCAGATCAAGGCTGACGGCGTGGTTCGCGTCACCGACAGCAAGGGCAACCTGCTGATGGAACAGAAAGTCGAGGCCGGCGATATCTTCCGCATGTGCCAGACCAAAGACGCGCCGATCCAGGATTGGGTCAAGCTCGCCGTTAACCGCGCCCGTGCCAGCAATACCCCGGCAATCTTCTGGCTGGACCCCAAGCGTGCACACGACGGCGTCGTGGTCGAGAAAGTTCAGGCTTACCTGAAAGACCACAACACCGAAGGCCTGGACATCCGCATCATGTCGCCGGTCGACGCGATGAAGTTCACCCTGGAGCGTACCCGCAAGGGCCTGGACACCATCTCGGTGACCGGCAACGTACTGCGCGACTACCTGACTGACCTGTTCCCGATCATGGAACTGGGCACCAGCGCCAAGATGCTGTCGATCGTGCCGTTGATGAATGGCGGTGGCCTGTTCGAAACCGGCGCCGGCGGCTCGGCACCAAAACACGTGCAGCAACTGCTGGAAGAAAACTTCCTGCGCTGGGACTCCCTGGGCGAATTCCTGGCCCTGGCCGCCTCGCTTGAGCATTTGGGTGTGACCTACAACAACCCGAAAGCCCTGGTATT
The DNA here is from genome assembly GCF_050312575.1 of Pseudomonas sp. R11F. Classification (NCBI taxonomy): domain Bacteria; kingdom Pseudomonadati; phylum Pseudomonadota; class Gammaproteobacteria; order Pseudomonadales; family Pseudomonadaceae; genus Pseudomonas; species Pseudomonas sp. R11F. The sequence continues at coordinate 54,210 of NZ_JBNPJU010000065.1, read as the reverse complement.
GTCCAAGACCCTGGACCAGGCCACCGGCCAGTTCCTCGACAACAACAAGTCGCCATCACGCAAAGTCGGCAACATCGACAACCGTGGCAGCCACTTCTACCTGGCGCTGTACTGGGCACAAACCCTGGCCGCCCAGACCGAAGACGCTGCACTGCAAGCGCAGTTCGGCGAACTGGCAAAAACCCTGGCCGAGAACGAAGCAACCATCGTTGCCGAGCTCAACGCAGTACAGGGCAAGCCAGTGGATATCGGCGGCTACTACGCGCCGAACCCGGAACTGACCAGCAAAGCCATGCGCCCAAGCAACACCCTCAACGCGGCGATTGCCAAGTTGAAGTAAGGTTGTAAGGATGCAAAGAAGCCCCGGCCCCGTGCCGGGGTTTCTGTTTCCAGCGTTTAACTGAAGAAACACAATCTCTGTGTGGGAGGGGGCTTGCCCCCTCCCACTCTGAATCGAGAGGCCTCCCATGACCTGGCAACCCCACATCACCGTCGCCACCATCGTCGAAGACAACGGCCGCTTCCTCATGGTCGAAGAGCTCAAAGGCGGCCGCGCCGTACTCAACCAGCCCGCCGGCCACCTCGACCCGCATGAGAGCCTGACCGAGGCCGCCGTCCGCGAAACCCTCGAAGAAACCGGCTGGGACGTCGAAGCCACCGGTATTGTCGGGATCTACCTGTATACCGCCCCCAGCAATGGCGTGACCTATCAACGAGTCTGCTTCATCGCCAAGGCACTCAAACATCACCCGGACTATTCACTCGACGATGGCATCATCCGCGCCCGCTGGCTGACCCGCGACGAGCTGATGGCCTTGCGCGACGACTGGCGCAGCGAGTTGATCATCCGCTGCATCGATGATTATCTGGCCGGACAGCGCCACAGTCTCGAATTGATCCGCCCTTCCCTTTAGCCTTGCGCGCGCTAGCCTGTTAGAATCGCGTCCTTTTTCAAGACACCCGTTGAAACCCTATGCGTGATTCAGCCCCTTCTGACACACCAAAGAAGCGCGTCATCGTCGGCATGTCCGGCGGCGTGGACTCTTCCGTTTCCGCCGTTCTGCTCATGGAGCAGGGTTATGAGGTGGAAGGCCTGTTCATGAAGAACTGGGAAGAAGACGATGGCACGGAATATTGCACCGCCATGGACGACCTGGCGGACGCCCAGGCCGTGTGCGACAAGATCGGCATCAAGCTGCACACCGCCAACTTCGCCGCCGAGTACTGGGACAACGTGTTCGAGCACTTCCTGGCCGAATACAAGGCCGGCCGCACGCCGAACCCGGACATCCTGTGCAACCGTGAAATCAAGTTCAAGGCGTTCCTCGACTACGCCATGATGCTCGGCGCCGACCTGATCGCTACTGGCCACTACGTGCGCCGCCGCGATATCGATGGCCGCACCGAACTGCTCAAGGGCCTGGACCCGAACAAGGACCAGAGCTACTTCCTGCACGCCGTCGGCGGCGAACAGATCGCCAAGACCCTGTTCCCGGTGGGCGAGCTGGAAAAACCAGAAGTGCGCAAGATCGCCGAGAAACACGGCCTGGCCACTGCCAAGAAGAAGGACTCCACCGGCATCTGCTTTATTGGCGAGCGCCGCTTCAGCGACTTCCTCAAGCAATACCTGCCGGCGCAACCGGGCGAGATCAAGACCACCGACGGTGAAGTGATCGGCCGCCACCACGGCCTGATGTACCACACCATCGGCCAGCGCCAGGGCCTGGGCATCGGCGGGCTGAAAGATGCCGGGGAAGAGCCGTGGTACGTGCTGGTCAAGGACCTGGAACACAACGAACTGATCGTTGGCCAGGGCAATGAGCACCCACTGCTGTTCTCCGGCGCCTTGCTGGCCTCCGAGATCTATTGGGTCAACCCGATCGACCTGAGCACCCCGCGCCGCCTGACGGCCAAGGTGCGCTATCGCCAGAGCGACCAGCCCTGCACCCTGGAAAAAACCGCCAACGGCTATCGCGCCACCTTCGATGACCCGCAGCGCGCAGTCACCCCCGGCCAGTCCGTCGTCTTCTATGACGGTGAAATCTGCCTGGGCGGTGGCGTGATTGAAGTCGCCGAAGCGTGGAGCAGCCCGGCATGAGCCCGACCCAGGAGCAATTGACGGCACTGGGCGGGGTTTTCCTCGCCGCGGTACTGGTGGACAAGATCGCCAAGACCGGCCAGGTCACCGAGGCCGGGCTGACCTGCATGCTTGGCAGCCTGCTGATCCGCGACCCCAAGGATACCCTGGAGGTCTACGGCGGCGATGACCTGGCGCTGCGTGAAGGTTATCGCGCACTGATCGGCGCCCTGGAACGCGACCCCAGCACCCTGCAACGCGAACCGCTGCGCTACGCCCTGTCGATGCTGGGCCTGGAGCGCCAGTTGGCCAAGCGCGACGACATGCTGGAAACCATCGGCAAACGCTTGCCGCAGATCCAGTCCCAGGTGGAACACTTCGGCCCGGCCCACGAAAACGTGATCGCGGCCTGTGGCGCGCTGTACCAGGACACCTTGAGCACATTGCGTCAGCGCATCCAGGTGCACGGCGACATGCGCAACCTGCAGCAACCGAACAACGCCTCGAAGATCCGCGCCCTGCTCCTGGCCGGTATTCGTTCGGCGCGGCTGTGGCGCCAATTGGGTGGTCATCGTTGGCAATTGGTGATCAGCCGGCGCAAATTGCTCAAAGAGCTTTACCCGTTGATGCGCAACGAATAAGTCGCAGCAACCCCAGTTTTGAAGCATTACGCGTAATACGCCGGTCAGTTGGCGACGGACCGGCGGATTTTTTCATGTATGATACGCGCCCCATTTCGTTGCCCGACTGTCCGAGAACACCCCATGCAGCTCTCTTCGCTCACTGCGGTTTCCCCTGTTGACGGCCGCTACGCCGGCAAAACCCAGGCCCTGCGCCCGATTTTCAGCGAATACGGTTTGATCCGTGCTCGTGTTCTGGTTGAAGTGCGCTGGCTCCAGCGCCTGGCCGCTCACCCCGCCATCAGCGAAGTGCCGGCGTTTTCCGCCGAAGCCAACGCTGTATTGAACACCCTGGCGGAAAACTTCTCCCTGGAGCACGCCGAGCGTGTCAAAGAGATCGAGCGCACCACCAACCACGACGTAAAAGCCATCGAGTACTTGCTCAAAGAGCAAGCGGCCAAGCTGCCGGAACTGGCCCAGGTCAGCGAATTCATCCACTTTGCCTGCACCAGCGAGGACATCAACAACCTGTCCCACGCCCTGATGCTGCGCGAAGGCCGTGATGACGTAATGCTGCCGCTGATGCGCCAGACCGCCAACGCCATCCGCGAACTGGCCATCCGCTTTGCCGACGTGCCGATGCTGTCGCGTACCCACGGCCAACCGGCTTCGCCGACCACCCTGGGCAAAGAACTGGCCAACGTGGTGTACCGCCTGGAGCGCCAGATCGCTCAAGTGGCGGCCGTACCGTTGCTGGGCAAGATCAACGGCGCCGTAGGCAACTACAACGCCCACCTGTCGGCCTACCCTGAGATCGACTGGGAAGCCAATGCCCGCGCCTTCATCGAAGACGAGCTGGGCCTGGGTTTCAACCCTTACACCACGCAGATCGAACCGCACGACTACATCGCCGAGCTGTTCGACGCCATTGCACGCTTCAACACCATCCTGATCGACTTCGATCGCGATATCTGGGGCTACATCTCCCTGGGCTACTTCAAGCAGCGCACCATTGCCGGTGAAATCGGTTCGTCGACCATGCCGCACAAGGTCAACCCGATCGACTTCGAAAACTCCGAAGGCAACCTCGGCATCGCCAACGCCCTGTTCCAGCACCTGGCCAGCAAGTTGCCTATCTCCCGCTGGCAGCGCGACCTGACCGACTCCACCGTGCTGCGCAACCTCGGCGTGGGTTTCGCGCACAGCGTGATCGCGTACGAAGCCAGCCTCAAGGGCATCAGCAAGCTGGAGCTCAACGAGCAGAAAATTGCCGCCGACCTGGACGCTTGCTGGGAAGTCCTGGCCGAGCCGATCCAGACCGTGATGCGCCGCTACAACATCGAAAACCCTTACGAGAAGCTCAAGGAGTTGACGCGCGGCAAGGGCATCAGCCCCGAAGCGCTGCAAACTTTCATCGACGGCCTGGACATGCCTGCCGCCGCCAAGGCCGAGCTGAAGCTGCTCACTCCGGCCAACTACATCGGCAACGCTGTAGAGCAAGCCAAGCGTATCTGATCATAGCAAGACCCTTTGAGACGCCCGGCCGCGCCGGGCGTTTTTATTCCAGTCTGAAAAGTGCTTTTTTTCAATAGGTTACACATGAATCCTGATATCCCTCTTCAACTTCTGGGCGGCATCACGGCACGGGAATTCCTGCGCGACTACTGGCAGAAAAAACCGCTGCTGATCCGCCAGGCCATCCCTGATTTCGAAAGCCCGATCGACGCCGACGAACTGGCCGGCCTGGCCCTGGAAGAAGAAGTCGAGTCGCGCCTGGTAATCGAACACGGCGAACGCCCGTGGGAACTGCGTCGCGGCCCGTTCGCCGAAGATGCTTTCAGCACCTTGCCTGAACGCGAATGGACCCTGCTGGTGCAGGCCGTTGACCAGTTCGTGCCGGAAGTGGCCGAGCTGCTGGAACAATTCCGTTTCCTGCCAAGCTGGCGCATCGACGATGTGATGATCAGCTTTGCTGCACCGGGAGGCAGCGTAGGCCCGCATTTCGATAACTACGACGTGTTCCTGCTGCAAGCCCAAGGCAAGCGCAACTGGAAGATCGGCCAGATGTGCAGCTCCGAAAGCGCGCTGTTGCAACACGCCGACCTGCGCATCCTCGCCGAATTCGAAGAGAGCGCCGAATGGGTACTGGAGCCGGGCGACATGCTCTACCTGCCACCCCGCCTGGCGCATTTCGGCATTGCCGAAGATGACTGCATGACCTATTCCGTAGGCTTCCGCGCCCCGAGCGCCGCCGAAGTGCTGACCCACTTCACCGACTTCCTCAGCCAATACCTGACTGACGAAGAGCGCTACACCGACGCCGACGCCCAACCGGTCAGCGACCCGCACCAGATCCAGGGCGACGCACTGGACCGCCTCAAGAGCCTGCTGGCCGAGCACATGAGCGACGAGCGCATGCTGCTGACCTGGTTCGGCCAGTTCATGACCGAGCCACGCTACCCGGAACTGGTCGCCGGTGAGGACTTGGGTGAAGATGACTTTATCAACGCCCTTCAAGACGGTGCGATTTTGGTACGCAACCCGAGTGCGCGCCTGGCCTGGTCCGAAGTCGACGACGATGTGCTGCTGTTTGCCAGCGGCCAGAGCCGTTACCTGCCGGGTAAACTGCGCGAACTGCTGAAGCTGGTGTGCTCGGCTGACGCACTGCACAGCGAAAACCTCGGCGAATGGCTCGCCGACGAAGACGGTCGCGACCTGCTGTGCGAACTGGTCAAGCAAGGAAGCCTGGGGTTTGCCGATGAATAAGATTCACGTAAGTGTCGCGGACTGGCAAAAGGATATCGCTGAGATTCGGCGCATTCGTGAAGCGGTATTTATCGCCGAACAATCGGTTCCACCTGAGCTTGAATGGGACGCCGACGACGCCGGCGCGGTGCATTTCCTGGCATTCGAGGGCGACTTTCCGATCGGTACCGCCCGCCTGCTGCCCAGCGGCGAAATCGGGCGCGTATCGGTGCTCAAGGACTGGCGCGGGCTTAAAGTCGGCGACAAGCTGATGGAAGCCGTGATCGGTGCGGCCGAGCAACGCGGCCAGCGCAAGCAGTTCCTCAGCGCACAGGTCTATGCCGCGCCGTTCTATGAGCGGCTGGGCTTCAAGATCGTCAGCGAAGAATTCCTGGAAGTCGGGATTCCGCATGTTGATATGGTGCGTGAGGGCTGATTCAGGATCGAGTCGCTGCCATCGGGAGCAAGCCCCTCCCACATTTTGACCGCGTTCCAAAGAATGACTCGGTCAAGTGTGGGAGGGGGCTTGCTCCCGATGGCTATTTCAGCGACACCAGCAATACCCTGCCCTGCCAGGGCATTTTGCCGTCTACGATTCAATTTGCGGCCTGCCGGGCCGACAAACTGGCACTATCACGCCTAATTGACTCGCAGAGATAACGGACATGTCCCTACGCACCCTGCTCATCGCACTCCTCCTGGCCGCCAGCGCCCCGGCCGTGGCCGACACCGAAGTCGTCAACCTGAGCAATCGCACCAGCGCCGACCTCCTGCCCGTGGCGCAGAATTTCATCGGCAAGGACGGCAGCGTCAGCGCCTACGGGAACCAGCTTATCGTCAAGGCCGACCCCGGCAAGATCCAGGACCTGCGCGCACTGCTCGCGCAATTGGACACGCCCGCCAAACGCCTGCTGATCACCGTCGATACCAACGAAAACAATCAGCAAAACACTGGCGACAGCCAGACTCGCATCATCAGCTACGGCACTGCCAGCCGCGACGGCGGTGTCCAGCAGATCCAGGCGAGCGAAGGCGTGCCCGCGTTGATCCAGGTCGGTCAGAGCGTTCCGCTGACCACCACCCAGCAAGACAGCTACGGCCGCCTGCAAAACCAGACCCAGTATCGCAACGTCACCCAGGGCTTTTACGTCACCGCCAGCGTCACCGGCGAGACCGTACACCTGAGCATCAGTACCAACCGTGACCGCATGAGCCAGGAACGTCCCGATGTAGTGAACGTCCAGAGCACCGACACAACCGTCAGCGGGCGCCTGGGCGAGTGGATCCCCCTGGCCGGCATCAATCGCGAGACCCAGGCCGACAAATCCTCCACAACCCGCAGCTACTCTACCCAGGGCCGCGATGACCTGACTTTACGGGTCAAGGTCGACACCCTGAACTGAAGCACCGGAAACTGACTGATGAGTCGTATTAGACCAAAGATGTAGTGCTTGAAAAAAAGCACTACAAAACATTTGACGATCGAAAAAAGCCTGGGCATGATGGCCTCGCTCCCGCTAATCAGGGGCCCTGGCAAGGGCCTTCGGATCGCCGCTCCAAGCTACCCACCCGAGCCGATTCGTGTCTGTACCGCCCACAAGGTGTGTTTGACGAGGTTGCGACTGGAACGAAGTTGTCCCGAGGGACGGAAGCCAACCAGGTAACCCGGCTACACACTGATGGATCGTACCAAGGCCCACGACGCCCGAAGACCGTTCGCAGTTTGCCCCTACCTGCTCAATTCCACCCTTGAGCCAATCGTTCATCCCGTCGCCTTCCCCGCCAAGCCCGGCTTGACCACCTGAGCTTCTGGTCAGCGAGCAGCCAAAACCACGCACTTACTACGTGGCTGGCAAATGGAATTTTCCACCTAGACCTATGCGACGAGGTTTTTCCCCATGGCACTGACACGCGAACAGCAAATTGCAGCCCTTGAAAAAGACTGGGCTGAAAACCCACGCTGGAAAGGCGTAACCCGCGCTTATTCCGCTGCTGACGTCGTCCGCCTGCGTGGCTCGGTTCAACCTGAGCACACCTTTGCAAAACTCGGCGCCGAGAAGCTGTGGAAGCTGGTCACCCAAGGTGCCAAGCCTTCCTTCCGTCCCGACAAAGATTTCGTCAACTGCATGGGCGCCCTCACTGGCGGCCAGGCAGTCCAACAGGTAAAAGCCGGTATCCAGGCGATCTACCTGTCCGGCTGGCAAGTGGCAGCGGACAACAACTCCGCTGAATCCATGTACCCCGACCAATCGCTGTACCCGGTAGACTCGGTGCCGACCGTGGTCAAGCGCATCAACAACTCGTTCCGTCGTGCCGACCAGATCCAGTGGAAAGCCGGCAAGAACCCGGGCGACGAAGGCTACATCGACTACTTCGCACCGATCGTGGCCGACGCTGAAGCCGGTTTCGGCGGCGTACTGAACGCCTACGAGCTGATGAAGAGCATGATCGAGGCCGGCGCGGCCGGCGTGCACTTCGAAGACCAACTGGCTTCGGTGAAGAAATGCGGCCACATGGGTGGCAAGGTGCTGGTACCGACCCAGGAAGCCGTACAGAAGCTGACCGCTGCGCGCCTGGCCGCTGACGTCGCCGGCACGCCAACCATCATCCTGGCGCGCACCGATGCCAACGCCGCCGATTTGCTGACCTCGGACTGCGACCCGTACGACATGCCGTTCGTCACTGGCGAGCGCACCCAGGAAGGTTTCTACAAAGTACGCGCCGGCCTCGACCAGGCCATTGCCCGCGGCCTGGCCTATGCGCCGTATGCCGACCTGATCTGGTGCGAAACCGCCAAGCCTGACCTGGAAGAAGCCCGTCGTTTCGCCGAAGCGATCAAGAAGGAATACCCGGACCAACTGCTGTCCTACAACTGCTCGCCTTCTTTCAACTGGAAGAAGAACCTGGACGACGCAACCATCGCCAAGTTCCAGCGCGAACTGTCAGCCATGGGCTACAAGCACCAGTTCATCACCCTGGCCGGCATTCACAACATGTGGCACAGCATGTTCAACCTGGCGCACGACTACGCCCGCAACGACATGACCGCCTACGTGAAGCTGCAGGAGCAGGAGTTCGCTGACGCCGCCAAAGGCTACACCTTCGTGGCGCACCAGCAGGAAGTGGGCACCGGCTACTTCGACGACATGACCACCGTGATCCAGGGCGGCACCTCGTCCGTGACCGCGCTGACCGGTTCGACCGAAGAAGAGCAGTTCCACTAAGCACCGAGCAAACGGCCATTGCGGCCGCATGGAAGACCTAACCGCAATGCCGCAAAACAATCACGCCCCGACTGGTTCGGGGCGTTTTTTTTGCCTGCCCCCCCCTCCCGACACCATGAAGATCACATTGTGGGAGGGGGCTTGCTCCCGACGGCGCTGGATCAGCCTCAGAAGTGTCGACTGACACCCCGCAATCGGGAGCAAGCCCCCTCCCACAGGGAATGCAGGTTTTGTGCAGATTTTGCGCAAAACATTGATCCAGGGCGGTATCTGCGCAAGCCTGGTCGGTTATAACGATCCGTTCAGGCAACTAAGCGGCACTCAAGCAAGTAACGGCAACTTCCCCGCCCCAACACAAACACCCGCTTAAAACCCACCCAAACAATATTCATTATCATTTAGAGCATGCGAACTTCTTTACAGCTAAAACAAAACATAATTGGTGAAAAGCCGGCTAATCCCCGCCCCGCAAGGGCTACAGCCCCACAAAGGTGCACTATGTGCTTATTCCATCGAATAATTTCGCTATCGGAATTTTACTTGCCCGGTGTTTAGCCATAAAATCACCGCGATTGATTGCAGTGCGACATATCGTCACTGCATCGTTACTTTTTCGAGCTCAGAGACCTTTGCTCTCTGTTAAGGATTTCCAGCATGACCGAAGCGACAGGACTCATGGCCCACAACTGGGGCTTTGCCATTTTCCTCCTCGGTGTTGTCGGCCTTTGCGCCTTCATGCTCGGTGTTTCCAGCCTCCTCGGGTCAAAAGCCTGGGGCCGCAGCAAGAATGAACCGTTCGAGTCCGGCATGCTGCCTACAGGTGGCGCCCGCTTGCGGCTCTCAGCCAAATTCTATCTGGTCGCGATGCTGTTCGTGATCTTCGATATCGAAGCCCTCTTTCTCTTTGCCTGGTCTGTGTCCGTCCGCGAAAGCGGCTGGACCGGATTCGTCGAAGCCCTCGTTTTCATAGCAATTCTGTTGGCAGGCCTTGTCTACCTATTCCGAGTGGGCGCCCTTGACTGGGCTCCGGAAGCTCGTCGTAAGCGGCAAGCGAAGCTGAAACAATGAGGCTTTGGCGATGCAATACAATCTCACCAGGATCGACCCGGATGCTCCTAACGAGCAGTACCCCATCGGCGAACGGGAAACCGTTTCCGACCCGTTAGAAGACCAAGTCCACAAAAACATCTACATGGGCAAGCTGGAAGACGTGCTGAGTGGCGCGGTCAACTGGGGGCGTAAGAACTCCCTGTGGCCGTACAACTTCGGTCTTTCGTGCTGCTACGTGGAAATGACCACCGCCTTCACGGCGCCCCACGACATCGCGCGCTTCGGCGCCGAAGTTATCCGGGCATCGCCGCGCCAGGCGGACTTCATGGTTATCGCCGGCACCTGCTTCATCAAGATGGCGCCGATCATCCAGCGTCTCTACGAGCAAATGCTCGAACCGAAATGGGTTATCTCCATGGGTTCGTGCGCCAACTCCGGTGGCATGTACGACATCTACTCCGTTGTCCAGGGGGTGGACAAGTTCCTGCCCGTGGACGTCTACGTGCCTGGCTGCCCGCCTCGCCCTGAAGCGTTCCTGCAAGGCTTGATGCTGTTGCAGGAATCGATCGGCAAGGAGCGTCGCCCACTGTCCTGGGTCGTCGGTGAACAAGGCGTCTATCGCGCCGAGATGCCGTCTCAAAAGGAACAGCGCCGCGAACAGCGAATCGCAGTCACCAACCTGCGCAGCCCTGACGAAGTCTGATCCAGCACCGCTTCTTTTATAGAACGAAAACCTGGCTTCATTCTTTACGTTGACCGAAAGCGATAAAAAACCATGACTACAGGCAGTGCTCTGTATATCCCGCCTTACAAGGCAGACGACCAGGATGTGGTCGTCGAACTCAACAACCGTTTCGGCCCTGACGCCTTCACCGCCCAGGCCACGCGCACCGGCATGCCGGTGCTGTGGGTGGCGCGTGCCAAGCTCGTCGAAGTCCTGACCTTCCTGCGCAACCTGCCCAAGCCGTACGTCATGCTCTATGACCTGCATGGCGTGGACGAGCGTCTGCGCACCAAGCGCCAAGGGCTGCCGAGCGGCGCCGATTTCACCGTGTTCTACCACCTGATGTCGCTGGAACGTAACAGCGATGTGATGATCAAGGTCGCGCTGTCTGAAACTGACCTGAGCATCCCGACCGTAACCGGTATCTGGCCGAACGCCAGCTGGTACGAGCGTGAAGTCTGGGACATGTTCGGCATCGACTTCCCGGGCCACCCGCACCTGTCGCGCATCATGATGCCGCCAACCTGGGAAGGTCACCCGCTGCGCAAGGACTTCCCTGCCCGCGCGACCGAATTCGACCCGTTCAGCCTCAACCTGGCCAAGCAACAGCTTGAAGAAGAGGCTGCCCGCTTCCGTCCGGAAGACTGGGGCATGAAGCGTTCCGGCACCAACGAGGACTACATGTTCCTCAACCTGGGCCCGAACCACCCTTCGGCGCACGGTGCCTTCCGTATCATCCTGCAACTGGACGGCGAAGAAATCGTCGACTGCGTGCCGGACATCGGCTACCACCACCGCGGTGCCGAGAAGATGGCTGAACGCCAGTCGTGGCACAGTTTCATCCCGTACACCGACCGTATCGACTACCTCGGCGGCGTGATGAACAACCTGCCGTACGTGCTCTCGGTCGAGAAGCTGGCCGGTATCAAGGTGCCGGACCGCGTCGACACCATCCGCATCATGATGGCCGAGTTCTTCCGGATCACCAGCCACCTGCTGTTCCTGGGTACCTATATCCAGGACGTCGGTGCCATGACCCCGGTGTTCTTCACCTTTACCGACCGCCAGCGCGCCTACAAGGTCATCGAAGCCGTCACCGGTTTCCGCCTGCACCCGGCCTGGTATCGCATCGGCGGTGTTGCCCACGACCTGCCGAACGGCTGGGAGCGCCTGGTCAAGGAATTCGTCGAGTGGATGCCCAAGCGTCTGGACGAGTACCAAAAGGCTGCGCTGGACAACAGCATCCTCAAGGGCCGTACCATCGGCGTCGCCCAGTACAACACCAAAGAGGCCCTGGAATGGGGTGTCACCGGTGCGGGCCTGCGTTCCACCGGCTGCGATTTCGACCTGCGTAAAGCGCGCCCGTACTCCGGCTACGAGAACTTCGAATTCGAAGTACCGCTGGGGGCCAATGGCGATGCCTACGACCGTTGCATCGTGCGCGTCGAAGAAATGCGCCAGAGCCTGAAGATCATCGAGCAGTGCATGCGCAACATGCCGGCAGGCCCGTACAAGGCGGACCACCCGCTGACCACGCCGCCGCCGAAAGAGCGCACGCTGCAGCACATCGAAACCCTGATCACGCACTTCCTGCAGGTTTCGTGGGGCCCGGTCATGCCGGCCAACGAATCCTTCCAGATGATCGAAGCGACCAAGGGTATCAACAGTTATTACCTGACGAGCGATGGCGGCACCATGAGCTACCGCACCCGGATCCGTACCCCGAGCTTCGCCCACTTGCAGCAGATCCCTTCGGTGATCAAAGGCGAGATGGTCGCGGACTTGATTGCGTACCTGGGTAGTATCGATTTCGTTATGGCCGACGTGGACCGCTAAGCATGAACAGCACGCTTATCCAGACAGACCGTTTCACCTTGAGTGAAACCGAGCGCTCGGCCATCGAGCACGAGCTGCATCACTACGAAGACCCGCGCGCGGCGTCGATCGAAGCCTTGAAGATCGTCCAGAAGGAACGTGGCTGGGTGCCGGACGGCGCGCTCTACGCCATCGGCGAGATCCTCGGCATCCCTGCCAGCGACGTTGAAGGCGTGGCCACGTTCTACAGCCAGATCTTCCGCCAGCCCGTGGGCCGCCACATCATTCGCGTGTGCGACAGCATGGTCTGCTACATCGGTGGCCACGAATCCGTGGTCAGCGAGATCCAGAACAAGCTGGGCATCGGCCTCGGCCAGACCACCCCGGATGGCCGCTTCACGCTGCTGCCGGTGTGCTGCCTGGGCAACTGCGACAAGGCGCCGGCGTTGATGATCGACGACGACACATTCGGTGACGTGCAGCCCGCTGGCGTGACCCAATTGCTTGAGGGCTACCCATGACCCTTACATCTTTCGGCCCGGCCAACCTGATCAAGCGTTCGCCCGAGACCCACCCGCTGACCTGGCGCCTGCGTGACGATGCCGAGCCGGTATGGTTCGACGAGTACCAGGCCAAGAATGGCTACGCCGCTGCGCGCAAGGCCTTCGCCGACATGGCTCAGGACGATATCGTCCAGACCGTGAAGGACGCCGGCCTTAAAGGTCGCGGTGGTGCAGGCTTCCCCACGGGCGTGAAGTGGGGCCTGATGCCCAAGGACGAATCCATCAACATCCGCTACCTGCTGTGCAACGCGGATGAAATGGAGCCCAACACCTGGAAAGACCGCATGCTGATGGAGCAACTGCCCCATCTGCTGATCGAAGGCATGCTGATCAGCGCCCGCGCGCTGAAAACCTACCGTGGCTACATCTTCCTGCGTGGCGAGTACACCACCGCCGCCAAGCACCTCAACCGTGCCGTGGAAGAAGCCAAGGCCGCCGGCCTGCTGGGCAAGAACATCCTCGGTTCAGGCTTTGATTTCGAACTGTTCGTGCACACCGGCGCCGGGCGTTATATCTGCGGTGAAGAAACCGCACTGATCAACTCCCTCGAAGGCCGCCGCGCCAACCCGCGCTCCAAGCCGCCCTTCCCTGCCGCCGTGGGCGTGTGGGGCAAGCCGACGTGCGTGAACAACGTCGAGACCCTGTGCAACGTGCCGGCGATCATCGCCGACGGCGTGGACTGGTACAAATCCCTGGCCCGCGAAGGCAGCGAAGACATGGGCACCAAGCTCATGGGCTTCTCCGGCAAGGTCAAGAACCCGGGCCTGTGGGAACTGCCCTTCGGCGTCACCGCCCGCGAGCTATTCGAGGACTACGCCGGCGGCATGCGCGACGGCTACACCTTGAAAGCCTGGCAGCCAGGCGGCGCCGGCACCGGCTTCCTGCTGCCCGAGCACCTTGACGCACAAATGTATGCCGGCGGCATCGGCAAGGTGGGCACCCGTATGGGTACTGGCCTGGCGATGGCGGTGGACAACACCGTGAACATGGTCTCGCTGCTGCGCAACATGGAGCAGTTCTTTGCCCGTGAATCCTGTGGCTTCTGCACCCCATGCCGCGACGGCCTGCCGTGGAGCGTCAAGCTGCTGATGGCCCTGGAAAAAGGTGAAGGCCGCGAGGGTGACATCGAGACCCTGCTGGGTCTGGTCGGTTTCCTCGGCCCAGGCAAGACCTTCTGTGCTCACGCACCGGGCGCCGTGGAGCCATTGGGCAGCGCAATCAAATACTTCCGCTCGGAGTTCGAAGCCGGCATCGCGCCTGTCAGCGCCGCCGTCCCGCCTCTGGCGAAGCCGATCGTAGTCGGCGCGTAACGCTTAAAGAAGCGAGGGGTCCGTGCCCTTCGCTTTCTCATGTGCTGACGCCTTGATGGCTGTGTAGATGCACATGAATAACAAGATTCCATTAGCCACGCCCGCTGACAACGGGCCAACGAAGAACTTTGAACCATGGCCACTATCCACGTAGACGGCAAAGCGCTCGAAGTCGATGGGGCGGACAACCTGTTACAGGCCTGTCTGTCACTCGGTCTCGATATTCCGTATTTCTGCTGGCACCCCGCACTTGGTAGCGTCGGTGCCTGTCGCCAGTGTGCGGTCAAGCAGTACACCGACGAGAACGACACCCGTGGTCGTATCGTCATGTCGTGCATGACCCCAGCCACCGACAACACCTGGATCTCCATCGACGATGAAGAATCCAAGGCGTTCCGCGCCAGCGTCGTCGAATGGCTGATGACCAACCACCCCCACGACTGCCCGGTCTGTGAGGAAGGCGGTCACTGCCACCTGCAAGACATGACGGTGATGACCGGCCACAACGAGCGCCGTTATCGCTTCACCAAGCGTACCCACCAGAACCAGGACCTCGGCCCGTTCATTTCCCACGAAATGAACCGCTGCATCGCCTGCTACCGTTGCGTGCGCTTCTATAAGGACTACGCCGGCGGCACCGACCTGGGCGTATTCGGCGCCCACGACAACGTGTACTTCGGTCGCGTTGAAGACGGCGTGCTCGAAAGCGAGTTCTCCGGCAACCTCACCGAGGTCTGCCCGACCGGTGTGTTCACCGACAAGACCCACTCCGAGCGTTACAACCGTAAGTGGGACATGCAGTTCGCCCCGAGCATCTGCCATGGCTGCTCCAGCGGTTGCAACATCTCCCCGGGCGAGCGCTACGGTGAACTGCGTCGTATCGAAAACCGCTTCAACGGTTCGGTCAACCAGTACTTCCTGTGCGACCGTGGCCGTTTCGGCTACGGCTACGTCAACCGCGAAGACCGTCCGCGCCAGCCACTGTTGGCCGGTGGCGCCAAGCTGAGCCTGGACGAAGCGCTGGATAAAGCCGCCGACCTGCTGCGCGGTCGCAACATCGTCGGGATCGGTTCGCCCCGCGCCAGCCTGGAGAGCAACTTCGCGTTGCGCGAACTGGTCGGCGCCGAGCACTTCTACTCCGGTATCGAAGCCGCTGAGCTGGAGCGCATCCGCCTGGTCCTGCAGGTGCTGAACGACAGCCCGCTGCCGGTACCGAACATGCGCGACATCGAAGACCACGACGCGATCTTCGTGCTCGGTGAAGACCTGACCCAGACCGCTGCGCGTATCGCCCTGTCCCTGCGCCAGTCGGTCAAAGGCAAGGCCGAAGCCATGGCCGACGCCATGCGCGTGCAGCCTTGGCTCGACGCCGCGGTGAAGAACATCGGCCAGCACGCGCTGAACCCGCTGTTTATCGCAAGCCTGGCTGAAACCAAACTCGACGACATCGCCGAAGAATGCGTCCATGCCGCACCGGACGACCTGGCCCGCCTCGGTTTCGCCGTGGCCCACGCCCTGGACGCCAGCGCGCCTGCCGTCGAAGGCCTGGACACTGAGGCCGCTGCACTGGCCCAGCGTATCGCCGACGCCCTGCTGGCGGCCAAGCGCCCACTGATCATTGCCGGCACCTCGCTGGGTTCCAAGGCGCTGATCGAAGCCGCGGCCAACATCGCCAAGGCGTTGAAGCTGCGTGACAAGAACGGTTCCATCAGCCTGGTCGTGCCGGAAGCCAACAGCCTTGGCCTGGCCATGCTCGGTGGCGAGTCCGTGGACGCGGCCCTGCAGGCAGTCATCGACGGCAACGCCGATGCCATCGTGGTGCTGGAGAACGACCTGTACACCCGCACCGATGCGGCCAAGGTTGACGCTGCGCTGAACGCCGCCAAGGTGTTGATCGTTGCCGACCACCAGAAGACCGCTACCAGCGAACGTGCCGACCTGGTACTGCCTGCCGCCACCTTCGCTGAAGGCGACGGCACTCTGGTCAGCCAGGAAGGCCGTGCCCAGCGCTTCTTCCAGGTGTTCGATCCGAAGTACATGGACGCCAGCATCCTGGTTCACGAAGGCTGGCGCTGGCTGCATGCCCTGCGCGCGACCCTGCTGAACCAGCCGATCGACTGGACCCAGCTTGACCACGTCACCGCCGCTACCGCCGCAAGCGCACCGCAACTGGCGCGTATCGTCGATGCCGCGCCATCCGCCGCGTTCCGCATCAAAGGCTTGAAACTGGCCCGCGAACCGCTGCGTTACTCCGGTCGTACCGCCATGCGCGCCAACATCAGCGTGCACGAACCGCGTACCCCGCAAGACCCGGATACCGCGTTCAACTTCTCCATGGAAGGTTACTCGGGTTCGGCCGAGCCGCGTCAGCAAGTGCCGTTTGCCTGGTCTCCAGGCTGGAACTCGCCGCAGGCCTGGAACAAGTTCCAGGATGAAGTCGGTGGTCATATCCGCGCTGGCGACCCGGGCACCCGCCTGATCGAAAGCACCGGTGATTCGCTGAACTGGTTCGCTGCCGTACCGCGTCCATTCAACCCGGCCCAGGGCACCTGGCAGGTCGTACCGTTCTTCCACCTGTTCGGCAGCGAAGAGAACTCTTCAAAAGCCGCGCCGGTTCAAGAACGTATCCCGGCCGCCTACGTGTCGGTCGCCAAGTCCGAAGCCGATCGCCTGGGCGTCAACGACGGTGCCCTGCTCAGCCTGAACGTGGCCGGCCAGACCCTGCGTCTGCCGCTGCGCATCAACGATGAGTTGGGTGCCGGCCTGGTTGCACTGCCTAAAGGCCTCGCCGGTATTCCGCCGGCGATCTTTGGCAAAACCGTTGACGGTCTGCAGGAGGCAGCGCAATGACCTGGTTCACCCCTGAAGTGATCGACGTGATCATTGCGGTCCTCAAGGCTGTCGTGATCCTGTTGGCCGTGGTCGTCGCGGGCGCCCTGCTCAGCTTCGTCGAGCGTCGCCTGCTGGGCTGGTGGCAGGACCGTTACGGTCCGAACCGCGTTGGCCCGTTCGGCATGTTCCAGATCGCCGCCGACATGCTGAAAATGTTTTTCAAGGAAGACTGGACCCCACCGTTTGCCGACAAGGTGATCTTCACCCTGGCACCGGTCGTGGCCATGAGCGCCTTGCTGATCGCCTTCGCGATCATCCCGATCACCCCGACCTGGGGCGTGGCGGACCTGAACATCGGCTTGCTGTTCTTCTTCGCCATGGCCGGCCTGTCGGTCTATGCGGTGCTGTTCGCCGGTTGGTCGAGCAACAACAAGTTCGCCCTGCTGGGCAGCTTGCGGGCTTCGGCCCAGACCGTGTCCTACGAAGTGTTCATGGGCCTGGCGCTGATGGGCATCGTGGTGCAGGTCGGCTCGTTCAACATGCGCGACATCGTCGAGTACCAGGCACAGAACCTGTGGTTCATCATTTCGCAGTTCTTTGGCTTCTGCACCTTCTTCATCGCCGGCGTCGCCGTGACTCACCGTCACCCGTTCGACCAGCCTGAAGCGGAGCAGGAACTGGCCGACGGTTACCACATTGAATACGCCGGCATGAAATGGGGCATGTTCTTCGTTGGCGAGTACATCGGCATCATCTTGATCTCGGCCCTGCTGGTCACGCTGTTCTTCGGCGGCTGGCACGGTCCGTTCGGCATCCTGCCGCAGTTGGCGTTCTTCTGGTTCTTCCTGAAGACCGCGTTCTTCATCATGTTGTTCATCCTGCTGCGCGCTTCCATTCCGCGCCCACGCTATGACCAGGTGATGGATTTCAGCTGGCGCTTCTGCCTGCCGCTGACCCTGATCAATTTGCTGGTGACGGCTGCCGTTGTGTTGTTGAACACGCCAGCCGGCGCGGTTCAGTGAGGATTTGACCCATGTTCAAATATATTGGCGACATCGTTAAGGGTACCGGTACCCAGTTGCGAAGCCTGGTGATGGTGTTCGGTCACGGCTTCCGCAAACGCGACACCCTGCAATACCCGGAAGAAGCGGTGTACCTGCCGCCGCGCTATCGCGGCCGCATCGTGCTGACCCGCGACCCCGATGGCGAAGAGCGTTGCGTAGCCTGCAACCTGTGCGCCGTGGCGTGCCCGGTGGGTTGCATCTCCCTGCAGAAAGCTGAAACCGAAGACGGTCGCTGGTACCCGGACTTCTTCCGCATCAACTTCTCGCGCTGCATTTTCTGCGGCCTCTGCGAGGAAGCTTGCCCGACCACCGCGATCCAGCTGACACCGGATTTCGAGATGGCCGAGTTCAAACGTCAGGACCTGGTGTACGAGAAAGAAGATCTTTTGATCTCTGGTCCCGGTAAAAACCCTGATTACAACTTCTATCGTGTTGCAGGTATGGCCGTTGCCGGTAAGCCAAAAGGCGCCGCACAAAACGAAGCCGAGCCGATCAACGTGAAGAGCTTGCTGCCTTAAGGAAGAAAGATGGAATTCGCTTTCTATTTCGCATCGGGTATCGCGGTTGTGTCCACGCTTCGCGTGATCACCAACACCAACCCCGTGCACGCCCTGCTCTACCTGATCATTTCGCTGATCGCCGTGGCCATGACCTTCTTCAGCCTCGGCGCACCGTTCGCCGGTGTCCTGGAAGTGATCGCCTACGCTGGCGCCATCATGGTGCTGTTCGTGTTTGTGGTGATGATGCTCAACCTGGGGCCGGCCTCGGTCGCCCAGGAGCGCGTCTGGCTCAAACCCGGCATCTGGCTCGGCCCGGTTGTCCTCGCCGCCCTGCTGCTGGGTGAACTGCTGTATGTGCTGTTCGCTCACCAGAGCGGCCAGGCCATCGGCCACACCACCGTGGATGCGAAAGCCGTGGGCGTCAGCCTGTTCGGCCCGTACCTGCTGGTGGTCGAACTGGCGTCGATGCTGCTGCTCGCCGCAGCCGTCACCGCCTTCCACTTGGGCCGCAACGAAGCCAAGGAGCAATGACGATGCCTGCTATCCCTTTGGAGCATGGTCTGGCGGTTGCCGGCATCCTGTTCTGCCTTGGCCTGGTCGGCCTGATGGTCCGCCGTAACATTCTGTTCGTGTTGATGAGCCTGGAAATCATGATGAACGCCGCAGCACTGGCCTTCATCGTCGCGGGTGCACGTTGGGGCCAGCCGGATGGACAAGTCATGTTCATCCTGGTGATCAGCCTGGCAGCCGCCGAGGCCAGTATCGGCCTGGCGATCCTGCTGCAACTGTATCGTCGCTTCCACACGCTTGATATCGACGCTGCCAGTGAGATGCGCGGATGAACATGATCTTTCTGACTTTCGTATTTCCCCTGATCGGTTTCCTGCTGCTGTCGTTCTCCCGTGGACGCTGGTCGGAAAACCTCTCGGCCCTGGTGGGCGTGGGCTCGATTGGCCTGTCGGCCATCGTTGCCGCCTACGTCATCTGGCAATTCAACGTGGCCCCGCCGGAAGGCGGCCACTACACCCTGGTGCTGTGGCAGTGGATGTCGGTGGAGGGCTTCAAGCCCAACTTCGCCCTCTACATCGACGGCCTGTCGATCACCATGCTCGGCGTGGTGGTGGGCGTGGGTTTCCTGATCCACCTGTTCGCGTCCTGGTACATGCGCGGTGAAGCCGGTTACTCGCGCTTCTTCTCGTACACCAACCTGTTTATCGCCAGCATGCTGTTCCTGGTACTGGGCGATAACCTGTTGTTCCTGTACTTCGGCTGGGAAGGCGTGGGCCTGTGCTCGTACCTGCTGATCGGTTTCTACTACAGCAACCGCAACAACGGTAACGCGGCACTCAAGGCCTTTATCGTCACCCGTATCGGCGACGTGTTCATGGCAATCGGCCTGTTCATCCTGTTCCAACAGGTGGGCACGCTGAACATCCAGGAACTGCTGGTACTGGCACCGCAGAAATTCCAGGTCGGCGACTTCTGGATCACCCTGGCGACCCTGATGCTGCTGGGCGGTGCCGTGGGTAAATCCGCGCAACTGCCGCTGCAAACCTGGCTGGCGGATGCGATGGCCGGTCCTACCCCGGTTTCGGCACTGATCCACGCCGCAACCATGGTAACCGCTGGTGTCTACCTGATTGCGCGTACCCATGGCCTGTTCACCCTGGCGCCGGAAATCCTGCACCTGGTCGGCCTGGTCGGCGGCGTGACCCTGGTACTGGCCGGCTTCGCCGCGCTGGTACAGACCGACATCAAGCGCATCCTCGCCTACTCGACCATGAGCCAGATCGGCTACATGTTCCTGGCCCTGGGCGTCGGTGCCTGGGACGCGGCGATCTTCCACCTGATGACCCACGCCTTCTTCAAGGCCCTGCTGTTCCTCGCTTCCGGTGCGGTAATCGTTGCCTGCCACCACGAGCAGAACATCTTCAAGATGGGTGGCCTGTGGAAAAAACTGCCGTTGGCCTACGCCAGCTTCATCGTCGGTGGTGCCGCCCTGGCTGCCCTGCCGTTGGTAACCGCCGGTTTCTACTCCAAGGACGAGATCCTCTGGGAAGCCTTTGCCAGCGGTAACCAGAACCTGCTGTACGCAGGCCTGGTGGGTGCGTTCATGACCTCGCTGTACACCTTCCGCCTGATCTTCATCACCTTCCACGGTGAAGCCAAGACCGAAGCACACGCAGGCCACGGCATCTCGCACTGGCTGCCATTGTCGGTACTGATCGTGCTGTCGACTTTCGTCGGTGCAATGATCACACCGCCACTGCACGGCGTATTGCCACAAAGCGTCGGCCATGCCGGCGGCGAAGCCCAGCACAGCCTGGAAATCGTCTCGGGCGCCATCGCCATTGCCGGTATCCTGCTGGCGGCCCTGCTGTTCCTCGGCAAGCGTCGCTTCGTGACCGCCGTTGCCAACAGTGGCATTGGCCGCTTCCTTTCGGCCTGGTGGTTCGCTGCCTGGGGCTTCGACTGGATCTACGACAAACTGTTCGTCAAGCCATACCTGGCCATCAGCCATGTACTGCGTAAAGACCCGCTCGACCAGACCATCGGTTTGATCCCGCGTGCCGCCAAGGCCGGTCACACCGCCCTGAGCCGCAGCGAGACTGGCCAACTGCGCTGGTATGCAGCTTCCATGGCGGCCGGTGCCGTGCTAGTGATCGGCGCCATCGTAGTGGTAGCGGTCTGATATGAACTTTGCGAACTTGCGAAAGGAAACGAGCCCGTCATGATTCTGCCCTGGCTAATCCTGATCCCCTTTATCGGCGGCCTGCTCTGCTGGATGGGTGAACGCTTCGGCGCCACCCTCCCCCGCTGGATTGCGTTGCTGACCATGTCCCTGGAACTCGCACTCGGCCTCTGGCTGTGGGCCCATGGTGACTATTCATTCGCTCCGGCACCGGGTGTCGATCCAACCTTCGCGCTTGAATTCAAGCACGTGTGGATCCAGCGCTTCGGCATCAACGTGCACCTGGCCCTCGACGGCCTGTCGCTGTTGATGATCCTGCTGACCGGCCTGCTGGGTATCCTCTCGGTACTCTGCTCCTGGAAAGAAATCCAGCGTCACGTGGGCTTCTTCCACCTGAACCTGATGTGGATCCTGGGCGGCGTCGTCGGCGTGTTCCTCGCCCTCGACCTGTTCATGTTCTTCTTCTTCTGGGAAATGATGCTGGTGCCGATGTACTTCCTCATCGCGCTCTGGGGTCACAGTTCTTCGGACGGCAAGAAAACCCGGATCTACGCGGCGACCAAGTTCTTCATCTTCACCCAGGCTTCCGGCCTGATCATGTTGGTGGCGATCCTGGGCCTGGTACTGGTCAACTTCAACAACACCGGCGTGATTACCTTCAACTACGCCGACCTGTTGAAAACCAAGATGTCCCTGACCACCGAGTACATCCTGATGCTGGGCTTCTTCATCGCATTCGCGGTGAAGCTGCCGGTGGTGCCGTTCCACTCCTGGCTGCCTGACGCTCACGCCCAGGCGCCAACAGCAGGTTCGGTCGACCTGGCCGGTATCCTGTTGAAGACCGCGGCGTATGGTCTGCTGCGTTTCGCCCTGCCGCTGTTCCCGAATGCCTCGGCCGAGTTCGCGCCGATCGCCATGACCCTGGGTCTGATCGGGATCTTCTACGGCGCGTTCCTGGCCTTCGCGCAAACCGACATCAAGCGTCTGATCGCGTTCTCGTCCGTTTCGCACATGGGTTTCGTACTGATCGGCATCTACTCCGGCAGCCAGCTGGCGTTGCAAGGCGCAGTGATCCAGATGCTGGCCCACGGTGTCTCGGCCGCTGCCCTCTTTATCCTGAGTGGCCAGTTGTACGAACGCCTGCACACCCGTGACATGCGTGAGATGGGTGGCGTGTGGTCGCGCATCGCCTACCTGCCGGCGATCAGCCTGTTCTTTGCCGCGGCGTCCCTGGGCCTGCCGGGCACCGGTAACTTCATCGGCGAATTCCTGATCCTGATGGGCTCGTTCGTACAGACACCGTGGATCAGCGCCATCGCTACATCCGGCCTGGTATTCGGCTCGGTCTACTCGCTGATCATGATCCACCGCGCCTACTTCGGCCCGGCCAAGTCCGACACCGTCCTGCAAGGGATGGATGCTCGCGAACTGATCATGGTGCTCGGCCTTGCGGTACTGCTGATCTACATCGGCGTTTACCCGCAACCGTTCCTGGACACTTCTGCCGCAACGATGCATGGCGTGCAGCAGTGGTTCGGCACCGCCTTCTCTCAACTCGCTTCGGCCCGGTAAGAGCGCTATGGAATTCACGATCCAACACTTTATCGCGCTTGCGCCGCTGCTGATCACCAGCCTCACCATCGTGGTGGTGATGCTGGCGATCGCCTGGCGCCGCAATCACTCGCAAACGTTCCTGCTGTCCTGTGCCGGCCTGAACCTGGCCTTGCTGTCGATCATTCCGGCCCTCAAGGTCGCGCCACTGGCGGTGACCCCGCTGATGATGGTCGATGACTTCGCGCTGCTGTACATCGCGTTGATCCTCGTAGCCACCCTGGCGTGCGTCACCCTCGCCCACGCCTACATGGGCGAAGGCGGCACCGGCTACCCGGGCAACAAGGAAGAGCTGTACCTGCTGATCCTGCTGGCTGCGGCCGGTGGCATCGTGTTGGTCAGCGCACAGCACCTGGCCGGCTTGTTCATCGGCCTGGAACTGCTGTCGATCCCGACCTACGGCCTGGTGGCCTACGCCTTCTTCAACAAGCGCTCCCTGGAAGCCGGCATCAAGTACATGGTGCTGTCGGCCGCCGGTTCCGCGTTCCTGTTGTTCGGTATGGCCCTGCTCTACGCCGAAGCCGGCAACCTGAGCTTCACCGGCATCGGTCACGCCCTGGCCACCACCAGCATGCCTGCGCCGATTGCCCAACTGGGCCTGGCGATGATGCTGATCGGCCTGGCGTTCAAGCTGTCGCTGGTACCCTTCCACCTGTGGACCCCGGACGTGTACGAAGGCGCCCCGGCGCCGGTGGCTGCGTTCCTGGCCACGGCGTCGAAGGTGGCCGTGTTCGCGGTGATGGTGCGTCTGTTCCAGATCTCGCCTGCCGCCAACACCGGCGTGCTGAGCACCGTGCTGACCGTGATCGCCATCGCGTCGATCCTGTTCGGTAACCTGCTGGCCCTGACCCAGAACAACCTCAAGCGTCTGCTGGGTTACTCGTCCATCGCGCACTTCGGCTACCTGCTGATCGCCCTGGTGGCGAGCAAAGGCCTGGCCGTGGAAGCCATGGGTGTGTATCTGGTCACCTACGTGATCACCAGCCTCGGCGCGTTCGGCGTGATCACCCTGATGTCCTCGCCGTTCAAAGGCCGTGACGCTGATGCCCTGTACGAATACCGCGGCCTGTTCTGGCGCCGTCCGTACCTGACCGCCGTACTGACCGTGATGATGCTGTCCCTGGCGGGTATCCCGCTGACGGCCGGCTTCATCGGCAAGTTCTACATCGTGGCGACCGGTGTCGAGGCGCACGAATGGTGGCTGGTGGCATCCCTGGTGCTGGGTAGCGCCATTGGCGTGTTCTACTACCTGCGCGTGATGGTCACCCTGTACCTGATCGAGCCAAACCTGCGTCGTGTGGATGCCGAGCTGCACTGGGAACAGAAAGCCGGTGGCGTAATGCTGCTGGCCATCGCCCTGCTCGCGTTCTTCCTGGGCGTGTACCCACAACCGTTGCTCACCCTGGTGCAGCACGCGGTGTTGGGCGTTTGATCGCTTAGGCACATGCAGTCAACAGAACGGCGCCTTCGGGCGCCGTTTTGCATTCTTGCCATTGATTACATTTCCTTTGGCGAGGGAGCTTGCTCCCGTTGGGGCGCGAAGCGACCCCAGCACAGACACCGCGTTACCCCAGAGAAATCTCAGCGTCAGGTTTCAGGGCCGCTACGCAGCCCAACGGGAGCAAGCGCCCTCGCCACGACAAACGCGCTCGCCAGAAATGCAAACTCGCTGCACTGGGTTGAACCCATACCTTTAACGTCTCCACACTCCCCCATCACCACAAAACGCTCCACACAGATAAACGGCGCAAAAAAAACGCCCCGAATCACTTCGGGGCGTTTTTCATTCAAGTCGACGTGTCTGGCTCAATCGCAGCCTTAAAACGCGATACCCACCTTGAAACCGTACTCATCACGCTTGAGCTTGGTGTTGTCGGCGGTAAAGGAGTCTTCGTCGAGCTTGTATTCGGTGCGGGTGTAGTACAAGCCCGCCATCACCGGCAGATTGCCATTTTGGTTCATCAGCAGGCTGACTTCGGCGTAGGGGTTGGTGCGATCCTTGAGGTCCACAGTGTCACTGCCCACGCCATCCACTTTGAGTTTGGCGCGGCCGTCGATGGTCTGACGGGCACCGGCTTCAACGCGCAGGGTCATGTCATCGAACTGGTGGTTGTAGCCCAGTGCCAGCTTGGCGAATGGCGATTTATTGGTGAGCTTGACGTCATAGCCGTTGGTGTCGGGCTCATAGCGGGTCCAGGTGTAGCCACCGCCCACAATCACGTCGACGAAGTTGCGCGCATCCAGCGCGGCGCGCCAGCCGAGGTCCAGGTCAGCCTGACCTTCCTTGAGCTTGTCGTCGCTTTTTTCGCCGTACTTGGCTTCGATACCGGCTTGATAGATGAAACCGGATTCGGCAGTCAGCTTGTTGCCGAAGTTGTAGAACAGCCCGGCTTCAGGCATGTGGCTCTTGTCGCTTGCGCTGCCGCCTTCGAATTTGAAATCGTTATAGCTACCCAGGATACCGAAGGTGGAAATAGGGCCGGTAGGCGGTGCCGCGAACACCACGGCAGGTGCAGCGACCAGCGCCAACAGGGAGGAACCCTTGAAGATTTTTCCGAATAGCTTGGACATCGTTTTACATCTCCTTGTGAGTGAGCAAATTATTCAGGAACCGCTTCGAACCTCAGCCGTTGGCAAAGGTTCGAATTAATTTGCATCGTTTTGGAGGTAAAACGGTTCAGCGATGGCTCTAACTCAATGCTCTGCAGTGTTAGCCACTAAGCGCTTCGCGAAGCTTGGGATCGGTTGGCAGGTGAATACCAAAGGTCTCTTGCAGCAGTGCCAGCAGTTCATCCGCACTGTCGATCACGCGCTTTTCGCTGGGCCCGTCCAGGCTATGCACCGCATAGTGGGCATTGGCCAGGGTATAACGCTTACCCGGCGCCAACCGTGCCGCTTTCAACTGGCCGAGGAACACCGAGTCAGGGCGTGTAGAGACGTACCAGTTGCCGATTTCGTAGTCGATGGCGGCCTGCACTTGCAGGTCGAACACATACAAACCGCGCCACTCCCCGGCGACCAGCACCCACAGGGTGTAACTGCCCTGCCCGTCGAAGGTCAGCCGATAAGGTTCATGGGCCGTGGCCTGCTGCGCTTGGGTGTCCAGTTGCAACGGGCTGCTGGGCACCATGCCGCCAAAGCCGACATCCGTGATATAGCGCGCGCCCTCCAGGGTCACCAGGCTCAAGCGGTGGGTGCGCGCCGTGTGCGCATCCGCCGGACCACCCAGCACCACGCGGCCGGTGATGCCCCGTGCGTCGAAGCCGAGCTCCTGCAACAGCGCCAGGAACATCTGGTTCAGCTCATAGCAATACCCGCCGCGCCCATCCAACAGGATTTTTTGCTCGACACTGGGCAAGTCGATGGGTACCGGCCTGTGCAACAAGGTCGACAAGCTCTCGAAGGCAAAGGTGCACACGTGGCGCAATTGCAGCGCTTGCAGGGTTTCAAGGGTCGGCGGTGGGGGCGAAGCGTAGCCCAGGCGTTGCAGATAAAGCTGGCTGTGAGTCAGGCGGCTGTCAGTGGGGTGGGACATGGCGCGATCCTTGAGCGCGTGGCGAAGGCGTCACTATGCCGCGCCAGCCAACGGCTTGTCATTTTGAATGAACCTTTCTCGGCGCCAACCTATCCATCTATAACAAGACAGGGAGGCAACATGAGTACCGCGAAGATTTACACCATTCACTATCAACTGCACGGTCAACCGAAGTCGTTTGTAGTGCGTGCCGAAGTGATGAACAACGCTGAGGCATGGCACTGGGCAGCGGTTGATGCCGACGTTGCGCACGTCAGTCGCGTGGGGCGCGTGGGGCATGAACAGGTGAAGAAAACCACCCGGCCCAAGGCGGAAAAATTCGGGATTACCGAGGTAACGTGGACAGCCCCCAAGTGAAAGAACAAGCCCCACCATAAAGGTGGGGCTTTTTTATAGATCAGACACAGGACAGACTGTTCAGCGCTCGACAAATGGCAGTGGTGCATCCGTATCACGGCGCACCGCGAACACATTCAGCGTCATCGCCACCAGCGCGTAGTAGCCAAAAACACCGACAAGCTCGACCACGGCCGGCTCTCCGAAAGCCGCTATCGCCTGTGCATAGAGCGCGTCATCGATACGCCGGGTTTCATAAAGCATCTTGCCGAGGCGATAGACCAACGCCTCGTCCTCACGGGTAAAGGGCGGCGCTGCCTGCTGCTGCAACGCTTCGATGACCGCATCACTGACACCGGCTGAGCGCGCAATGGGCTCATGAATCTGCCACTCGGCCTGGGACTGCCACCAGGCTGCCGTAAACAGGATCGCCAACTCGGTAAGGCGCAGTTCCAGTTGCGTGCCATAACGACAAAAGGCCCCCAGCCGCTGTGCATGGTTCGCCAGTTGCGGGCTGTGGATCCAGGCCAGGAAAGGCCCATCCAGATTTCCACGCGGCCCTGCCAGGATCTCCTTGAGCACAGCGCGCTGGGCATCGCTCATCGACGCTTCGGTCAACTCGCTTAGACGCGATTGAATAGCCATTGCGCGCTCCCCTCAGCGGTTCTTCAACGTGGTCGTCACCGCAACCAGCAGTTTGTCGGCGATCTCATCAAGGTGATGATCCTCAAGAATGAACGGCGGTGCCAGAAGGATATGATCGCCCCGCTGCCCGTCGATGGTTCCGCCCATGGGGTAGCACATCAAGCCTTCAGCCATGGCCGCCTGCTTGAGTTTGGCGTGCAGCTTGAGAGCCGGGTCGAAAGGCGCCTTGCTGTTGCGGTCGGCGACCAGTTCGATGCCCTGGAACAGCCCACGGCCGCGGATATCACCAATGTGCGGATGCTCGGCGAAACGATCCAGCAAACGCTCACGCAGGCCCTCCCCCAAGCGGTTGACTTGGGCGAGCAACCCACGCGACTCGATGGCTTTCTGTACCGCCAGCGCGGCGGCGCAGGCGGTGGCGTGGCCGATATAGGTATGGCCGTGCTGAAAGAACCCAGAGCCCGAGGCGATCGCATCACGGATTTTCCGGCTCACCAGCGTTGCGCCGATGGGCTGGTAACCGGCGCCCAGCCCTTTGGCGATGGTGATCAGATCCGCCGTGATGCCTTCCTGCTCTGCAGCAAACAAACTGCCGGTACGGCCCATGCCGCACATGACTTCATCCAGAATCAACAAGACGCCATGGCGGTCGCACACGTCTCGGATACGTTTGAAATAGCCCGGCACCGCAGTCACCGCGCCCAGCGTCGCGCCGACCACAGGCTCGGCGACAAACGCCATGACGTTTTCAGCCCCCAGACGCAGGATTTCCGCTTCCAGTTCGCCAGCCAGGCGCACGCCCAGCGCTTCGGCGGATTCACCGTCCTGTTGCTGGCGATAGGCATAGCATGGGCTGACATGACTGACGTCAATCAGCAGCGGTTCAAACTGCCTGCGCCGCCATTCATTACCACCGGTCGCCAGCGCACCCAGGGTATTGCCGTGATAGCTCTGGCGCCGTGCGATCAGGTGCTTGCGCTGGGGCTGGCCGATCTCGATGAAGTATTGGCGAGCGAGTTTCAGCGCCGCTTCTATCGCCTCCGAACCGCCTGAAACGAAATACACCGAATCGATGCCCGCCGGGGCTCGTGCCACCAGGAAATCAGCCAGTTCCTCCATCACCTGCGTGGTAAAGAAGGAGGTGTGGGCATAAGCCAACTGCCCCACCTGCCGACGCACCGCCTCGATCACGTCCGGGTCGCTGTGGCCCAGGCACGACACCGCAGCGCCACCACTGGCATCCAGGTAACGACGTTGATTGGCGTCGATCAGGTAAGGCCCTTCGCCCTTGACTGCAATGGGGTAGCTTTGTGTAAGGCTGCGATGAAAGACGTGGCTCATGGATGCCGCTCCGGTTTTTTGCAAATAATAGATGCAGATTTTTTAAATGCAATTATTTTTTGCATAACCATTCAGTGCCTCACCGCTCAAATAAACCCGTAAAACCCAGACTTTTATGGCTTAAAACCTTTTTTCGTGGCGCGCCAGCCATGCAAAATATAGTTGCACGCAAAATAAATGCATGTATATTTTGCTAAAAAGCAAATGTGTCGTGCGCCTCCTCTTTCGGGTGGCTAGCCGGGCCTATAACAAAAAAGTGGAGTGAATTCCTGTGGATCACTCAAAAAATTGACTGCCGCTATCCCCATCGCCCCAGGCTAGCCTCGGGCTTGTTTCCCCCTGAAGAGAAAATACCCATGAAGCACTTTCTGAAGGTCTCACTGGCGGCACTGGCACTGGTCACCACCTCAAGCAGCTTCGCTGCGAGCAAGGAACTGCTGGTCGCGACCGACACCGCGTTCGTACCGTTCGAGTTCAAGCAAGGCAACGAATACGTGGGCTTCGACATCGACCTGTGGGCCGCCATTGCCAAAGAAATGGGCGTCAGCTACCAGCTCAAGCCCATGGACTTCAACGGCATCATCCCTGCCCTGCAAACCCATAATGTCGACGTAGCGCTCGCCGGGATCACGATCAAGGAAGAGCGCAAGCAAGCCATCGACTTCTCCGATGGTTACTACAACAGCGGTTTCCTGTTGATGGTCAAAAGCGACAACAACACCATCAAAGGTGAAGCGGATATCGCCGGCAAGACCCTGGCGGTAAAAAGCGGCACCTCGGCAGCGGACTACGCCAAGGCCAACCTGAAAGCCAGCGAACTGCGCCAGTTCCCCAATATCGATAACGCCTACCTGGAGCTGCGCACCGGCCGTGTCGATGCCGCCATGCACGACACGCCTAACGTCCTGTACTACATCAAGACGGCAGGCGAAGGCCAGGTGAAGGCCGTCGGCCAACAGATGCTCGCGCAGCAGTACGGCATCGGTTTCCCCAAAGGCAGCGAATTGCGCGAGCCGGTCAACGCGGCACTGAAGAAGATTCGCGAGAACGGCACCTACGCGCAGATCTATCGCAAGTGGTTCGGCACCGATCCGCAATAACCCCCGTCCTTCCTCAATAGAGAATTCAGCATGCATTTCCAATGGAGCGCCATTTGGGATGCGCTGCCGGTCCTGCTCGACGGCGCCAAGCTGACCTTGTGGATTTCGATCCTGGGTCTGATCGGTGGTGCCGTCATCGGCGTAGGTGCGGGTTTTGCCCGTGCCTACGGTGGTTTTATCAGCAGCCGTGTTGCGCTTGTTTTCATCGAACTGATCCGTGGCACACCGATCATGGTGCAGGTCATGTTCATCTACTTTGCGCTACCGATGATGATTCCGGTGCGCATCGATCCATTCTCGGCTGCCGTCGTGACCATCATGTTCAACTCCGGCGCCTACATCGCCGAGATCACCCGCGGCGCGGTGTTGTCGATCAATCGAGGTTTCCGCGAAGCCGGGTTGGCGCTGGGCCTGTCCAGGCGCGATACGCTGCGCTATGTGATCGCCCCGCTGGCGTTCCGCCGGATGATCCCGGCGCTGGGCAACCAATGGATCGTCAGCATCAAGGATACGTCGCTGTTCATCGTGATCGGTGTCGCCGAATTGACCCGCCAGGGCCAGGAAGTGATCGCCGGCAATTTCCGCGCGATGGAAATCTGGTCTGCGGTCGCCGTTATCTATCTGATCATTACGTTGGTGCTGAGCTATGTACTGCGACGTATGGAATCGAGGCTGAAAATCCTATGATCGAGTTCAAAGGTGTGTCCAAGCACTTCGGCAGCACTCAGGTGCTGCACGACATCAACCTCAAGATCGCCAGCGGTGAAGTGGTCGTCATCATCGGCCCGTCGGGCTCGGGTAAATCCACCCTGCTGCGCTGCATCAACAAACTCGAAGAGATCACCGACGGCCAACTGATCGTCGATGGCCTGGAGGTCAACGACCCCAAGGTCGATGAGCGTCTGATCCGCCAGGAAGCGGGCATGGTGTTCCAGCAGTTTCACCTGTTCCCTCAGATGACGGCGCTGCAGAACGTCGCCTTCGGCCCGGTACGGGTACGCGGCGCCAGCCGTACTGAGGCCGAGCAACTGGCCGCCGAGCTGCTGGCAAAAGTCGGTTTGGCCGAACGTGCCAATCACTTCCCCTCCGAGCTGTCCGGCGGCCAGCAGCAACGCGTCGCCATCGCACGGGCATTGGCGGTCAAGCCCAAGCTCATGCTGTTTGACGAACCGACATCCGCGCTGGATCCGGAATTGCGCCACGAAGTGCTGACCGTGATGAAATCGCTGGCCGATGAAGGCATGACCATGGTGATCGTCACCCACGAAGTGGATTTCGCACGCAAGGTTGCCACGCGCCTGATCTTCATCGACAAGGGCCGCATCGCAGAGGACGGCCCGCCCGCCGAACTCATCGCCAACCCGCCAAGCCCGCGCCTGCGCGAGTTTCTGCAACATGTATCGTGAGGAGATGCAATGACACTGCCCTCTATTCATCTTGATGGAAGTGCCTATTCGATCGGCCGCGGGCTGGGAGTTTTCGGCCGCGCTGCGGTGGCTACGCACTTGCGTCCCCTTGCCCTCTGGCAATACCTGGCGGCGCAGGCACACACCCCGGCGGCCTGGCAGATGCGCCAGCGGGTGCAAGACGAGTTCCCGCGTTACTGGCAGGAACTCGAAGGGCTGGCCGACGGCTTGCAGTTGCCGGTGGATGAGGTGTTCATGTGGAATTGCCGAGGCGACTACGTGCACCCCCACAGCGTGGATGGCTGCACGACCGTATTCGGCCCCACCCAAGGCGGTACGCTGATCGCCCATAACGAAGACGGCTTCCCGCAACTCAGAGGCCATTGCGCACTGCTGCATGCCACGCCGGATGCCGGCCTGGCGTTCACCAGCTTTGTTTACCCCGGCTCACTGCCCGGGCACACACTGGCGGTGAATGAGCGCGGGCTGGTGGCGACCGTCAACAATATCCGGCCCTTGCATATCCCCTCCGGCATCCCACGCCAGATCCTGGGGCGCGCGACGCTGGACGCGAGCACCCTTGATGAGGCGATCTCGATCGTGACACGCACCGACCGCGCCGGCGCGTTTCACCACACGTTCGGCCAGGCGGGGAGCCTACGGGTGGTCAGCGTGGAAGCGTGCGCCGGCGCGAGCCACGTGCGTGAAATCCAGGCGCCGGTCGGGCATTCCAACCATCTGGTTGCGCCAGCATTGAGCCAGGTGGCACAGCGCATCACCGACAGCTCCGGCGCCAGGCAACGCTGTATCAATATGCAGCTGCTGCAATGGCCTGGCGCATTGCACGCGGAGGTTGCGCTGACGCTGCTGCGTGACACCTCCGGTGGGCATCTGCCGGTGTACCGCAGTGCGGCGGATGATCCGGACGATGAGAACACCTTGGCAACCGGCGTTTTTCGGATCAGCGCCAACACTGTAGAGTGGCGCATTTATACGCAGCCTGACACCGACCAAGCCGCTGCCGAAGGCGTGGTTCACCTGGGTGCGTAGCCACTCATTGACATGGACCCTGTGATGAATAAAGCCCTGACAGCCCTTCCCGACACGCTGGACGGCCTCAAGCAATTGCTCGCGGCTATCGAACGGCGCGACGTCGATATCGCGCTGGGCAGCAGTTCCAGGCGAGTGTTGATGGCGCTGATCGAGTCCCCGCAACGCACGGCGGTGTCCTCGATCAGTGAGCTGGCGGAGCAACTGGACGTCAATGCCTCGACACTCTCGAGGCTGGCGCAACGCCTGGGCTACGGTGGCTTCAGCAAGTTGCAGGATGTGTTTCGGCGGGAAATTACCGAGGGCAAGCACTTCTACAGCGACCAGGCCTCACGGCTGGTGGTCAATCATGAAGACAAGGACATCCTCAACCAACTGACCCGCCTGGGCCGCCAGGAAAGCGCCAACATCGCCAGCATGATCGAACAGGTCGATCCCGAGGTGTTCGTACAGACCGTAGAACTGCTGGCCGAGGCGCGCCGAGTGCGGATTCATGGCATGCGGCAGTTCAATTCACTGGCGCTGTTCATGTCGTATGGCCTGGGCATGCTGCGCCCGGATGTGTCGGCCCTCGACTCCAGCCGCCAAGGCGTGGCGGATGCCCTGGCACAACTGGACATGGGGGACGTGTTGGTGGTCGCCAGCTGCTTCCCCTACACCCCCAGTGTGCTGGCCACCGCCGAGATTGCAGCGCGCCATGGGATCAAAGTCATTGCGCTGACCGACTCCTCCAGCTCGCCACTGGCCAAAGTGGCGCTGCACAGCTTCTATGTGCCCAATCACAGCCTGTTTTTCAGTAACAGCATGTGCGCCTTCATGTTGCTCGCCCAAGGCTTGTTGAGCGCGGTGGCAAGCAAGCTCGGCGATCGGTCGATCTCGGCGTTGAAGTACCGCGAGACACTGATCGATGAACTTAACGCCTCGCTGTGAGAACCGCGCTCAACTTCCTGTTCAAGGCTTCAGGTCGCCCAACGGGTCATAGGGCGGCTTGTTTTCATCCTGGTCTTGCTTGTCCTTATCCAACGGGGCGATAGCCGGACCGACAGGGTCCACCTGCGGGTCCGCCACGTCCGGCGAATCCGGGTCAAACCCCAACTCATCCTGGCCGCTGGCGTGCTCGCTCGAACGCGGGCCTTTGGGCGTGTCATTCACGGCAACCTCCTTGCTCAGAGCGGGCGGGCTTTGTCGTGGAGGTTGTCAAGGTCGTGCTCGACCCGTTCCACATCGTTGTCCTGACGCTCCGCCGGGTCGTTGGGACGCAACGCATCGTTGTCGCGCTCCTCTTCACCGGGTGTGCGGTCAGGGTTCGGGGTGCCGGGCGGTGGCTGTTTGTATTCGGACATGATGGTTCACCTCAAAGGGTCTACACAGGGTTAGAGAAACCGCCGTGCGCCATCGTTCAACTTTTTGCCCGCCAGCAGAACACCGCGCTCAGCGCAATCGCCGCGCCGGCCAGGCCGAACACCCAGGGCGCCGCAGCCACCGGCAGCAACAGGCCCGCCAGCAACGGCCCCAGGCCCGCGCCGATATCCCGCCACACCGCGTTGGAGGCCAGTGCCGACACGCGCATCGAGCCCGGGTTGCGCTCCGCGACCAGGGTGGTCACCAATGGCAGTTGCAGTGCGCGCAGCACCAGCACCGCCGCCGCGCCGATGACCACCCAGTAACTGCCGAACGCCGCCAGGGCCAAGGCGCTCAGGAACGAAAACAGCAGCAGCATCGAAGTGGCCCCGAAGCGTTGCGCCGCACGACCACCGAGCGGGCTGAGGAGCATCTCCGAAGCATACCGCAGGGCCATCAGGCCACCGGCGATCAGTACTGCATCGCCCCCCAGCAGCTTCTGCGCCTGGATCGACAGGCCAAAGATAAAGAGTCCGTCCAGCGCCACGCCTTCGATAAACGACCAGGTCGCCACGCTGTCGGGCCATTTGAAACGGCGCCCCGCACTGTGCAAGTCATGGCCGACCCTGGGCAGGCCGTGCGCCGCCCACACCCCCAACAAGCAGCTGCCGGCCAGAATCAGAAAGATCGGCCGTGGCCCGGCCCATAAGGTCAGCCAGCCGCCCAGGGGCAAGGCCAGCATTGGCCCGAGCGCAATCATCGCCCGTGAGCGCCCGGCCCGGCGTGCCGCGCCGGCAGGCTCCGAAGTCGCCAGCACCTGGGTGGAGAGGTTCAACGCGGCAAAACACAGGCCCCAGATCAGCCGCAACCCCAGCAACGCAGCGAAACCCGAGAGCATCGAGTTGCCCACGGCGCAGACGGTCGCCGCCCCCGCCGCGATCATGCAGGTCAACCGGTCACCATGGCGTGCGTAGAAATTCAGCACATGGCGATAGCCGAAAATCCGCACCAGCCGGTTAGCCGCCAGCAGCACGCCGGCCTGGGCCAGGGTGATGCCAAAGGCCTGGGACTCCATGGGCAGCAGCAGGTAGAGCAACACATCGCTGGGCAGGCATAACGCGAGGGTCAGCGCGGCGCGGCGGGAAGACACATCAGCAGTGCGTTGAGCCTGGACCGACATAATACTGAAACATTCCGAAATATTCAGGCCGCCACGGTAGCCTTCCCGACCAGCGTTTTACAACGATTTATCCGACCTTTTTGTCATAGGGCAACAGACGCAAGCCACTGGCCACGGCGCCGACCAAGGCAAACGCGCAACCCAGCCATAGCGCGTACTCAGGACCACTGCCCACAGACAGATGGAAACAGAACGCCACCAGCGACGCCCCCAGCGTCTGCCCCAATAAGCGCGAGATCGCCACGATGCCGCTGGCGCCGCCGCTGCGGGCCAAGGGGGCACTGGTCATGATTGCCTTGAGGTTGGGCGACTGGAAAAAGCCGAACCCGGCACCACACAAGGCCATGCGCCAGCCAATCTCAAAGGCCGATGCGCCGCTGCCCAGCGTGGCCAACGTCGCCATGCCCACACTGAGCATCAACAGCCCGATGCCGCACAACACCGCCAGCGACACTCGATCCGCGAGGCGCCCCGCCACCAGCGCCATCACCGCGACGACCGCCGGCCACGGCGTCATCAAAAACCCGGTTTCCACCTGGCTATGCCCCAGCACCGCCTGCAACAGGAACGGCAGCGACACAAAGGCCAGCCCCTGGGCACTGAACGCACAGATGGCCGTGAGGGACGACAGGGCAAACACCGGGCGCTTGAACAGGTCCACCGCCAGCATCGGAGCCGGGTGACCGACCTCGCGGCGCAGCAGCCAGGCACCGCAACCCAGCGCCAAGGCCAACAGGCCCAGGGTCAATGCGCCCTGGGCGCCGTGTACGGCGGTGCCCAGCCCCAACACCAGCAAGGCGAACAGACCGGCACACAACAGCGCGGCAAGACGGTCGAAGGCATGCCCGGTCAACGGCAGTACCGGCAGCGCGCGCAACCCCAGGCCCAGTGCCAACAGCCCCAAGGGTACGTTGATCAGGTACAGCCAATGCCAGGTCGCCACCGACAGAATCGCCGACGCAGCGGTCGGCCCAAGGGTAAACGCCAGCCCCACCACCAGCGAGTTGTAGCCCAGCCCGCGCCCAAGCATTTTTGACGGGTAGATATGCCGCAGCAACGCGGTATTCACGCTCATCAGTGCCGCCGCGCCGAGCCCTTGCGCCACGCGTGCGGCGGTCAGGGTCAATAGCGAACCGGCCAGCCCACACAACAGCGACGAGACAATGAACAGCAACAAGCCGCCCAGATAAACCCGCCGGTGCCCGAGCACATCGCTCAATGATGCAAAGGGCAGCACCGTGGCGATGATCGCCAACTGGTAAGCGTTGACCACCCAGATCACCGAGGCCGAATCGGTGCCGATACCCTCGGCCAGCGTCGGCAACGCGGTGTTGACGATGGCCGTGTCGAGGGTTGCCATGCCGATCCCCAGAGACAGGGCAATCACCGCCGGCCAGCGTTTATGGGAGGGCAACCCATCGGCAACAGAAGACATGAACACTCCCCGCAGGTGACAAAGGCCTCTAGGTTACGGGCAGCGGGGATTTTTTTCAGTGGCCGATCGCCTGGCTGTCAATATTTTCATGTTCGCCAGTGTCCGGTCTTCGCCATCAGCCCCACCGCCTCGGCAAAACCGAGCTGGGGCGCGGTGTTCGAGGTGACCAGCCCGACGCAGCGACTCGGCTTCAATAGCGCAGCATGCGAAGCCACCCGCGCGCCCAATTCCACACCCGCCAGTACCGCCTCGGGGATATGCAGTACATTCATCAGTTCCAGCACATCCTGGCCAAGCGCTGCGTCGTGCGCATCGCGCAAGTACGGCACAATCACCCGAAACCCTTGGGCGGCCAGAGCGGGTATCACTGCGGCAAAGGCATTGGCATCGGCTGCCAGCAGGATGATCGCACGGCCCTCCTCCGGCCCGGCCTGTTCATAGCGAATGTCCTGCTCATCGGTGCTTACCTGTTGCACGGCAAACGCCGGCGCGGACAAGGTGACTGCCGCCAGCAGCAGAAAATCACGACGATCAAACATGGCCCACCTCCACAATCAACTCACTGCCCAGCCACCCGGCCAGGTACTCACCGGCCTGCATCACACCGGCCTCTTCCCCCAGGCGCTCGACCAGGCACTCACATAACCCGGCAAAACTGCCGTCGCCCTGCACCTGCAACAATGCGTGCAGTTCCAGCGCATCCACCTGGCGCAGGCGCGAGGTGAACTGCCGCCGCCACACCAGCACACCACCCGGGACATCAAGCATGACCGCTTCGGGGGCCGCGGCCTCTTGCCACAAGGCTGACCAGATCGCCTCGGCATTGGTGGTCAAGGCATGGCAACGCAGCGACGGCGTCAACCGCAGGTGGGCCGTGTCCCAGTCCACCCCGGCCAGCGCCTCCAACGGCACGGGTTGAGCATCGGCAGCCACAAAGGCTTCGCTCAGGGCCGACTCGATCCAGGCCAGTTCGTGCACATCGGGATTGTGTGCAAACGTGCTTTTCAAGCTGTGATAGAAGCCTTCGGGGTAGGCATCCAGGGTCCAGGCGTGGGGTGGCCGCTGGTCGATGTAAGTCATGCTGGCCGCCAGGAATGCCGTCTCACCGAGCCAACGGCGCAGGTTGGGAAACGCCTGCTCCAGGCACCCCACCAACTGGGCACGGTAGTTGTTCTGGTACACCGCAAGCCCGGCGTGGTGATTGCCCAGCCGTTGAGCGGACTCATCCGACGCGCTCACCAGCCAGGTCCGAAAGGTTTGCTGCCACTCGGCCAGGTTCATGGCTGCGCTCCCAGCGTGCGGGCCATCGACAATTCCCGCAGTAACTCGGCCAATGGCGGAATCTCATCGTCACGTTCGATCATGGTCGCCACCGGGCCCAGTTTGGCCATGGCCTTGGCATACAGCGCCCACACCCCGTCACACACCGGGCTGTCATGGCTGTCGATCAACAATTCGCGGCCCTGGCTATGCCCGGCCAAGTGCACCTGGCGTACCCGTTCGGCGGGGATGCCGCCGAGGAACGCGTCGGCATCGAAGCCGTGGTTGCTGGCGCTGACAAACACATTGTTGATGTCCAACAGCAACTCACAGCCCGTGCGCCTGGTCATGGCGTCGATAAATGCCCACTCGCTCATGACGGCGCCATCAAAGGCCAGGTAACTCGACGGGTTTTCGAACAGCAGCGTACGGCCCAACGCCTCCTGGGCCTGATCGATATTGGCGCACACCCGGTCCAGCGCCTCTTCGGTGTAGGGCACCGGCAATAAATCGTGGGCATTGAAGTGACCGCTGCGTGACCAGCTCAGATGGTCGGAGACAAACAGCGGCTCGATCTCATCGACCAGCGACCTGAGGCGCCGCAGGTAGTGGGCGTCGAGCCCTTCGGCGGTGCCGATCGACATCGACACCCCATGCAGCGCCACCGGGTGCCGCTCGCGGACCTGGCGCAAAATATGCCGGGGCTGGCCGCCCGCGACCATGAAGTTTTCGGAGATCACTTCGACAAAGTCCACGGGCACCGAAGTTTCCAGA
Source organism: Pseudomonas sp. R11F (assembly GCF_050312575.1). NCBI lineage: Bacteria > Pseudomonadati > Pseudomonadota > Gammaproteobacteria > Pseudomonadales > Pseudomonadaceae > Pseudomonas > Pseudomonas sp. R11F. Next base: position 15,980 of record NZ_JBNPJU010000065.1, on the reverse strand, counting down.
AAGTCGCTGTAATGCTCCTTGCGCAGCCCCAGGCCGTAGCCGGAAAAGTGAGGATTAGGTGTCGGCATGGCGGATCCCCGCAAAAAAAAGTGGCGAGCCCGCGCAGGGCTCGCCGAGTGGATTACTTCGGTTCAGTCAAGGTGCCGCCGGCCTTGAGGCATTCAGACGGCGTCTTGACGATCACGCCTTCGCCTTTGCAGCTGTTGAGGCCTTTGCAGTCGTTCTTGGCGGTTGCGCACAGGCTGGTGCCCTTGCAGGTGTTGACGCCGTAGCAGCGGCCGGGCTTTTCCTGCGCGTCGGCGGCGCTGGCGGCAGTGGCGAATGAAGCCGAGGCCATGGCGATCAATGCGGCGGCGGCAGCCAGGCTCAAGCGGGATTTGAGTGCAGTGTTCATGGGTGTTTCTCCAGGGTGTCGTGGGTTATTGGATAACGGATGCAGCGTCTTCGATGACCTTCGCCACAGCCTCGGGCTGGGAGATGTACACCGCGTGGCTGGCTTTGATTTCGGTGACCTTGGAACCGGCGCGCTGGTACATCCAACGCTGCAGGTCGGGGCTCAGGGCGCGGTCTTCGGTGGACACCACCGCGTAGGTCGGCTTCTTGTGCCAAGCCGCGGCCCATACGGTGCCGCCAAACAGTGCGGTGGTGGCCGGCACTTGGGAGGCGGCCATGAAGTCAGTGCGGTTGGTGCTCAGGTCGGCGGCAAAGTCCGCGTTGAACTTGGCGCGGTCAAAGAACAGATGACCGTCGCGCTTCTGTTGGATGTCATCGCTGGGCGCCGGCATGGAGCCGATCAACTGGGCCATGTTCTCGCCCACCTCCGGCTGCAATGCCGAGACGTAGACCAGTGCCTTGACCTTGTCGCGGTCACCGGCAATCGAGATCACCCCACCCGCGGAACTGTGGCCCACCAGCACCACCGGGCCGACCTGTTGCTCCAGCACTTCGCGGGCTTCGGCCACATCGGCCGCGAGGTTTTCGTGGCCCTGATGCACCACCGTGACCTTGTAGCCCTTGTGAATCAAGATGTCGTGCACCACCCGCCAACCGGAACCGTCGACGAACGATCCGGGCACGATCACCACGTTCTTACCGGTGCCGGGCTGTGGAGGCTGTGGGGCCTGCGCCGCCTGGGCCAGCATGGGAACGGTCAAGGCCATGGCAATGGCCAGAGAAGAAAGCATACGCATGGGAAAGCTCCATTCAGGTTGTAGAAAGTCAGCCACGTCTAGCCGCCAGCAGGCGGTCCAGCGACCAGGCTCCACCGCCATACGCCAGCAGCGGCAGCAACAGGCCCGCCCAGGTCAGGTGCACCGGCCAGGCATCGGGGTACACAAACACCTCGATCACCAGGGTCATGCCCAACAGTGCGGCAGCAGCCGGACGGGTCAGCAGGCCCAGCACCAACAACAGCGGGAACAGGTGTTCGGCGTAGGTCGCCAGGTGCGCGGCCCAGTCCGGCGGGATCAGCGGCAAGGCGTATTCCGAGCGAAACAGCGTGTAGGTCGACGGCTTGAGTTCAAGCACACCGGTGACCTTGGTACGCCCCGACAGGAAGAACACCGCCGCGATGCCCACACGGGCCACCAGCAACAGCATGGCCTGGGGCAGTAGGCGCTGGATCACCACCGCCGGGGCCGCTCGGCTCATGGTTGCTCCGTGAGGCTGCCGTAGCCTTTGGGGGTCTTGATCTGGGTGCAGGTACCTTTGTCCACCAGCACCCAGGCGTTGCCCTGGTAGTCGGTGGTGGCGGTGCCGGCACATGAGGTGCCTTTGCCTGCGGCGCAATCGTTGGCACCCGCGAGGGCCACGCCGAAGCATTTCTCCTGGGGCTTGGGCTCATCGGCATGGGCCACGGCCGCGAAGGCACTGAGGGACAGGGCGAGGGTTGCCGCAAGGGCTGCGTAAGAACGCTTCATGGGGTGAGTCTCCTGGCTTGACTGAGTGTGGCCAGGGCGCCTTGGGGTCGATGACCGCCTGCGCCAGCTGGTGAACAGAGTTAAAGCCAGGCGTGTATCCGCTCTGTGTCGCGAACGCGATAGAACGTCATGCCGGTGTATCAGGAGGGTGCTCAGATACAGCGTGATACACAGCCACAAAAAAAAGCGCCCTGACCGTTCGGGTCAGGGCGCTTTTCAGTTAGCAGTTGGCGCAGTCGATCAGCGTGCCAGCGCGCTCAGGTCCAGACGCCCCTCCTGGATCGGCGGGCACCAGTAGTAACCGCCGGTCAACGGCGTGCTGATGCGGTACAGCCCATCGACAATTCCATCTTCCAGGCCGCTCATGCGCCGCAGTTGCGCCTCGAACGCGTCGAAGGAGTGGCCAAACGCGAGGAACATCAACCCGGCCTGGCCGTTCTCGGCCCAGGGCATCGAGCGGCGTACCACGAAGGCTTCCGGGGTGAAGCTTTCCTGCGCGGTGCGCTTGGTGTGGGCGGACGCGGGGGCATCGTCCAGCTCTTCGTTGTCGCCATGCCGGCGACCGATGATGTGGTCGCGCTCCAGGGCCGGCAAGGCGGCGAAGCCGTCGAGGTCATGTTGCCATTGCTGGAGGGCGGCGAAGCTGGCGCCGCTGTCGGTCAGTGCGGCTTCGACCGCAGCATCATCGTGGGGGTTTTCGGTGCCGTCTTCATAATCGGTGAGATCGAAGCCGGTCTTGTAGCGGAACCCTTCGGTCATCTGCACCAGGCGAAAGGCCGGGGCCAGGGCTTTTTCGAAGGCGCGGCTGCGTAACAGCAACTCCCCCCGATCCACGCCATGCAACCATACCCACAGCGCCTGTTGAGTCGAGGGGTTGTGCGCGCCCGGGCCGCTGACGGCGGGGAATGCACGCAGCCCGTCGATATGCGCGCCCAATGCTGCGACCAGCGGTTCACCCAAGCCGACCACCGCCGCCGAATCGGCCAATTGCACCAGTGCGTCCAGCGCGGCCGGTACGCCGCCCAAGGAGTCCACGGCAAAAAACAGATGGCGTGCCTGCAATGGCACCGGTGCGGCAAGAATGCCCGGCTGGTACTGACTCATGTGAACTCCTTCCAGAAAGTCGCGCAGTTTAACCGCCGCGCACTGCCATGCGTACAAGAAAGCGCGCAAGCCTTGCCATAGAGCCCTGTGTTGGGTGACTCTCTAGTCATGTCCCAGTCATGTTTTGTAACTTTTCCAGGGGTAGCGATATGACCACCAGCAACCTGCTCGCCGAGCTGTTTCCCGCCTCCGCCACCGAGATTCCCGAAGCCTTCCGCCTGGGCGCGCCCATTGAACAGCGTGACTACCTGGTAGACGGCCAGTTGCACGTGTGGAACGGCCCGCTCGCCAAGGTGCAGAGCCCGGTGCAGTTCGGCGAAGAACGCGTGCATATCGGCAGCACCCCGCTGCTCGACGCCGACACCGCCCTCACCGCCCTCGACGCCGCCGTGCGCGCCTACGACCGTGGCCAGGGCGAATGGCCGACGATGCGCGTGGTTGATCGCATCAGGCACGTCGAAGCCTTTTTACGCCGTATGCGCGAACAGCGCGACGCGGTGGTCAAGCTGCTGATGTGGGAGATCGGCAAGAACCTCAAGGACTCACAGAAAGAGTTCGACCGCACCTGCGACTACATCACCGACACCATCAATGCGCTCAAGGAACTCGACCGCCGCTCCAGCCGCTTCGAACTGGAGCAGGACACCCTCGGCCAGATCCGCCGCGTACCGCTGGGCGTAGCGCTGTGCATGGGGCCGTATAACTACCCGCTGAACGAAACCTTCACCACGCTGATCCCGGCGTTGATCATGGGCAACACCGTGGTGTTCAAGCCGGCCAAGCTCGGCGTGCTGTTGATCCGCCCATTGCTGGAAGCCTTCCGCGACAGCTTCCCGGCCGGGGTGATCAACGTGATCTACGGCAGTGGCCGCGAAACCGTCAGCGCGCTGATGGCCAGCGGCAAGATCGATATCTTTGCATTTATCGGCACCAACAAGGCCGCCAGTGACCTGAAAAAGCTGCACCCCAAGCCCCACCGTCTGCGCGCAGCGCTGGGCCTGGATGCGAAAAACCCCGGTATCGTGTTGCCCGAGGTCGACCTGGACAATGCGGTGAGCGAAGCCGTCACCGGTTCGCTGTCGTTCAACGGCCAGCGCTGCACCGCACTGAAAATCCTGTTTGTGCATGAGGATGTGGTCGAGCGCTTTATCGAGAAATTCAACCAGAAACTCGCCACCCTCAAGCCCGGCATGCCCTGGGAAGACGGGGTTGCGCTGACACCCTTGCCCGAAGTGGGCAAGGTGGATTACCTCAACGGCCTGGTGGCCGATGCCGCAGCGCACGGCGCCCACGTGGTGAACCCCAACGGCGGTGTCAGTCGCGGCTCGTTCTTCTACCCCGCAGTGCTCTACCCGGTGAACCCGCAGATGCGCGTGTACCACGAGGAACAGTTCGGCCCCGTGGTGCCGATCGTGCCTTACCGTGACCTGGAAACCGTGATCGACTATGTGCTGGATTCGGATTTCGGCCAGCAACTGAGCCTCTTCGGCACCAACCCCGAGGCCGTCGGCACGCTGGTGGACACCTTCGCCAACCAGGTTGGACGCATCAACATCAATGCCCAATGCCAGCGTGGGCCGGACACCTTCCCGTTCAACGGGCGCAAGAACTCGGCCGAGGGCACGCTGTCGGTGCATGACGCGTTGCGCGTGTTCTCGATCCGTACCCTGGTGGCGACCAAGTTCCAGGAAAGCAACAAGGCGCTGGTCAGTGACATCTTGCGTAATCGTGACTCAAGCTTCCTGACAACCGACTACATCTTCTAAGAAGCATGCTGATTTAAATGTGGGAGGGGGCTTGCTCCCGATAGCGGTGGGTCAGTCAGCCTATCTGTTACTGAGAGACTGCTATCGGGGGCAAGCCCCCTCCCACAATTGAACCGCGTACGCCCTGACTTTTGAGGCCACTTTAGTACCGATGAACCTGCCCCTGTTCGCCCGGCGCCTGCTGCGCCCGTTGCTCGACCCGTATCGGCGCTATCGCCATGCCAAGCTGATCCACGCCGTGCGCGTGTCCATCGGCTTGCTGGCGACCATCCTCCTCACCACGGGCATCAACCTGCCCCACGGTGAGTGGGCGTCGGTGACCATGCTGATCGTGATCGGCGGGTTGCAGCACCACGGCAATATCGGCAAAAAAGCCGTGGAGCGGGCCTATGGCACCTTGATCGGCGCGAGTGTCGGCCTGGCCTTGGTGGTGCAACAGGCTTGGCTGGGCCAGCCGCTGCTGACCTACCTGCTGATGTCGGTGGTGTGCGGGTTCTTTTCCTATCACGCCATCGGCAAGGGCGGTTATATCGCGCTGCTGTCGGCGATCACGGTGTTCATCGTCGCCGGCCACGGCGATAACCCGATCTCCGATGGTTTGTGGCGCACCGTGGATATCCTGATCGGCATCGTACTGGCGCTGGCGTTCTCCTTCGCCCTGCCGCTGTATGCCGTGTACTCCTGGCGCTACAACCTGGCCAGTGCGTTGCGCGACTGCGCGGCTATTTACAGCCGGATCATCAATGGCCAGTCGGTCACCGATGATGAACACCTCAAACTGCTCAATCGCTTGAACGCCGCGATGGTGCAACTGCGCTCGCTGATGCCGTCGGTGTCCAAGGAAGTGCGGATTTCCATGACCGAGCTGGACGCGATCCAGCGGCATCTGCGTATGTGTATCAGCACGTTGGAAATCTTGGGCAATACGCGGCCGGACCCACGGGATGAACAGGCGATGGCGCGGATGCAAATGATGTTGAAGGCCGAACACCGGCAGATCCGCGTGCAACTGGTGGGGATGGCGCGAGCATTGAAATCCGGGGTGACGGAGCGGTTGGAGCGGGAGGGGAATAGCGCGGTCGCGGAGCCTACTCTGGGTACACCGATTTACACTGAGTTGGATGGGTATCGGTTGTTGACGATGCAGTTGGCAGCGAATGTAGACACGATGCGTTTACGTTTAGGGCAGTGCGCAAAGCGCTGGAAAATCTGACAACTTTGCGCATCTCCAAGCAAAAAAGAGAGGTTCCCGACTTGTCGTGAACCTCTCTCCTCTGTGCCTTAACGCCCTATCCCGCTACCTGAGCCCGACACCATTGAAGTGGTCTCCAATGACATGGTCCTTGCCTGCCAATATTTCTCCCGTATTGATGTTCAAGCCGTAGTAGTAGTTGGTAAAGAAAAAACTGTGGGAGAAGGTCGATGTCCAATAGAGCGCATTGCCCATCGGCCACAAATAGCCGAAGACCTGATGCAACTCACGGGCTTCATCAAGGCTCGGCAACCGTGCCCCGGCGTTATTCGCGGAGGATCGGATGTTGCCAAGCGTACTGCGACCCAAGCCGACACAACGTACTGCATTGCTTGCATACACGGTGTAACTACGGACTTGTGCAGGCACCGACGAGTCACGCACACTGATTACCGCACTGCCGTTGCCGCGCATGGTGGCATAGCCCGTATTGGCGTCAACGTGCACGACGCCAGCATTGGAGGTTGAGTACAAATATGGCCTCGTCCCCCCGCTTGCCACGCGCTGAATCGAATTCCCGGGGCCGAAAATGGGCAAGACGTTAGGGTAACCGTCCAAAAAGTAGGTCTTCCTATTGAAGTAAACAGCCGAGGAATCAAAGACCAGGGCCGTGGTGTGAGCAATCCTGTACTGAGTCGGCGGGAAGACGACCGCCATTCCCTTATCATTCTGCCGATTAAAGTTAACGAGGGGGTTGATCGTCACCGTGCCATTGTTCGGCACAGTCATCAGCCAACTGCGCAGCACCGTGATATTGGCAAAACCGTTGATGGCTTCATTCTCGGAAACCCGATGCTCCACCAGTAGATTCTGCGTCACCGCGCCTGGCGCCGCCAGGGTCAGCCAGGCAACTTGATCTTTGGCGCTGTAAGGCCACTTGATCATCCTCAGCATCGCATCGCCCGTTAAACTGGCCGGGTTTATGGATCCCCCATTCGCCACATTGTTGATCAAAGCCCTAGGCAAACTGGCCTGTGGAATTGCCTGAACATGCACCATCTGCACTTCCGACGAACCTTCCCCGCCTCGACCCAATATCACTTCATACTGCAACTGGATCGTGGTGTGGATACTCACGCCGACCAACTCATTACTGACGTTGAACGTCACCGTGCCACCGTCCAGGCCTGTCTGCGTGCCAACTTCAACCGGAACACCATCAGCACCGATCCAGTACAGCGTAATCATGTCGGTCCCACCCTGGTTCATATTGGGGTAGGTCACCAGCACCTGGCATTTGTTCTCGACGGTGATCGGGCTGATAACGACTTCCGGCCCACTGGGCGGCGTCGAATACTTGATTTCCGGATGGGGGAATACGTTAGGCTGCGTCTGGACCATATGGTGGCGGGTTTCAAACCACACGATATCGGCAGGGTTGTTGGTGTGATTGAAGGTTACCCCGAAGTCAATGGTGAATGGCGTCCACTCTTTCAAACGGCGCAGCCGGCTTACGGGTGTAAACGGAGCAGGCCCATTGTTGACATCCGCTACCGAGACCTCGCGGCCGACATAAGTTTCTTCCAAATAGGCAGCGTCGGTATCCAGGGTGCCTTCATTACGCAACCACATACGCTGATTAATCTCAATATATGGCCAGGGAGCAACTCGGGTCTGGTCAAGGTCATCCAACTTCGGTATCTCGAGAATCGCACTTTCACCGATGCTGTCGATTGTCGCTCCAGGCAAATGACTCAGCGTGAGCAGGTTCAACGTAAGTACCGGCGAATCGGTGGGAACGCCATTGCGGATAACTTTGAAAGACACGTCAATATCTCGTCCCTGGGGGTGGATATTGAAACCAATTGCAGAGGGCGGAACGATGACCTCGACAAACGTGTCCCCCCGGTTGGCGTCCTTGCTTTCAAAGTGCGTCCCGGCACCCGACAGACCACGCCAGCAGACCTCGACCTGATCGCCGTCCTTGGGGTGCTCGTAGCGACACCGGACGGTAGCCCCCGAAATCGCAACCAAACGGGGGTCGAGTTCATCCGGCCCTGTTGTAGCCTCCACCACTTCAGGTGGAAACAACTCGCCCAACGCCCGGCCTATGGTGTAGGCCTTTTCTTCGGACAACTCATCAACACCAAATCGCCGGCGCACATAGCTGACACGGAGTGTGCCATCCAGGTTGTCGTCAATCAGCTTTTTGGGGACATCCGCCAGGAAAGGGTTGGAACCAACCGCCAGCACATACTCAATCGTGGTGCTTCCCGTCACCGAGCCCACATACTTGATGATGACTTCATCTCCCGCCCTGAATTCCGCGCGAGCCTCAAAGGTGGCGACACTGCCCACTGTGGCGGGATCAATATTGTTCGTGACATCCGCCTCTTGGATACTCGGCGCAACCAGCGTACGCGCCGGCCGCCCGATCTGGATATATCGACGTTCGGATTCACGTACAGTGACCGGGCCAGTAACCAGGTAATAGACGCGAGTACGGAGCAGGCCTTCAAATCGCGCATATTGCGCGTTTAAAAAATCGCGGAAGCGGGGATGGACACCCGCCGCCCGGTGACTGAACACACGCTCCACGCTACCATCCAGGTGTTCACCCAGAATATTGACTTGCAGATCGTCGCCCGAATTGCCTGGTGCATAGTCAGGCATTGCTACGGTGATAAGACGCAAATCCGGTTCGACAAATGGCCCATGTCGTTGAAGCACGTCAGGCTCGGGCAACGTGTGGCGAACGCCCGCGACCGCATAGACAGTTGGCCGTGAAGGCAACATTTCTCTTTCCCTGACGTAGGAAATTCTCAGCGTACTCTGGATCAATGACCGGACAATTGCATTGGGAATTGAGATATCGTTGTAACTGGCCAGCATCACGGGCAGGCGAAAACTGTAGCGAACCTCTTCCCCCTCTGGCGTGTTGCCCATCACCGTCCAGATAAGGTGATCCCCCGCGCCGAAGGCCGGATGATTTCTGCGAATGAATACAGACCCGTTAGCCGGCGCCCCATGCAATGAGTCGGCGTCCACAATCAGTAAATCAGGGTCCGCCTCGATAATCTCCGGCTCCTCCAGAAAGGTAGTACTAAGGACGACCTCGACCGGGACTGGCTTGCTCCAGCGATGGCATGGTCCGGATTCATCGAGCACTTCGTCATACAAGTAGAATTGCACGACAAAATGGCCGTCCCCGACGGCGCTCAGAAAATCGGGGGTGATGAGAAAGCTCAGGTCACGCCCGACTTCGCCTGGCAGGATGGGTGGGAGTTCAAAACGGTGGTTGCCCCAGTAAAACATCACCAGATCATTGACACGCATATTGGCCCACGCACGAATAGTGACATCCACACCCCGTGAGGCAACGACGCTGTCAATAATCGTGTGGGAAAGCGTAAAGGTGAGGCCCGTGTGATAAGTGCCATCACAATTCCCTTCCCCACCTGGCAGGGTATCCAGTATCAGGATTCGTTGGCGCTCTGATGTACTGACCGTACCGGCGCCGACCCGCCGCACCTCTCCATAGACGTCGTCGACAAAATGCAGTAACAAGCTCGACCTGGGAATGACCAGAAAGAATCGTGGGTCGCTTTGATTGGCCAGGGTGACTTTGTCACTGGCCATCAGAATGCCGTTCATCCAAATTATAAATTCGTCACCCGCACGGCATTGAGTCCAGCGCTCGAACGCGTAAGTCAAGCCACGCGTGATATGGCGACGGCCAATACCGTAAGCCACTCCCACCACAGGGATGACCGACATAGGGATCGTGTAGGGAGATTCCAAGTCCTCAACGACCCTGGGTGGATTCGGCGGAGTACGTGGGACGCGCTTTTTTCTTGCCGAGGCGAGCGGTTTTTCCGCCGCTTTCTTGATGGTATCAGTGCCGGCTGGTTCTTCCGTTGATTGTGTTACAACGGTTTTTTTAACGCGGGTGGGTTTGGTCGCCATCGTCAGTCTCCTGGGCAGGGAATCGCCAGGAGAAATCAAACACCTTGGGACGACCCTCGGTAACCTGTGAGAAATGACAGTCCCGACAAGTGGTCGTAAGTCACGCACAAACTTCACACTTTTTCTTACATATTTTTCACGCTTTATTCACATCTGCGGCCGTAGTGTGAAGCCTCATCCGTTACAAACGTTGCACATCAAGCCCGCCGCCCCAGCGGGCTTTTTTTGCCTTGGATTTGACCTAGCCCGATGCCTTGGCGGCGGGGGTTGCCGCTTGTTCGCGGATGGCCCGCTGGGTATCCAGCACCTTGGCCAGCGCGGTTTCCGCTTCCGGGCTCTGCTGCGGCACCCGAATCGCCGCCGACACCAGCGTGATCAACTTAGCCATCACTTCCGCATCCGTGGCCGGGCGACCCAGGCTCATGGAGTTCATCAGCAGGCGCAGTTCAGTGCCGGCCATCACCCCGGAAATCGCCTTGAGCGCAAATTGCAGGCGCACCCCCAGTTCGTTGCGCGGCAGGTCCGGCAAGGCCAGGGCGAAGGCTTCGAAGAAGCGCTGGAACACTGGCTGGTAATGTACCTTGAGGTATTCCTGGATAAACGGCGAGGTATCGCTGTAGACCCGGCCCAGGAAACGAATGAACGAGCGCCCTTCCCCGCTGGCCGGATCGCTGCGCTCCAGGCCCATGGCCGGCGCGAATAGCACACCAAGCAAGGTGTCGCAATCCAGCGGCCCGTCGGCTTCAGCCTCACAGCGCGCCAGCAATTCCAGGCGCTGCTCGTTGAGCGGCTCCAGGCGTTGCTTGAGCAGGGTCTGCATCAGGGAATCCTTGTCCCCGAAGTGGTAGTTCACGGCAGCCAGGTTGACCTGGGCGCGCTCGGTAATCTGCCGCAACAAGACCGCGTCATAACCGTATTTGATGAAGAGAGCCTCTGTCGCATCCAGCAGTCGAGTCTTGGTAACGTTTGGAGCGCTGAGTTTCTTCGCGACCATAAGAGTTCCACGGGGGAAATATTGTTTTAAAAAATAATTTGATTTTTTATACCGGGGCGGCCAATCGAATGCAAGCAGCGACACTGCGTAATGCTATCAAAAGCCTGTATAAATGGGGCTATCGGGGCGAGTCCAAGGTATTTTCAAAAGGCTGGACCAGCCCACCAACAAGTCATTTCAAAGCGTTAAACCGCTCTACATCCATGGCTGGCGGAGCCGCTGGAAGGCGGTTACTATTCAAACAATATTTTAAAAACAAGAAATAAAACCAGTCCGTGACGCGTACCAGACAGCTCCCGAACTTGTTACAAAGATTTACGGGCGCATGGCGGCACCGTCGAGACTGCAGGCGTAGTCATGATGACACAGACCCCCGCGCACCCAGGCTTGATTTCCCTGCAAGGCATCGGCAAACGCTATCAGCTCGCCGGGCAGGAACTGTCCATTCTCAATGATGTGTGCCTGTCCATCGCCAGCGGTGACAGCTGCGGCATCCTCGGTGCGTCCGGCTCCGGCAAAAGTACCCTGCTCAATATCCTGGGCCTGCTCGACTTGCCCAACGGCGGCCAATACCACTTTGCCGGCCACGATATTTTCAGCGCCACGCCCGATGAGCTGGCCGCCCTGCGCAACCAGCAAATCGGTTTCGTGTTCCAGAGCTTCAACCTGCTGCCACGCCTCAGCGCCGTCGACAACGTCGCGCTGCCCCTGAGCTACCGTGGCATATCACGTCATGAGTCGCTGGAACGCGCCCTGCACATGCTCGAACAAGTCGGCCTGGCCGAACGCGCTCACCATCGCCCCGCCGACCTCTCCGGCGGCCAGCGCCAACGGGTGGCGATTGCGCGGGCGCTGGTCGGCAAACCCTCAGTGATTCTTGCGGACGAACCCACCGGCAACCTCGACAGCACCACGGCCCAGGAGATCATGGACCTGCTCCTGGCGCTCAACCGCCAACAACAGGTGACGCTGATCATCGTCACCCACGACGCCCACATCGCCGAACGCCTGGAGCGCAAGATCCTGGTGCGCAACGGTACGGTGCATGAGGCCGGGCGCCTATGAGCCTGCGGGTCGAACAGAGCGTGAGCCAACTGCTGCATGAAGCCTTCGTCAGCCTGCGCACCTTGGGCAAACGCTCGATCCTGGCCTTGCTGGGCATCGTTATCGGTAGCTCGTCGGTGGTGGCGCTGATCAACATCGGCCATAACGCCGCCACCGACGCGGCGATGATCTTCAAGGACATGGGCACCGACACCCTGGTCGCCCAGTTCCCGCCCAAAGGCAACAGCAATGCAGCCATGCGCGCCAGCCTCGACCTTGAGGCCGTGCGCCAGGCAGTGCCAGGCATTGCCCATATCGGCGCGCTCACCTTGTTCAGCGGGCTGCTTGTGTTCCAGGGGCATGCGGTGAACGCCAACTTCGTCGGCATTACCCCGGACATCCAGGACGCCATGCGCCTGGCCGTGCGCGACGGGCGCTTCCTGTCGAGTTTCGACACCAATGAAACCTACGCCGTGATCGGCGACTCGTTGGCCCAGGCCCTCAGCCAACCCGGCAGCCCGTTGAAACTGGGCGATCGCGTACGCATAAACGACTACCTGTTCCTGATCGTCGGCATTTTGCACAGCCAGCCTCGCGCCATGCTGATCCCGGTTCAGGCCAATGAATCGCTGTTCATCCCCGCCGAAGGCATGCGCCGCATCTATGCCACCCCGCAGATCGGCAGCGTGATCATCCGCGCCGCCACCGGCCAGGATATGGAACGCATTGCGCACGACGCCGCCACCGCCTTGCAACGCCAACTGGTCGACCACGACGTCGACATCCAGGTGCCCCAGCAAATGATCGATGGCATGACCCGGCAAAGCCGCACCTTTGCTTATCTGTTGCTGGCGTTGGGGGCTATCTCCCTGGTCGGCGGCGGCGTGGGCGTGATGAACGTGATGCTGATGAATGTGTCGGAGCGCCGCCGCGAGATCGGCATCCGCATGGCCTTGGGCGCACGGCAGCGGGATATCCGCAACCTGTTCCTGCTGGAAGCCGTGACCTTGACGGCCGTCGGCGCACTCTGCGGTGCGGTGCTGGGCATGACTGCCGCCTGGCTCTACGCCTGGCTGTCGGGCTGGGCATTTTCCCTGGCGGTCGCCGCCCTGCCCCTGGGGGTCGGCAGCACCTTGCTGGTGGGGTTGTTCTTTGGCATCTACCCGGCGGTGTCGGCCTCGCGGCTGCAGCCAGTGGAGGCCTTGCGCGATGAGTAAATGGCTATGGCTACTGGCACTGGTGAGCCTGCCGATCATGGCCGCCGACGTGGTGATCAACCCCTCGGCGCCCAGCACCACCCGCAGCGGTTATGATCGCGGTGTGTCACTCAAGGCCCAGGTCACCGACATCACCCTGGGCGACGCCGTGTACCTGGGCCTGCGCAATAACCCGGCGATCCGCAGCGCCTACCTGCAACGGGTGGCGCAGAAGTTCGACTTGCGCGTGGCCGAAGACACCTTCAACCCCAAGCTCACGCTCAACAGCTATTACCGCGCCACCCGAGGTTCGGCGGACAACGCACGCAACGCCAACCTGGCCCCCAATGCGACCTTGCTCGGCGAGTACGGCACCCGGTTGAGCATGAACTGGACCCAACAACTGAACAACGCCGATCGCGCCGGCCGCTACCGCCGTGACGGCCTGGACCTGTCGATCATCCAGCCGCTGATGCGCGGCGCCGGCTGGGACGCCACCACCGCGCCGTTGCGCCTGTCGCGCCTGGCGGAACAGGCCAACCGCCTGAACCTCAAGGCCACCGTGGCGCAGACCATCAGCCAGATCATCGCCACTTACCGCGACCTGCTGCGCGCCCAAGAGCAATTGAGCATCGTGCAAGACGCGCTCAAGCGTTCCGGCACGCTGCTGGAGGTGAACAAGGCGTTGATCAGCGCCGGGCGCATGGCCGAATTCGAAATCGTGCAGACCGAAGCCGATATCGCCACCCAACAACTGGGCGTGGAAGAGGCGCAAAACCAGCTGGACACCAGCCGCCTCGCCTTGCTGCGCCTACTGGCTCTGGACCTGTCCACACCGATCCGTGCCAGTGAAGCCCTGGAAGCCAAACCGATGAGCATCGACCGGCGCCAGGCATTCAACCTGGCGCAAACCCAGCAACCGGAATACCTCGCCGCGTTGCTGGGCAGCCAGCAGGCGGACTTGAACCTGGTCATCGCCAAGGACTCCGGGCGCTGGCAGGTCGACCTGGTCGCCGGGGCCAACCAGATACGCGACGCCTACAATAGTAACGACAACGGCAATACCAATCAGCGTACCTGGGACAGCTACGCCGGGGTGCAGGTGCAGATCCCCATCGGCGATATCAGCACGCGCCAGGCCGAAGTGCGGGCGCGGGTGAACGTGGAAGACCAGGAGATTCGTATCGCCGACGCCCGCCAGGAACTGGAGCGCAGCGTCAACGATGTGGTGCGCGACCTCGGTACCCGCTGGCGCCAATATGAAATCTCCCAGCGCGCCGTGGAACTGTCACGACGCAAAATCGAGATCGAACGGGAAAAACTCAGCGCCGGGCGCTCCACCAACTTCCAGGTGCTGAGTTTCGAGACCGACCTGCGCAACGCCGAAAATGCGCAGCTCAACGCCCTGATCGCTTATTTGAACGCCCAGACCCAGCTCGACTTGACCCTGGGCATGACGCTGGAAAGTTGGGAAATCGCCCTCAATGACTACTAACAAGAAGTACCTGATCGGCGCCGTACTGGTGCTGCTCCTGGCCGGTGCCGGGGTGGCGCTGCGCAGCCCGGGCGCCGACGCGCCCGCGCCCACCGAGCAGTGGCTGGCGGTAAAGCCGGACCCGCTGGTGCACCAGATCGGCCTGGTGGGCAAGATCGAGCCTGACACTACCGTCACCCTGACGGCGCCCTTCGACGGCAATGTCCTGGCCAACCTGGTTGAGCAAGGCCAGCGCGTCGAAGCCGGCCAGGTGCTGCTGCGCATGGACCCGGCCACCCTCGAAGTGCAACTGCGCGATGCCCTCTCCCTCCAACTCAAGGCGCGGCGCACCGTGCAGGAAATGCAGGACTGGGACAGCAGCCCCACCGTCAGCCGTGCCCGTCGCAGCCTGCGCACCGCCGAAATGACGGCCGGCAACACCCAGCGCAAACTCACGGAAAGCGAGAACCTGTTCAAGCGCGGCATCATCCCGCGCAACGAGCTCGATGACCTCAAGCAACAGGCTCAACAGCAGCAGTTGGACCTGGTCGCCGCGCGCAGCGAATTGCAACAAGCGCTGGACCAGGGCAAAGGCGCCTACCGCCAGATCGCGGACATGGAGTTGACCAACGCCACGGTGAAATACGAGGCCCTGCACACGTTGCTCGACGGCCAGGAGGTCAAGGCACCGTTCTCCGGCATCGTGGTGCCGGCGCCGGGCAACAACAGTTCACCCCAGGGCGGCAACACCAACAATACCCCGGTGCAGGCGGGCAGCAAGGTCAGCCAGGGCCAGGTGCTGTTCGGCCTGGCCAATATCGAGCGACTGAAAATCGTCGCCAAGGTCTCCGAGCTGGACATCAACCAACTGCACCAGGGCCAGGCGGTGGAAGTGATGGGAGACGGCTTCGATGGCGAGCGGTTGACGGGGTCCGTCAGCGTGGTCAGCGGGTTGGCGATTGCCAGTGATAACCAGGGCAGCGCGCAGTTTCCGGTGACCTTGTCGATTCCCAAGCTGACGCCGCAGCAACTGCAGCGTGTGCGCTTGGGGATGAGCGCGCGGTTGACCATCGTGACTTACAACAATGACCAGGCGATGGTAATTCCAAGCCAGGCGATCGAGCCGGACATGACGGTGGCGTATCGAGCGGCGATGGATAAGCCGGTGGAGCGGGTGACGGTGAAGACGGGGCAATCGACTCCGCAAGGTGTGGAGGTGTTCGGCCTCAAGCCTGGATTCGTGAAGATCTCAAAATAAATGAGGATCTACTGTGGGAGGGGGCTTGCTCCCGATAGCGGTGTGTCAGTCACAGAGTTTAATCTGA
>NZ_JBNPJU010000025.1:0-45820 GCF_050312575.1 Pseudomonas sp. R11F | reverse complement strand
GGTGGGGCAGCGGCAGATAAGCTGGCTGATCCACCGCTATCGGGAGCAAGCCCCCTCCCACTTTTAGACTTCTCTCGGTTTCAGATCGCGGCGTGCCACAGGGCCTGAGCGCTGTTCGATCTGCTCTTTCAGGCCATGGCGCAACCCCAGCAAAAACGCCAACTCCGCCACCACAAACAACGGCCCGACGATCAGCCCCGACACATCATCCACAAACGCAGGCTTGCGGCCTTCGTAGTAATGCCCGACAAACTGAATCACCCAGCCCACCACAAACAGACCGATGCCACTGCTCAGCCACACCGTCGTGCTCTGCGCTGCGAGTGCGTGCCCGGCCCACACCGACAAGCCCATCAATACCGTCATCAACACGCCCAGCGCCAGCTCCAGGCGCAGGTAAAACCACGCCGAAAACAACGCCAACAACACCGCAGGTGATAACCACAGCCCGCCTACCGCCCACTCGGGGCGTGACAGCAGCACGGCAACCGCCACCACGATGAGTGGGATACCGATAAAGTGGCTGGCGATATTGCGCGGGTCGCGATGGTAGGCGGCGTATTGACTGAGGTGGTCGACGAGGCTTTTCATTGTTGTTCCTCCTGTAGGATGTTTGATCATGCCCTGTCAGCCAGCGACTGACTGTCAACTGGCCGACAATCTTCGGAGTTCTCATGGACACAGAGCAATGGCACTCACGGCTGGTCGCCGGGCATTGGTTCAGCCATTTGCCTGAGCCTTTTCAGCATAGCCTGCTGGCCCATGCCCGGTTGCGGCAGCTGGAGGCCGGGCAATACCTGTTCAAGCGTGGCGACCCGCCTTGCGGCCTGTATGCGGTGCTGGACGGCGCGGTACGCATCAGCGCGGTGAATGCCCAAGGCAAGGAAGCGGTATTGAGCCTGGTTGAAACGCCTTACTGGTTCGGCGAAATCTGCCTGTTCGATAACCTGCCGCGCACCCACGACGCCCTGGCCATGGGCGCCTGCATGCTGTTGCAGGTGCCGCAGATGGCGCTGCTTGGTGTCCTCGAACACCATCCGGCGTATTGGCGCGACCTGGCCTTGTTGATGAGCCACAAGCTGCGCCTGTCGTTGATCAATATCGAACAGATGAGCCTGATGCCCGCGTCCGCACGCCTGGCCCACCGGCTGCTGATGATCGCCGAGGGCTACGGTGAAACAGACCAGGTGCGGCGCACCCTGCAACTGCCCCAGGAGGATCTTGCGGCGATGCTGGGCCTGTCTCGCCAGACCACCAACAGTCTGCTCAAGGCCCTGGAACTGCAGGGCACCATCGGCCTGAGTTACGGCGCGATTGAAGTCCTGGATTTACAGGGCCTGCGGCGTGCCGCAGGCACCTGAGCGAGGAACTACGAGCCGCGATAGGTGGAGAACCCGTAAGGGCTGAGCAGCAGCGGGATGTGGTAATGCTGGTCGGCCTGCTTGACCTGGAAAATCACCGGTACCTCGGGGAAGAATGTCTCGCGGTTGGCCTTCTTGTAATAGTCGCCGGTCTTGAACACCACGCGATACTCACCCGGCGTCATGCTGCGGTTGGCGGGGAACAGTTCGGCGATACGGCCCTGCTGGTTGGTGACACCTTCGGACAGTGGCTGCCACTGATTGCCGACCTGCTGCTCCAGGGTCACGCTGACGCCGGCGGATGGCAGCCCATTTTCCAGGTTGAGTACATGCACGCTCAACGGGTTGCCATCGGCCAGGGCCAGGTTGCACAAGCCACTGAGGCTGAGGGCGGCGAGGGTGATGCTGAGGGTTTTCATCGAGAACTCCTTGTCAGGGGAAAAATCAGAGGGAAATGCTCAAGCCCAGTTGTTGGGCGGCCTGCACGGCACAGGTTTCGTCCTGCGCCGCGCCACCGGCCCCGGCAACGCCCAGCGCACCGACCAGTTGCGCATCGGCAAACAGCGGCACGCCACCACCGAGCAACAGCAGCTCGGGCAAGCTATTGAGGTTGGCGGCCTCGGGGTTGTTGCGCGCCCGTTCGGCGAACAGCCGGGTCGGGGTTTTGGTCGAGAGCGCTGTGTACGCTTTGCGCTGGCTGGCGAGGCTATTATGCGGGCCGACGCCGTCGGCGCGCAGGCTCAGCAGCAGGTTGCCGCCGCGGTCCACGACGGTCAGCGCGGCGTTGCAGTGCTCAAGGCCGGCGTCGGCCAGTTGGCGTGCAGTATGCAGATCAAGGTCGGCATGGCGGGGCAACGGCGGGGCGGCCAACGCCCCGGTGCAGACGGCAAGGCTCAAGAACAAGGCATGGCGAGGCATAAGGACGACTCCGGAAAACAGGTCGCCACTCTAGGCGGTGAACAGGGTCAGAAACCGCACAATTTAATGACAGGTTTGTAATCAAACCCGGCCGCAACCGGCACGGCATCCTCTAGCGCAAGCCCTCGCGAAACTGCCCCGGTGTCATCCCCGTCCAGCGCTTGAACGCCCGATTGAAACTGCTGGTATCGGCAAACCCCAGCAGGTGGCTGATTTCAGCCAGTGAACAGTGCGGGTCGCGTAGGTGCAACAACGCCAGGTTCTCCCGGCAGTCGTTGAGCAAGGTATCGAAGCGGCAGCCTTCATCCGCCAGATGGCGTTGCAAGCTGCGCAGGCTCAAGTGCAGTGCCTGGGCGATCCGTTCGGCACTCGGCTCACCGTCGGGCAACTGTGCCTCGATAGAGGCCCGCACCTTGCGCTCCCAGGTCAGCGGTTGCAATTGGGCGAGGGTGCGTTTGAGCACGGTTTCGTTGTGTTCGGCCAATTCGGGGTTGGCATCGTCCAAGTGGCTATCGAAATCGTGGGCGGCGAATTCCAGGCGGTCTTCTGCGGCGCCGAAAAACAGCGGCGCGCGAAACACCGTGTGCCACGGCTTGGGGTCGGCCGGTTCGGGCCGCCGCAAGTACACCGCCAAGGGAGCGTAGTCACGGCCCAGGCGATTGCGGCAGGTGCGCACATAAATCGCCGCAAACGCGTCAATGGCTTCGAACGCCGGTGCCGGGCTGCCTGGCGGTTGCAACAGACGGAAGCGGTAGCGCTCGCCATCGCCGCTCAACTCCAGGGTCAAGGCATCGCTGACCACCTGGTGATAACGCACGATGCGCTCGAATACCTCGCGCAAGCTGCCGCTGGCCACCAAGGCATAGCCCAGTGCATGAAAGGTGGTGGGGCTGACGAACCGCGACACCCGCAGGCCAATCGCCGGATCACCGCTGGCCTGCACCGCCAGCTGCCACAGGCGCGTGGTCGCCGACAGCGGATAGCGCGCATTGGGATCGTCCATCTGCTGCGGGTCGAGCCCGGCCTCCACGCACAACGCGGCACTGTCGAGGTCCAGGGCGTCGAGCTGTTTGCGCAAGGCGCGGGTCCAGCTGGCGAGGGAGGTGGGTTCAGTCATGGCGATTGGCGCTTGCGGTCAACAGGTTGGCGTGTGGGGCTGATGCCCTGGCGCACCGCTTGGGCCAGGATGCACCTATCCATAGACAAGAGGATGGAAGCATGGACGGTACTTCTGCAAGTCCCCAACAGATGAACGCACAACAACGCTCGGCGCACATCCGTGACGTGGTGCTGGCCGAAGGGCTGCGGCTGCGCCGGCGCCACCCCTGGTTGTTGCATCAGGATGCACTGGGCGCGGGCATCCTGGCGTTTGCGCTGGTCGGCATGCTGGGTTCGGCGGCGCTCTACATCAGCGGGCACATAGCCTGGTGGGTGTGCCTGCTGCTCAATGCTTTCCTGGCCTCATTGACCCATGAGTTGGAGCACGACCTGATCCACAGCATGTACTTTCGCAAGCAGCGCCTGCCCCACAACCTGATGATGGGCCTGGTGTGGCTCGCGCGGCCGAGCACGATCAACCCCTGGATACGCCGGCATCTGCACCTCAATCACCACAAGGTCTCCGGTACCGAAAGCGATATGGAAGAGCGCGCCATCACCAATGGTGAACCCTGGGGGTTTGCGCGATTGCTGATGGTGGGCGACAACGTGATGTCGGCGTTTATCCGCATGCTGCGCGCCAAGACCTGGAACCACAAATTGAAGATTCTGAAACGTTCGCTGCTGGTCTACGCACCGCTGGCGCTGCTGCATTGGGGGGCGTGGTATGTGTTTCTGGGCTTCCATGCCGCCAACGGCATTGCCGGCCTGACGGGCACGCCGATTGGCTGGTCCAGCGGTACTTTGCAGATGATGCAGGTGATCGACATCGCCGCCGTGGTGATCATCGGCCCCAACGTGCTGCGCACTTTCTGCCTGCACTTCGTCAGCTCCAACATGCATTACTACGGTGATGTGGAGCTGGGCAATGTGATCCAGCAGACCCAGGTGTTGAACCCCTGGTGGTTGTGGCCGTTGCAGGCGTTCTGCTTCAACTTCGGCAGCACCCATGGCATCCACCATTTTGTGGTGAAGGAGCCGTTTTACATTCGCCAGATGACGGCCAAGGTGGCCCACAAGGTCATGGCCGAGATGGGCGTGCGTTTCAATGACTTCGGCACGTTTGCCCGTGCCAATCGCTTTGAGCGCCAGGAGCGCCCCGACGCTGCGCTGTCTTTCAGCAAGCAATAAAGGCCAGGGGCAGATCGCGAATCTGCTCGCGCACGGGCGGCTGGTAGTGGCCATCGCTGGTCAGTTCGTGCAACAGCTCTTCGCGCAACTGGTGGAACTCGAAGCTGCTGCGCTGGCGCGGATGCGGCAAGGCGATGTCCACCACCTGCTTGATCCGCCCTGGCCGGGGCTCCATCACCACCACGCGGTCGGCGAGGAAAATCGCTTCTTCCACATCGTGGGTCACCAGCACCGTGGTGATCCTGGCGCGGGTGCGGATGGCCAGTAACTCGTCCTGCATCTGTTGGCGGGTCAGCGCATCCAGGGCGCCGAACGGTTCGTCCAGCAACAGGATGCGCGGGCTGGCCACCAGGCCACGGGCGATGGCGACCCGTTGCGCCATGCCGCCGGACAATTGGTGAGGATAGGCGCGGGTAAAGTCAGTCAGGCCGACCAGCGCGATAAAGTCGCTGATGCGCCGGTCGCGTTCGGCTTCGCTCAGCGCTTCGTTGACCAGGCCCAGGCCGATGTTTTGCGCCACCGTCAGCCAGGGGAACAAGCGGTGCTCCTGGAACACGATGCCGCGCTCCCCGCCGATGCCGCGCACGGCTTTGCCGTCGACCTGGATCTCGCCGCGAAACTGCGTGTCGAGCCCCACGAGCAGGCGCAGCAGGGTGGATTTGCCACAGCCGCTGGAACCTACAATCGCGACAAACTCGCCTTCGGCGATGTCCAGGTTGAATTCGCGGATGGCTTCCAGCGGGAAGCCGTCCACATCAAAGGTTTTGCCCACATGGTTGAAGCTGACGATAGCTGTGTTCATACGTGTCTCCAGCGGGTGGCGCGGGTTTCGATGCGTTGGCCGATCAGGTTGAGAGTGGCGCCCGTGAGGCCGACCAGCAGCATGCCGCTCATGATCAGGTCCATGCGCAACAGCTGCTGGGCGCCGATCATCAGGCTGCCGATACCGCCGTTGGAAGGCATGAAGTATTCCGCGCCGATGGTGCCCAGCCAGGCGTAAATCAGGCTCAGGCGCAGGCCGGCGAAAATGCCCGCCGCCGCCCCCGGCAGTACCAGGTGGCGCAGGCGTTGGAACAGGTTCAGGCGCAGCACCTGCGTGGCTTCGCGCAGCTGCGGTGACAGGTTCAAGACGCTGCGTTGGGTGGCAATAAACAGCGGGAAAAATGCCGCCAGCGCGATAAACACCGACTTGGCCGCTTCACCCAGGCCGAACCAGGCGGTCAACAGCGGCACCCAGGCGAAAATCGCGATCTGGCGCAACGCGGCCAACGATGGGCCGAGCACCCGCTCACTGCGTCGCGACAAGCCCAGCCACAGGCCCACGGCAAAACCCAGGCCGCCGCCCAGCAGCAGGCCGGCGAGCGTGCGCCCCAGGCTTTTGCCCAACGCACTGCTCAAGCTGCCATCCAGCACGCCGGCGATCGCGCTGTGCAGCACGGTCCACGGGCTGACCAGAATGTTCGGGTCTACCCACGCCTGTTGCGTCGCGACTTGCCACAACGCCAATAACAGGAGCGGCAACAGCCACGGTTGCAGGCGCTGCCAACCGGTATAGCGTGGCCCGCGCCGGATCTGCGCGGTGGCCGGGTGGGGCCAGTGCACCCAGAGGCGATCCAGCCAGCCGACGCCACGATCCATCACCACACCCAGCACGCCGATGACCACGATGCATACGAAGACAATATCGAGCATGAACAACTGGCGCGCCCAGACCATCAGGTAGCCGATGCCTTCGCTGGAGGCCAGCAGTTCCACCGCCAGCAACGATGTCCAGCCGGCTGCCAGCGCCAGGCGCACCCCAGCCATGAACGCCGGCAGCGCGGCGGGCAGGATCAGTCGGCGGATCAGCAGGTGAGCGGGCAGGCGCAGCACGCGGGCCGCTTCGCGCAACGTGGGCTGGGCGTCGCGTACGCCGACCAGGGTGTGCAGGGTGACGGGCACCACGATCGCCTTCACCAGCACCACCAGTTTCAGGGTTTCACCGATGCCGAAAAACACCATGAACAACGGAATCCAGGCCAGCGTCGGCACTTGTGACAGCGCACTGAAGGTGGGGAATACCAGGCGCTCGGCGCGGGCACTGAACCCCAGCAAAGCGCCCAGTAAAGCCCCGGTGCCAATACCGGCCAGCAACCCCCAGAACAGGCGTTGCAAACTGATCGCCAGGTGGCTCCACAGCTCGCCTCCAGCCAGTTCCACTGCGCTGCTCCACACCAGCGCAGGCGGCGGCAGGATCTGCTCGCTCATCCAGTGATTGCGGCTGGCTAACCACCACAGTGCGAATAACGTCAGGGGCAGCAGCCAAGGCAACAGGCGTTCGCCAAGGTTCGGCCAGCGCCGCGCCGCACCTTTGGCCGCATCGGTGGAGGGGGCCGCGAGCGGTAGGCTCAAAAGTGAAATCCGGGCCATGGAGGACCTCCGTTGTTGCCGAGGGCTTTATGTGATTTTGATCTTACAAAAACTCAATCAAGATGATTGGGGGATAAGAAAATCATTTAAAGCTTCCGCCCGACACGCATCCAATGCATTCGAAGAATATTTTCGATGCTGTTGATGCATAGCCCTCTGGAGCCGGCGGTTTAGCTTGCATAGTGCTAAAAGCTATTAAATTGTGAATTTATAGTATTTAAAGTTTTGATCGGCCTATGCCTACTTTCTGCTCCCCAGGCGACCTACGCCCACCAGGAGCTGAGCTTATGAAACTGCCTTTCAAACGACTGATCACGCTGTTCGCGGGCACCGCGTTGGCCGGCCTGGTGCACGCCGCCGACCTCAAGGAAATCCGCATCGCCGTGCCTGACCTGAGTGCCGGCAGCCAGCACAGTGGCGGTGGCATTACCGACGTGCTGCACAGCCAGCAGATTTTTGAAAAGGCTTTTGCCGACCAAGGCATCACGATCCAGTGGAATTACTTCAAGGGCGCCGGCCCCGTGATCAATGAAGCGTTTGCCAATGGCCAGGTGGACCTGGCTTACCTGGGCGACCTGGCGGCGATCATCGGACGTTCCAATGGGCTGGATACCCGCCTGCTCAGTGCCTCGGCGCGGGGTGTGAAGCACTACCTCGGCGTGGTGCCGGGTTCGGGCATCAAGACCCTGCAAGACCTCAAGGGCAAGCGCGTTGCAGTATTCCGGGGCACGGCCAGCCAGTTGTCGTTCGACGCTGCCTTGGCCAGCCAAGGCTTGAGCGAGAAAGACCTGAAGGTCATCAACCTGGACTTCAATGCCGCCGTGGCTGCGCTGGCGGCCAAGCAGATCGACGCCACCTGGGGCAGCTCGGGCCTGAGCGCGCTGCAGGCCAAGGGCCTGGCTGAGATTCCCTTGACCACCAAGGACCTGGGCGGCGCGGGCAGTGTCCAGGCGGTGCTGGTGGGCAGCGGCAAATTTGTCGACGAGCACCCGCAGGTCGTGGCGAAGTTGCTCAAGGCCCAGCAGCAGGCCGTGCAGTGGTTGACCGATGACAACCACAAGCAGGCTTACATCGAGCTGGTGTCGGAACGCGCCAGTTACCCCGCCGTGATCCTGACCAACGATTTGAAGGACCAGAAACTCAGCGAGATTTTCCCTTCGACCCTGGACCCGGTGTTCCTTGGCAAATTACAGAACGCAGTGGACTTGGCGTCGAAGGAGCGGCTGATTCGCAAGCCATTCCAGGTGAGTGATTGGGTGGTGCCGAATCTGGCGGCGGCGGGGCTTTGAGGTTGTGGGGAGCTGGGCTATCGCCATCGGGAGCAAGCCCCCTCCCACAGTTGAAGGTATTCACAGATCAACTGTGGGAGGGGGCTTGCTCCCGATGAGGCCCTCAAACCGCGACACGAACGGCCTGGCTGTCCACTTCCACCAATGTCTCGATCATTGCCTTCGCCGCCGGTGATAACCGCGAGCCGGTGCGGCTGACCACGCCGCATCGCGCACTCATGGTTTCCATGTTCTGCGGCAGATTGCGCCAGTGCAGCAGCACCAGGGTGCCCCGGGCGATGTCTTCGGCAAACGCTTCCTCGGTGCCCACCCCTATGGCATTGGACTGCAGCACGATCTTCACCAGCGCCGGGAAATGCTCGGTCTGGATACTCGGTGAAAAGTCCATGCGCCCACTGAGGTTCGCCAGCAGCTTGCGGATGCCTTGGGAGATCAGTGGGGAGGCGAGCGGGTAGTCGAACATGTCGTTGGTCGACAGGCTGTCCTTGGCCAGTAGTGGGTGACCCGGACGGCAAAAAAATACGCCGCGCTTGGGCGTCAGTGCGCGGGTCTGGAAGTTCGGGTCGGCTTCGAACTGACGAATGTCGGCAATGAAGAATTCGATCTCTTCACGGCTCAGGGCGCGGCTGAGTTTTTCCCAGTTATCCACCTGGAAATGCGTGCGGATTTTCGGGTGGTCGGTGATAAAGCGCGCCACCGCATCGGGTACCAGTTTCACGGCCGGGGCCGGGCCGCAACCGAAGCGCAGGTCGCCGGCGTCAAGCTTGGTCATGCGCGTCACTTCACTGCTCAACAAGGCGGCGCCATGCACCAGGCTCAGGGCATGTTGCAGCACCACCTGGCCTTCCGGTGTGGGGCGCAAGTCTTTGTGGCCACGGTCTACAAGCACACAGCCGAACTCTTGTTCCAGCCCCTGGATGCTGCGGCTGAACGCCGGTTGGGTGATACCCATGGCGTCTGCTGCGCGCACGAAACTGCGGTGTTCGTTGAGCGCGATGAAGTACCGAAGTTGGCGAAGATCCATATGCTTTCCCGGCATCTGAAAAATAGGTCGAAGGCATTTGCGACCCTGGGAGCTGAGGTTTTAAATGCAAGCTCTTATTCCGTCAACGAAGCATATGTTGATTTGCTAGATCTAAATTGCATATCAATAGAGCGCACAAGAGGGTCGTCACCATGAGCAACGCCGCATTAGCCGTTCAACACGTGCCCCAGGCACTGGACATCCACCCGGTCGCCGGGCGGATTGGAGCCGAGATCCGTGGCATCAAACTGTCTGGGGAGCTGGACGCCGCGACGGTCGAGGCCATCCAGCAGGCCCTGGTGCAGTACAAGGTGATCTTCTTCCGCGAGCAGACCCACCTGGATGACCAGAGCCAGGAAGCCTTCGCCCACTTGCTCGGCGAACCGATCGCGCACCCGACGGTGCCGGTCCGTGACGGCACGCGCTTTCTGTTGGAGCTGGACGGCACGCGCGGCCAGCGCGCCAACTCCTGGCACACCGACGTGACCTTCGTCGACGCCTACCCCAAAGCCTCGATCCTGCGTTCGGTGCTGGCACCCAAGGCGGGTGGCGATACGGTCTGGGCCAATACGGCCAGCGCCTACAACGATCTCAGCGTCGAACTGCGGGCCCTGGCCGACAACCTGTGGGCGGTGCACAGCAACGAATACGACTACGCCGGGCGCAAGCCGGATGTGTCGGTGGAAAAGCTTGAGGAATACCGCAAGGTGTTCACCTCCACGGTGTACGAAACCGAACACCCGGTGGTGCGTGTGCATCCGGTCAGTGGTGAGAAAACCCTGCTGTTGGGGCACTTCGTCAAACGCCTGAAGGGTTATTCCCAGGCCGACTCGACACAGCTGTTCAACCTGCTGCAAAGCCACGTCACCCGCCTGGAGAACACCGTGCGCTGGCGTTGGAACACCGGCGACGTGGCGATCTGGGACAACCGCGCCACTCAGCATTACGCGGTGGATGACTACGGTACCCAGGAGCGCATCGTGCGCCGGGTGACACTCAAGGGTGACGTACCGGTGAGTGTGCAGGGGCAGCGCAGTCAGACGACAAAGGGACTTTGAGCGGCAAGTTTTCAGCGACAAGCTACAAGTAAAAGCCACCTGGCTCTTACTTGTAGCTAAAACCTGAAAGCTTGTAGCTCCCGAAAGGGCCTACCAAACCCCGATTTGAACCACTTTTTCCGCCTCCGGCTCACCGTATCTGAACTGTCGGCCACGCACGTCGATTTCCGCGTGGCTGATGGTGGTACGCCGCTTCAAGCCGCGCAGCCACTCGAACAGATAACCCAGGTGCGTTTCGCGCACCGCCGCATAGGCGGGGTCGGCACCCAGGTCGTGCACTTCCTGCGGGTCGTTTTCCAGGTCGAACAGTTGTGCGCGAAAGCCGTCATACGCCAGGTATTTCCAGCGTTCGCTGCGCACCATGGTCATGCGGCAGCGGTCGATGGGCTGCGCCAGGCGTTCGCGGGCGGGGGCTTGGAACGCGTAGTCGTATTCGGCGATGGCGTAGTTGCGCCAGCTCACGGGGGCGCCCTGCAACAGCGGGATCAGCGAGCGGCCTTCGAGGCGATGGTCGGCCGCAGGCAAGCCCAGGGCGTCGAGGAAAGTCGGTAGCGCGTCGATGGTCTCCACCAGGCGTTCGTCCACTGAACCACGGGTGATATCGGCGCTTGCGCGTGGGTCGCGCACGATCAAGGGCACGCCCACCGCCGGCTCCAGCAGGAACTCTTTTTCCCCGAGGAAGTGATCGCCCAGGAAATCGCCATGGTCACTGGTGAAGACGATCAAGGTGTCGTCCCAGCGGCCATTGCTTTGCAAATAATCGAACAGTCGGCCGAGTTGATCGTCGATCTGTTTGATCAGGCCCATGTAGGTTGGAATGACCGTGAGCCGCACTTCGTCACGGGAAAAATTCACGCTCTCCTGGTGCTGACGGAACGCCTGGTATACCGGGTGATCGCTGGTGTGCTCCGGCTGGATCGGCGCCTGGATATGCTCGGCGCCGTACAACGCGTGATAGGGCGCCGGGGCGATATAGGGCCAGTGCGGCTTGATGTAGGACAGGTGCAGGCACCACGGCTGCTCGGCTTGCTCGCGAATGAAGTCGATGGCGCGGTCGGTGGTGTAGACCGTTTCCGAATGCGCTTCGGCGACGCGCGCAGGCCGCCCGGCGTTGCGCATCTTCCAGCCGCTGAGCACCTCACCGTTTTCACCGGCGGCGGCATTGGCCCATTCATGCCAAGGGTTGGTGCCGTCGTAGCCTTTTTCGCGCAGGTAGTGGGTGTAAGGCGCTGACTCACGCTTGTCTTCGAACAACGGGCTGTCGGGGTAGATGCCGTCGTGCCGGAAGTAGGCGTCGAAGCCGACCTCATTCAGCGGCTCGGCCTGTGCGCTGCCGGGGTCGATATGCAGGCGCTGCAAGGCTTCCAGGTTTGGCGTGGCGTGGGTCTTGCCGACCAGCGCGGTGCGGATGCCGTGGGGGCGCAGGTAATCGCCGATGGTCAGTTCTTCCAGGGGCAGCGGCACGGCGTTCCACGCCACTTGATGACTGCTGACATAGCGCCCGGTATACGCCGACATCCGCGACGGCCCACAGATGGTGCCCTGGGTATAGGCCCGGCTGAAACGCACGCCGGCTGCGGCGAGACGGTCGATATTCGGCGTGTGCAGGTGGGCATGGCCGTAGCACGACAGGTAATCGCGACGCAGTTGGTCGCACATGATGTACAGCACGTTGCGCAGGGGTTTTGGCTGAGGCATGGGAAGGGTACCGAACGGAGGAAAGGCTTACGTTTTCGCCGTTCGGTCGGGTGATCGGCAAGTGCATTTGGCGAATGGTTTTTATGCAGCGCACGCATCGTGCTCAATCGGCAAAAGACCTGATGTGCGTGGCCAGCTCAGCCAACACCGAATCGTCAGCCCTGGCTGAGTCATGAGAGGAGATATAGCCCTCATAGTGATCAAAAAATTTGTCTACGCTTGAGCTGATCTTCTTGAACGTGCTCTCTTCCCCAGTCCCATGCATCGGGAAGAGCTTGGCGTGCAAGTGGTCAACGCCATACCCCTCCAGAATCATGCCGGTCCGCGCGACACCCTTCAGCGCACTGTCCAGCAGCAGCGCAGTCCTTTTGGCCGCGATGATCAGATCACTAAGCACTTTGTCCGACTCGGCAAATGCATAACTGCCGTGATGAGCCTTGGGAATGACGACACTAAAACCTGGGGTATTGGGGAAGATGGAGAGAAAGGCCATGTGGGTTTCGTCTTCCCATAGCACATGAGAAGGAGCGGTGCCTTGGGCGATATTGCAGAAGATACAGTCCATCAGACAACCTCTTGAGTTTCTTCGAAATAGTGGGTTGTGTACTCCAACGGTGATTGGGCTGCATTCCATTCAATATAGTGTGACCGTTGTTCACCAAACGAGTTGGTTGCGATGGAAGTAAGTATTCCGGAGGCTAGAAGTGCAGAGATGTTGAAGTTCAGTGGGCCAAAACTCGGCATTATGGCGTGAGGAAGCCGTTGCCAAGGCGTCGCGCATGGTGCGTCTGCAATAGTATGAAGATTATCTTTTCCAGAGAAAAAATAAGCTGTGCAGTGGCTGTGCAAGTAGCCTCCGCTTACCACGGGTATTTTTAGGGTGGCTGCTATTTCTTTTGCCCTGGATACTAATGTGGGGGGATTGTCTGCCGTGATCGCGATCGCAGAAAAATGATTGGACTTAGAAAGCTCAATAATTTCATTGTAACTAAGTTCAGCGCGTATCGTTTTGGTTTTGATGTCTTCGAATCTATCATTTATCTCTCGTTGGAGAGTGTCTGTCTTCGCGCGCCCAATATCTTTCTTTCTCCAAAATAGTTGCCGGTTCAGATTACTGCTTTCGATGATGTCTGCGTCAGCCAATGTTAGGTTTTTAATGCCGCTTCCAGCCAGAAGTAGAGCCAGGCTGCTGCCTATTCCTCCGCATCCAATGACAAATACTTTTGAGGACTTGATTATCCGCATATCATTTAATAAGTCAGCACATGTTTTTGCTTTGCAAAGGAAGAAACTCGTTGTGCGGCTAGTGGCAGGGTCATGCAAAAGGTCGCTGACAGCCTTCACTTCGTCCGGTGAACCTGGAATTAAGGCTCCTGCGAGACGCAATCCCTGCTCCAGAGCGAGGGGAGTTTGCTCTGAAATCTGGAATGAGCCTGCGGGGCCATCTATAACTGTTTTTCCATCAACCAGTGCATGAAAGATTGATGGCGCAATGACGCCAATAGCTTTGCCTGAGCTATCAAAGAGACAAAATTCCTGTTTAGGGTTAAGCATTTATTTAACTCCGTGGTGGATAGGGCAATGACGCCTATATGCAGCGTCATTGCCGAGGCGAAGTTTAATTGCAGCGTAAGCTACTTCTCGATATAACGCCGCCGTCACATCCTCCATCGAAAAACGCTACAGCGAGAGAAGCAGTATCCTTCGGAGTTGAGAGTGTTGCCGGAGGTTGAGTGACTACGGGTGAAGGGTCAGTTTTTACACTGGCTTCAGCGAAAATAGAGGTGCCTAAAAGTAAGGCGGCGATACCGACGCTACTCTTAATTTTTGCGCTCATCTGTATTTCCTTCAGTGGTTGGTGAGGTTTTGTATTGCTCCGATAATCTAGAATTAAGATGTGCGATGAGTCAAAAGAAAGATATATTTTCCGAAATTTCCTAAGAGCCTTTCGGTTTTTGAAGGAGTAGTCCTACATTTAGTAAAAAATCGTACAGATAGGTGCGAAGATTTCTATCGGAACTGTACTTGTGGGTGATTTGATTTTTTATGGCTTTGTTGAATGTTAAGGGAATATTAGATATTTGTTATGTGTTTGTGAACTTTATAATGGTTGCTTGTTAGTAATGTGCGTCCATGGTTTTAAATGGCGGCTAACGCACTAATGCCAGTCAGTTAAGGCTTAACGCTGTCACCGCCCCTCCCACGGGTTATCCATCGTCCGTTCTATCGCTTAACTGACTGGCATTAGGCTAACGCCCTGCTTAATTTTTACGACCTATCAAACAGCTAAATTTTCCAATGAACAGACATCCTCATCCTGTCCATCCACTTCCTTGATCTGCTCAATCATCGCCTCCGCCAGCGGCGACAGCCGATAGCCCGCCCGGCTGACAATGCCATAGCGGGTGTAACGCTCCTCCAGGTCCTCCGCCAGCCCATCGATGGTCAGGCACACCAATTCGCCCCGGGCCATGTGCAGCACGTCGCTGTTGGCACTGACAATACCGATGGCGTCCGAGCGCAGTACCACACCCATCAGGCTGTAGCCGTTTTCACATTCCACGTTGGGCAGGTAATCCGGGCGGCCGCTGAGGTCGACGATGACTTTGCGCAGGTTCGGCGGGCGGATGGTCACGGCCAGGGGGTAACTCATCAGCTCGGCGGCGCTCACGCTCTCGCGCTGGGCCAGCGGGTGCCCGGCGCGGCAGCAGAAGTACCAGCGGCGTGGGCGCAAGCGGTGGGTGTGGTAGTCCGGGTTGGCTTCGAAGTGGCGGGTGTCGGCGACGAAGAATTCGAACTCTTCGCTGAGCAGGCGTTTGCTCAGGCTTTGCCAGTCATCCACCTGGAATTGCACGCGGGCCTTGGGGTAGCGCCCGATAAAACTGCCGATGGCGCGGGGGACCAACCCGCCGGCCGGTGCCGGCCCGCAACCGAAGCGCAGTTCACCGGCCTCCAGGCCATTGAATTGGCTGATCTCGTTGGCCAATTGCTGTGCGCCGCTGACCAGGCGGCGTGCATGTTCCAGCAGGACCTGGCCCTGTTTGGTGGGCGCCAGGTCCTTGCGCCCACGATCGACCAGTTGGCACCCGGCGCTGTGTTCCAGCGCCTGGATGCTACGGCTGAACGCTGACTGCGACAGGCTCACGGCCAACGCCGCGGCGACAAAACTGCGGTGTTCGGCAAGGGCGATGAAGTGGCGAAGCTGGCGCAGGTCGATATGCATTTTTCACATCAAAAATATCCGGGAAATGCATTGGCTATGCATCAGGTCGACTCCTTATAAAGGCAATCTCTTATGCAGTAAATGTTCGTTAATCCATAAATAAATAACTTTAGGGAATATGCGTTTTTGGCTATTTCCGCTTGGGGAGCCGCTTATGAGTCTGTTGAAGTCCTTGCCCATGGCCGTATTAGTGGCCGGTAGCAGCAGTTGGTCGCCAAGCCAGGCCGCCGAAGTACCCGCGCCGGCTAGCAAGGGCGAGAACGCCAGCGGCCAACTGGAGACCGTCACGGTCACCGCCAGGCGGCGTACCGAAAGCGCCCAGGACGTGCCGACGCCGATGAGCGTGATCGGTGGCCAGGCCTTGGAAAGTCAGCGGGTGTATCGGATCCAGGATCTGCAGCAACTGGTGCCCAGCGTCAATGTCGCCTATATGCATGCACGCCAGTCCAGCGTGTCGATCCGCGGGCTGGGCAACAACCCGGCCAGTGACGGTCTGGAAGGCAGCGTGGGGCTGTATATCGACAACGTGTACCTTGGGCGGCCGGGCATGGCGGTGTTCGACTTGATGGACATCGAGCAGCTTGAAGTCTTGCGTGGCCCGCAGGGCACCTTGTTCGGCAAGAACACCACGGCGGGGGTGATCAACATCAGCACCCGCGCACCGAGTTTCACCCCCGAGCGCAGTATCGAGACGTCGTTGGGCGAGGACGGTTACTTCCAGACCAAGGGCACGATTTCCGGCCCGCTCAGCGATGACTTGGCGGGGCGCTTCTCGGCCTATCGCACGCGCAGCGACGGTGACATCAAGAACCAATACGACGGCCACGACCTCAATGGCGGTTCACGCCAGGGCTTTCGTGGGCAACTGCTGTACAAGCCCAGCGAGACGTTCAACCTGCGTTGGATCGGCGATTACAACGAGGAAGATTCCAGCGCCGGCACCCGTGTGTTGTACAGCACCGGGCCGACCATCAATGGCACCAACCTGTATGCGTCGCGGGCCGCTGCAGCGGGGGCAACGCTGGTGGACGGCACGCATCGCAAGGTCAACCTGGACAGTGACCAGCACGTCACGGTGTTCCAGGGCGGCACATCGCTGGAGGCCAACTGGACGTTGCCGAGTGACTTCACGCTGACGTCGGTCAGTGCCTATCGCTGGTGGAATTTCACCCCGCGCAACGATGACGGACTCAACGTGCCCGCGTCGTACAACGCCGGCGTGTCGGTGGAAGATAAACAGTGGTCCCAGGAGTTCCGGCTGGCCTCGCCCACCGGTGGCTTCTTCGACTACGTGCTGGGCGCGTATTACTTCGGCTCCGACCTGGATAACAAGTCCTTCGCCTACTACGGGCCCAAGGCCGATATCTGGAACGGCACACCTGCCGGTGCGTTGAACAATGTCAGCAGTGTCGGCAACGGGCATATCCGCACCGACAGTTTTGCGTTGTTTGCCCAAGGCACCTGGCACCTGACGGAGCGTCTGGATTTCACCGCCGGTCTACGCGGCACCTATGAAGAGAAAAGCGCCTGGGTCACGCGTAATGCGCCGCTGGGTGGTGCTGCGGTGGCCGGCGCCGCTGCTACGGCGCGACGCGGGCGCACGGGAGCGTATGACTCGGGCGACCTTAATCAGTACAGCGCCACGCCCTCGGGGCTGCTCAACCTCACCTATCACTTCAATGAAAACCTGTTGGGTTACGCGACGCTGTCCCATGGCGAAAAATCCGGTGGGGTCAATTTGGCCGTGGGCTCCGCGCCAACCGCCGGGGCCGACTCCTTGCTGATCGGCACCGAGCGTGCCAACAACGCCGAGTTGGGCTTCAAGAGCACGCTGTGGGATCGCCGCCTGCAGCTTAACGCCAACCTGTTCTGGACCCAGGTCAACGGCTACCAGACCAACGCCTACGACCAGGACAACCGCGTGCAGTACCTGACCAATGCCGGTTCCGTGCGCTCGCGTGGCGTTGAAGTGGAAAGCACCCTGGTGCCGGTCAAGGGCCTGACGCTGAACCTCAACGGCTCGTTCAATGATGTGAGCTACCTGTCTTACAAGGATGCGCCATGCCCGCCGGAAGTCAGCTTGCGCCCCGGTGCGCCGGCGTCGTGCGACCTCACGGGGCATCAAGTGGTCGGCGCGTCGAAGTGGATCGCCAACGCCAATGGCGAATACAAATGGAACCTGGATAACGGCTTCGAGCCCTACGTGACCGCCAGCTATGCGTTCCGCTCCAAAGCGGTGGGCACCGTGGAAGACTCCGATTACGGACAGATTCCCGCCTATGCCGTGGTCAACCTGTCTACCGGCCTGCGCGGCAACTACCAGCAGGGGCAGTGGGATGTGTCGTTGTGGCTGAAAAATGCCTTCGATAAAACCTACTACACCACGTTGTGGACAGGCGGTAACGGCGGCTATGAAGGCTTGCTGGGGACGCCTCGTACCCTAGGCGTGACTGGCCGCTACGACTTCTGAGCCGCTGCGATAGGTGGCCGGGCTGAACACCCGCGTCACCACCAGCATCGCCACCACGGTAACGGCCAGTACCCACCAGGCGCTGACAAAAGTGCCGGTGAGTTCACGTAGCCAGCCCGTCAGCCATGGCGAAATGGCGTTGATCAAAAAGCCCACGCCTTGCACGAAGGCCGCCAGTTGCCCGGCCTGGCGCGGGTCGCGGTGGTGGTCGAGGGTCAGCAGCAAACTCAAGGCGAAGCAGGCGCCCAGGCCGAAGCCGATCAGCGCCACCCACACATGGGGGAACTGCTGCGGTGCCATCAACAGGCCGAGGTAGCCCACGGTCTGCGCCAGCAGACTGATGCCGAGCAGGGGGCGACGGTCGATGCCGCGCTGGGCCAGCACCGGCATCAGCAGCGCGGCGCTCACTTGGAAGAGGGTCATGAAGGCCAGCAGCGAACCGCTGGGCAGTACGCCCCAGCCCAGTTGCTGATAGTACGCAGGCAGCCACGCCACCATGCTCATGTAACCGCAATTGACCAGGCCGAAATACACGGCCAGCAGCCACGCCCGACGATTGCGCAGGCCCTTGAAGGTGGGGATCACGGTTGCGCTTCTCGCCGCACCCAGCGGTACAAACCCCCACAACAACAGTGCAGCGATTGCGGGCAGCAGCCAGACCCCAAGGCCCGCCTGCCATTGCTGAAAATGCGTGGCGACTACCGGGCTCAGCAGGGCCGCCAGCCCGCCACCGGCCATCAATGACGCCGAATACACGCCCATCGCCACCGGCACGCGGTGGTGGAATTCGCGCTTGATCATGGCCGGTACCAACGCCTGGATCAGCGCCACGCCGGCACCTCCCAGCAACGCCGTGGCCAGCAGTGCCGAGGCCTGGCCCATCAACCAGCGTGCCAGGCAGGCCAGCAGGATCATTATCAAGCCCAAGGCGATGCCGCGTCGTTCACCCAGGCGGGCCTCCAGACGCACACCCACCAGTGCCACCAGGCCCATGCAAATCACCGGCAGGCTGGTGAGCAGGGCGCTGCTCTGGAAGCTCAAGCCGGTAGCCTGGCGAATGTCCGCGAGCAACGGGCTGATGGAGCTGAGGATCGGCCGCAGGTTCAGGCCCAGCACGACCAGCAGGCCCCAGCCGGCGAGGGATGTTTGGCGGGTCATGCAGTGCCCTTACGCTCAATCGACGAGGCGTGAGTATGGCGAGCGTCGCAGGTATTCTGAAATTAAATATAACCATGCCAACCAGTGGTAAATGCAATGGTGACGCCCATGTTCGATCCCGTGTTATTGCGCAGCTTTGTGACCGTGGTGGATTGCGCCAATTTCACCCGCGCCGCCGAGCGCCTGCACCTGACCCAATCCACCGTGAGCCAGCAGATCCGGCGCCTGGAAGACGCGGTAGCGTGCCAGTTGCTCGACCGCGACCAGCGCCGGGTGGTCGCTACTGCTGAAGGTGAACGGTTGCTGGCCTATGCACGGCGCATCCTCGCGCTGCATGAAGAGGCCGCCGATGTGTTGGTCAACCAGCAAAACGACGGTGTGCTGCGCCTTGGGGTGCCGGAGGATTTTGCCGCCGAGCGCCTGATGCCATTGCTCTCGGCCTTTGTGGTGAGCCATCCCCGAGTGAGGCTGGAGGTCACCAGCGGCCTCGGTCCCGAATTGCAGCGCCAGTACCGCAGCGGTGAGTTTGACGTGCTGCTGGTCAAGCAGATGGGCCACAGCGATGACTGCCTGGCGTCCTGGCCGGAACCGTTGTGCTGGGTCGACAGCCGCAGCACCCCGTGCCTGGGGCGCGACCCGCTGCCGCTGGTGGCGTTTCCGGTGGGTGGGTTATACCGCAACGAAATGTTGCATCACCTGGAAGTGGGGGGCTGGCGCTGGCGTATCGGCTATTCCAGCGCCAGTTTGGCCAGCGTGTGTTCGGCAGTGTCGGCGGGGTTGGGGATCAGCCTGTTGCCGCGACGGGTGCTGCAACCTGGGCATGCGGTACTCGGCGAGGAGAGTGGTTTGCCGACGGTGCAGGGCGTGCGACTGGCGGTATATGGCCGTAGTGGCTTGGGGGCCCCAGGGCAGACTTTGCAGCGCCAATTGCTCGATTTGTGTGCAAACAGCCCAGGCTGAGCCATACCTTTTCTGAATATTTTGTATGCCTGAAAAGCATTGAAAAACAAAGCCTTCGGTCCAGGCCACGGCGGGCGTGGCCTGGGCGGAAGAGAAGGCACCTGTTATGCGTTTTTAATCTATCTATAACTATAAAGATTACTTTAAGAGATAAGCGTCCAGCCCCGATGATTCAGCCCTCGACGGCCGCTTCGGCAGGCCTGTCGGTTTTTTTGTGTGAAAACCGTAGGGAGTGAATCCATGGGCAATGTCCAGACCGCCGCCAGTGCACACGAGGCGCAATGGCGCCAGGCACCGGGTGGTGAGTTGGTCGACCTTGGCCGGCCGCACCGCGCGCCATTGGGGCAACTGCGGCTGCAGAAGGCTCCCAAGCGTTTTTCGAGTCGCCGCGAAGGATTTGTGCTGGGGCTGCTGGTGTTGGCCTTGCATGGCGCGTTGATTTACTGGGTGAGCCAGAAACCCACGCCGGTGCTGCCGATTGTGCCGCCGGAAATACCACCGATGACCATCGAGTTTTCCCAGCCGGCACCGCCGGTGGTCGAGCCGCCACCGCCTGTGCCGCCGCCTCCACCGCCGCCCGTGGTTGAGCCGCCGCCACCGGTGGTGGATGAGTTGGCAGCCAAGCCTGCGCCGCCAAAGCCAATCCCGAAACCTGTGCCCAAGCCGCAGCCCAAGCCCAAGCCGAAACCTGAGCCGGCCCCGAAGGCGGTCGAGCAGCCGCCCGCGCCACCTGTGCCTGCGCCGCCCGCTCCGGCAGCGCCCGTCGCAGCGCCAGCACCGGTCACGCCGGCTTCGGCCAATGCCGCTTACTTGAAGAACCCGGCGCCCGAATACCCGTCATTGGCCCAGCGTCGTGGTTGGGAAGGCACGGTACTGCTGCGGGTACACGTCTTGGCCAGCGGCAAGCCGGGCGAGATCCAGGTGCAGAAAAGCAGCGGCCGCCAGCAACTCGATGATGCCGCACTGGCTGCTGTAAAGCGCTGGAGTTTTGTACCGGCCAAACAGGGCGATGTCGCCCAGGACGGTTGGGTCAGCGTACCGATCGATTTCAAGATTCACTAACTATTGCGCTGCGGTGTGTCGTGCGCGCCGCAACCTGTACTGAGGGAAAACATCATGGCATTGGCATCTCCACTTGAATCCATCGAAAGCGCGGTGATCTGGCTGTTGGTGGCCTTTTCGGTCGCCACCTGGGGGCTGGCGTTGTTGAAGGGCGTGCAATTCGGTCGCCTCAAGGCTCAGGACCGCAAGTTCCATCAGCGGTTCTGGGCGGCCTCCAGTCTCGATTCCGCCGCGGAGCTGGCTGAAACCCAGCCGGGCGCGGCGGCCCGGGTAGCCCAGGCCGGTTATGCGGCGATCCAGGTGGGTGATTCTGCCCATGCAGCGGATTTGAGCCAGGCCATCAACCATCAGGACCGCCTCGAACGTGCCCTGCGCCAGCAGATCGTGCGTGAGCGTCGCTCACTGGAAACCGGCCTGGCCGTGGTCGCGAGCATTGGCAGCACCTCGCCGTTCATCGGCCTGTTCGGCACCGTGTGGGGGATCATGGAGGCGCTCAAGGGCATCAGTGCTGCCGGCTCCGCCAGCCTGGAAACCGTGGCTGGCCCGATTGGTGCGGCGCTGGTCGCTACGGGCGTGGGGATTGCCGTGGCCGTGCCGGCGGTGTTGGTCTACAACTATTTCCTGCGCCGCCTGAAGCTGACGGCGGCCGATCTGGATGATTTTGCCCACGACTTCTACAGCCTGGCGCAGAAGCATTCCTTCCGCGTGCTGCTCCACCCCTCGCTGACCAAGAGCGCGGCCGGCAACCCGCAGAAAGTGAAGGAGGCGTCCTGAGATGGCCTTCTCCACGCAAGACAGCGATGAGGTGCTGAGCGAGATCAACGTCACACCGTTGGTGGACGTGATGCTGGTGCTGCTGGTGGTGTTTATCGTCACTGCGCCGCTGTTGACCAACGCGATTCCGATCAACCTGCCCAAGACCCAGGCCGTGGCGCCGGTGGAGCAAAAAGATCCGCTGGTGGTGAGCATCGACGGTGCCGGCAAACTGTTTATCAACAAGGACGAAATCCAGCCGGACCTGCTGGAGTTCAACTTGCAGGCGGCCAAGGCCAAGGACCCCGATGTGCGGGTGCAACTGCAGGCTGATGATGGTGTGAACTACGGCGAAGTGGCGCGAGCCATGGCGTCTATCGAGCGCGCGGGGATTACCAAGCTGTCGGTGATAACCGCTCGTTAGTTGCAAAGCCTCGACGATTTTTTGGCCGTTTCCTTGGCAGGGTGCGGCCTTTTTTTTGCCTGAAATTCACACATCACCAAAATCTCAGTTTGGAAAACGGTCAGGGTGGGAGGGGGCTTGCTCCCGATGGCAGTGGTTCAGCCAATAAATTGGTGGCTGACAGATCGCTATCGGGAGCAAGCCCCCTCCCACTTTTGATATTGAGTGGTTATGTGATTTTGGTTATTAATAAATAGCTTCTTATTCCTTAACGAATATAAACCCTGTCCTTATACTGCTCAGCAACGTTAGACGCTGCAGGAGGGCACACCCATGCACAGCGAGTTGATTCGTTACCTGATCGTGCCGGGCTGGCAAGGATCGCCAGAAGATCATTGGCAGAGCCATTGGCAGAACAGCCTGCCCAACAGTACGCGCGTGGAGCAGGCCGATTGGCTGACTCCCCGTCGCGAAGACTGGGTGGCTGCGCTGGCCGAGGCGATTGCCGCCGACAGTACGCCGGTGATTCTCATCGCCCACAGCCTGGGCTGCATCACGGTCGCGCATTGGGCGGCCACGGCACCGCTGGCGTTTTTGCGTCAGGTGCGCGGCGCCTTGCTCGTGGCTCCGGCCGATGTCGAGCGCCCGGCCTGTGCCCCCGCCCTGCGCAACTTTGCACCCATCCCCACCGACTTGCTGCCGTTTCCCAGCCAAGTGGTCAGCTCCGACAACGACAGCGCCGTCAGCGCTGCGAGAGCCTTGGAGCTTGCGCGCCATTGGGGCGCCGAAGCCGGCATTTTGTCAGGGGCCGGTCATATCAATGTGAAGTCCGGCCACCAGCGATGGGAGCAGGGTTTCGCCTACCTTTATCGCTTGCAAAGCCGTCTCGAACATCACGCCCGGCGCACTGCCTGATATTTTTTCAACGCCCCGTCCCTTGAGCGGATTGGGGGCGGGAGCCTGCCATGAGTCATGAAACCTACGGCCAGCCATTGCTGACCTTCCCCGATTCTGAAAAAAGCCCACTGAGCATCCGTGCCAAGGCGTTGGTGTTTGTCGACCCGCGTTCGCGGCAACTGCGCGAAGACCTGGAAAACCTCGCGCCGCTGGCCCTGCCCGTGTTGATTCGCGGCGAGACCGGTACAGGTAAAGAGCTGCTGGCGCGGCAGATTCACCGTGGCAGTGACCGCACCGGGCTGTTCGTGTCAGTCAATTGCGGTGCGATCAGCCCCACCTATGCCGATGCCGAGTTGTTCGGATACGCCGCCGGCAGCCACAGTGGCGCGGCCAGTAGCCGTGCTGGGTGGTTTGGCTCGGCCAATGGCGGCACGTTGTACCTGGACGAGATCGGTGACTTGCCCCTGCCGATCCAGGTGAAACTGCTCGCCGCCCTGGAAAACCATGAGGTCACCCGCGTCGGCGCCCATCAGCCAAGCCCGGTGGATGTGCGCCTGGTGGCCGCGACGAGCATCGACCTGGCCCAGGCGGTGGCGGCCGGCAAGTTCCATGAGCGCCTGTTCCATTACCTGAGCGAGGGCCAACTCGAGCTGCCGGCCTTGCGCGAACGCGTCGGCGATATCCTGTCCCTGGCCGAATATTTCCTCGGCATCTACAGTCAGCGCCTGGACCTTCCGGTGCCGCTGATCAGCGACGCCGCCCAGCGTGTGCTGGAGCGCCACAGTTGGCCGGGCAATACCCGTGAACTGGAAAACGTGATCCATTTTGCGCTGCTGGTCAGCAGTGGCGATGAGATTTTGCCCGAGCATTTGAACCTGCCGGTGGCCGGCTCACCGCTGGAACAGGTGCAGCGCCTGTTCAGCACTGCCACGCCGGCGGAGCAGGAAACCTTGCGCAAATGGCTACATGAACAAAATGGAATATCAACGTGAATAAAAGATATTGTTCGGGAATAAAAAATCTAGGTATTGTCCCTTCCACGCCGCGATAGCACTTCGCTGGCACACCACATAAAAACGGTCGTCAGAGACGCCCCGGAATTTCGATAAGGACACTGCATGAAAAAGGTTCTGTTGTTTACCGCACTGGCGGCTGCCCTGACTGCAAGCCTGGCCCAGGCCAACGAGAAGCTGGTGGTCGCCGCGACCCCGATCCCGCACGCCGAGATCCTTGAGCTGGTCAAGCCGACCCTGGCCAAGGAAGGTGTGGACCTGGACATCAAAGTCTTCACCGACTACGTGCAGCCAAACGTGCAGGTGGCCGAGAAGCGTCTGGACGCCAACTACTTCCAGACCCTGCCGTACCTGGAAAACTTCAACAAGGGCAAGGGCACCAACCTGGTCACCGTGGTCGGTGTGCACGTCGAACCTTTCGGCGGCTACTCCAAGAAGATCAAGAACATTTCCGAGCTCAAAGATGGTGCCACCGTTGCCATTCCAAACGAAGGCTCCAACAGCGGCCGTGCCCTGTTGCTGCTGCAGAAGGCCGGTGTGATCACCCTGAAAGACCCAAGCAACGCCCTGGCCACGCCGAAAGACATCGCCAGCAACCCCAAGCACCTGAAATTCAAAGAACTGGAATCGGCGCTGTTGCCACGCGTGCTGGATCAGGTTGACCTGGACCTGATCAACACCAACTACGCCCTGGAAGCTGGCCTGAACCCAGCCAAGGACGCGCTGATCATCGAAGACGCCAAGTCGCCATATGTGAACTTCCTGGTGGCTCGCCCGGACAACAAGGACAGCGATGCTATCCAGAAACTGTCCAAGGCCCTGACCAGCCCTGAAGTCAAAGCCTTCATCGAGAAGAAGTACAACGGCGCGGTCGTGCCTGCGTTCTGATGTAAGCCAGAGCCCTTTCAAGGTTTGAATTGTGGGAGGGGGCAAGCCTTAATGCCAGTCAGTTAAGGCTTAACGCTGTCACTATGGGAGGGGGCTTGCTCCCGATAGCAGTGTGTCAGTCACCAGATTTATTGGCTGATTCACCGCTATCGGGAGCAAGCCCCCTCCCACAATTTGTTTCTGCCTCTCACTGTGACTCTTCAGTGTTTTAGAGAGCGCGGCTGTTGATCGCGCGGCGCAACGCCACCAACCACTTCACCAGCTCCTGCGGATCCATCGGTTTCGCTTCATTCATTGTTCGATCCCTCGAATCTTTCGACCCCAAAACCATAGTTGCCACTGGCCAAACTCGCGAGTTCGAGGGTTATCTTTTTGGGTGATATCAATATGCTATTTTGGTATTTAAATTTTATTTTTTATACCTTTAAAGTTTGTGCTACCCGACGTTACCCACGTCGATATGGATTGCACTCGCCGCCTTACCCTGCGGCGTCACGGACTCACGATGACCTTCGATTTCGCATTTATCCTCAGCACCTTGCCGGCGTTTCTCCGCGCCGTTGGGGTGACGCTGCAAGTGGGCCTGATCGCCATCGCCACCTCACTGCTGGTGGCGCTGGTCAACGCAGCGCTACTGGTGTTTCGCACGCCGTATTTGTCGCGCCTGGTGGCGCTCTATGTGGAGCTGGCGCGTAACACGCCGCTGCTGATCCAACTGTTCTTCGTGTACTTCGCCTTGCCGGCCCTGGGTTTCAATATCTCCGGGTTCTGGGCAGCGATCATCACCATGACGTTCCTCGGCGGCGCCTACCTCACTGAAGTGCTGCGCGCCGGTGTAGAAGCGGTGCCACTGGCGCAGATCGAGTCGGGCAAGTCCATCGGCCTGTCCGACTGGCAGCTGTTGCGCCATGTGATCCTGCCTCAGGCCGGCATTCTCAGCCTGCCGGCGTTGTTCGCCAATTTCATTTTCCTGCTCAAGGAGACCACGGTGGTGTCCGCCGTGGCGGTGCCGGAGATTCTCTACACGACCAAGAGCTACATCGCGCTCTACTACAAGACCTACGAAATGCTTGCCGTGCTGACGCTGATTTGCGTGTTGCTGTTCTTGCCGCTGTCGTTGCTGCTCAGCCGCCTGGAAAGGAGGCTCCAGCATGGCCAGTTCGGGTCTTGAGTTGTTGTGGGTGTCGTTGCCGCAACTGGGCAAGGGCGCTGCGCAAACCCTGTCGATATCTTTGTTGAGCATCGCCTTCAGCACCGTCGGCGGCGTGGTGTATGGCGTGTTGCGCATGCTGAACAACCGGGCGCTCAACCGGGTGCTGCGGGTTTACCTGGAGCTGTTCCGGGCGATTCCGGTGCTGGTGTGGCTGTACCTGCTGTTTTTCGGCCTGCCGATTTTCTTTGGCCTGAGCATTCCGAGCTTCTGGTGTGCGGTGTTGGTGCTGTCGCTGTGGGGCGCCAGTGAAGTGGGCGAAGTGGTGCGCGGCGCGTTGCATTCGTTGCCCCGGGGCCAGCGCGAAGCGGGCTTGTCGATTGGCCTGTCCACGCCCCAACTGTACGGCTACGTGCTGCTGCCCCAGGCCCTCAAGCGCATGACGCCGCCGACCATCAACGTCTACACGCGGATCATCAAGACCAGCTCCCTGGCCGTGCTGATCGGTGTCGTGGATGTGATCAAGGTCGGCCAGCAAATCATTGAACGCACCTATGAGTCGGTATTGATCTACGGCGTGCTGTTTCTGTTTTTTTTCTTTATCTGCTACCCGTTGTCGGCCGCCTCCAAGCGGCTGGAACGGCGCTGGGCCCAAGCATGAGCGCATTGATCGAGTTCCAGGGTTTCAACAAATACTTTGGCGAGACGCAGGTGCTCAAGGGCATCGACCTCTGCGTGCAAAGCAGCGAAGTGGTGGTGATCCTCGGCCCCAGCGGCTGCGGCAAGAGCACCTTGCTGCGCTGCCTCAACGGGCTGGAAGTTGCGCATAGCGGCAGCCTGCGTTTTGCCGGCAGGGAGCTGTTGGATAAGTCCACGGACTGGCGCCAGGTACGCCAGGACATCGGCATGGTGTTCCAGAGCTACCACCTGTTCCCGCATATGAGCGTGCTCGACAACATCCTGCTCGGCCCATTGAAAGTACAAAAACGCGACCCCCGTGAAGCTCGCGAACAGGCGGAAAAACTACTGCAACGCGTGGGCCTTGCCGACAAGCGGGATGCCTTCCCGCGCCAGCTCTCCGGCGGCCAGCAGCAACGCATCGCCATCGTGCGTTCGTTGTGCATGAACCCTCAGGTCATGCTCTTTGATGAGGTCACCGCAGCCCTCGACCCGGAAATGGTCAAGGAGGTGCTGGAGGTGATCCAGGACCTGGCCCGCGATGGCATGACCTTGCTGATCGTCACCCACGAAATGGCCTTCGCCCGCGCCGTCGCCGACCGCGTGGTGTTCATGGAGGCCGGTCGCATCCTCGAACACAACACCCCCGAAGAATTCTTTACGAACCCGCAAACCGCACGCGCGCAGCAGTTCCTGGAGAAGTTCTCCTTTGTTTCAACACTGCCCAAAAAGACCAAGGAACTGGAGCTGATATGAAAAAGTTACTGCTGCCACTGTTTGCCGTCGCGTTGCTGGCCGGCTGCGATAAAAAGGCCGAAGAGCCTGCCAAACCTGCGGCCGCCGCCGCGAGCTACATCGACAAAATCAAAGCGCGCGACAAGCTGATTGTTGGCGTATTTACCGACAAGCCGCCGTTCGGCTTTGTGAATGAGGCGGGTCGCTACGTCGGCTTCGATACCGACATCGGCCGTCAATTTGCCAAGGACCTGCTGGGCGATGAGAACAAGGTCGAGTTCGTTGCCG
The DNA here is from genome assembly GCF_050312575.1 of Pseudomonas sp. R11F. Lineage (NCBI taxonomy): Bacteria > Pseudomonadati > Pseudomonadota > Gammaproteobacteria > Pseudomonadales > Pseudomonadaceae > Pseudomonas > Pseudomonas sp. R11F. The sequence goes on along the minus strand of NZ_JBNPJU010000025.1, from coordinate 18,096 downwards.
TCGAGCCGGCCAGCCGTATTCCGTTCCTGCAAAGCGACAAGGTCGACCTGATCCTCGCCAACATGACCGTCACCCCGGAACGCAAGGAAGCCGTGGACTTTACCAACCCCAACCTGAAAGTCGCGGTACAGGCCCTGGTGCCCAATGACAGCGCGGTGAAGAACCTGGATGACCTGGCGACCCGCACCACCATCGTGACCACCGGCACCACCGCCGATATCTGGCTGACCAAGAACCATCCGGACTGGAAACTGCTCAAGTTCGAGAAAAACTCCGAGTCGCTGCAAGCGCTGTCGGCCGGCCGGGGCGATGCGTATGCCCAGGACAATCTGGTGTTGTTCAGCTGGGCCAAGCAGAACCCTGGCTATCGTGTGCTGCAAGAAAAACTCGGTGACGAAGCGCCGATTGCACCGGCGGTGAAGAAGGGCAATACCGAACTGCGCGATTGGGTGAATGCCGAGTTGGCGAAGCTGGGCGAAGAGAAGTTTTTGCTCAAGCTGTATGACCAGTATGTGCGTAAGGAACTGAGCGATGACACCTCGCCTGAGAGCGTGATTGTCGAAGGCGGGAAGTGGCAGGGCTGATAGCCTTACCCCTGTAGGAGCGAGCTTGTGTGGCGAGGGAGCTTGCTCCCGCTGGAGTGCGAAGCACTCCCAGACCGGTTGACGAAGTGTATCTGACACATATCGATCGCACGGTTTGGGGCCGCTTCGCAGCCCAGCGGGAGCAAGCTCCCTCGCCACGACAAGCTCGCTCCTACAGGGGATATACCTACTCCGGCCAATGCCAGGCCGGGGCATCCAGAATTCCCTGCCCGACGATCTGGGTCTCCCCCAACACCTTCTCCAGCACAATCGAGTTGCACCCCTCATCCTGCTGCAGCGCTGCAATCAAGCGGCTGGCATGGGACACCACCCACACCTGACACTGCCGGGACGCCTGGATGATCAAGCGGGCCAATGCCGGCAACAAATCCGGGTGCAGGCTGGTTTCCGGTTCGTTGAGCACCATCATGGTCGGCGGCCGTGGCGTCAGCAGCGCCGCGATCAGCAGCAGGTAACGCAAGGTCCCGTCCGACAGCTCCGCCGCCGACAACGGCCGCAGCAACCCTTCCTGATAAAACTCGATGGCAAAGCGCCCGCCCTGCAACGGCTGGATATTCAAGCGTGCACCGGGGAAGGCATCGCTGACAGCACGCTGCAACGCCTCGGGGTCGCCAATTTCGCGGATGGTCTGCAAGGCCGCCGCCAAGTCCCGACCATCGTGGTGCAGCACGGGCGTGCGGGTGCCTAATTGCGGTTGGCGCACGGGGGCGTCCACGTCGCTGCGAAAGTGATCATAGAAGCGCCAGCCACGAATGCTCTCGCGCAGCAACAGCACCTCCGGCGAGCCACGCAGGCTGCCGACCTGATCGAACAGGCTGTGGTAGTTGGGCGTATGTTGGGCCAGTACGTCCCAGGAGCGGCCGTCCCGCGCGCGCACCATGGGGCCGGAACGCTGCACCAGCAGGCTGGCCGGGCGATAGAGAGGGCCGGCCCAGATGCATTCCTTCTTGACCTGCGGGTCGAGGGAAAATAACGACGTTGTCGGCTCAGGCAGCCCCAGCGAGATGGCGTAACTGAAGTCCTCCCCGGCAAAGCCCAGGCGCAAGCGCTTCACGCCTTGGCGCACGGTGGATTCAATTGGCACCTCGCCGTTGCGCATGCGCCGGCTGATGTTTTCCGGCCCGGCCCAGAACGTCGAGTCCAACCCGCCCTCGCGGGCCAGTGCGTTGATCACCCCGCCCTGGGCGGTTTCCGCCAGCAGGCGCAGGGCGCGGTACAGGTTGGACTTGCCGCTGCCATTGGGGCCGGTGACCAGGTTGAGCCGGTCCAGGGGCACCACCAATTTATTGATCGAACGGTAATTGGCGACGGCGAGGGTTTTCAGCATGGGTCAGTAACCGGTAGGGGAACCATTGGAGTATGGGAGCCTCCATGCAGATAAGGAACCCTCAACTAAGCTCACAGTCGCATACACACTGGCAAGTCGGCATCACGCAAAAGGAGCCTGCATGGGCGGTCGTATTTCCACCTGTATCATCGGCTTGGGCCTACTGACGCTATTGAGCGGCTGTGGCGAGGAAAAGGCCGAACCCAAGCAACATTCCAGGGTCTTCGTGCAGACCGTGCAGCCGGCGGATTTTGCCGCAGCCGTCACGCTCACCGGCGATATCCAGGCCCGGGTGCAAACCGACCTGTCCTTTCGCGTGGGGGGCAAGATCATCCAGCGGATGGTGGATGTGGGTGACCGCGTGAGCGCCAGGCAAGTGCTGGCCAAGCTCGACCCCAAGGACTTGCAGACCAACGTCGACTCCGCCCAGGCCCAGGTCGTGGCGGAGCAGGCCCGGGTCAAGCAGACGGCCGCCGCCTTTGTGCGTCAGGAAAAGCTGCTGCCCAAGGGCTATACCAGCCGCAGTGAATACGACGCCGCCCAGGCCGCGCTGCGCAGCAGCCAAAGCGCGCTGACCGCGGCCCAGGCTCAATTGGCCAATGCCCGCGAACAACTCGGCTACACCGCGTTGGTCGCCGACGCCCCTGGCGTGATCACCGCGCGCCAGGCCGAAGTCGGCCAAGTGGTGCAGGCCACCGTACCGATCTTCAGCCTGGCCCGGGACGGCGAGCGCGACGCCGTGTTCAACGTTTACGAATCCCTGCTGGTGGAACCGCCGCCGGAGGCTCCGATCACCGTCAGCCTGTTGGATAACCCCAGCATCAAGGCCGTGGGCAAGGTGCGTGAAGTGACCCCGGCCGTGGCCGCGAATACCGGCACCGTCCAGGTCAAGATTGCCCTGCAGAACCTGCCCAAGGGCATGGAGTTGGGCTCGGTGGTGAGCGCCACCGCCAATGGCCCGGCCAAGGCCAGCATCGAATTGCCGTGGTCGGCGTTGACCAAAGACCTCAACGAACCTGCTGTTTGGCTGATCGACGCTGACGGCAAGGCGCAACTGCATAAAGTCAGCGTGGCGCGTTACCTCACCGGCAAAGTGATCATCGGCGACGGCCTCAAAGGCGGCGAAAAAGTCGTGGTAGCCGGTGGGCAATTGCTGCACCCCGGCATGCTGGTCGAGATCGCCCAGCAAGGAGCCCAGCCATGAAGCGCCTGACGGCATTACTCGCCGCCGGCCTGTTGCTGGCGGCCTGCTCCAAGGAGGAGGCGCCGCCCGAGCCTGTACGCCCGGTGCTGTCCATGCAAGTGAAGGCCGAGGACCAGGAAAACCTCGGCCGCTTTGCCGGCACCATCCAGGCTCGCTATGAGAGCAACCTGGGGTTCCGTGTGCCCGGGCGTATCGCACGGCGTGCGGTGGATGTGGGCGCCGAGGTGGAGCAGGGCGCTCTGCTTGCCGTGCTCGACCCCACCGATCAACAAAACCAACTGCGTGCGGCCCAGGGTGACCTGGCTCGGGTGCAGGCGCAGTTCATCAACGCGCAGGCCAACGCACGTCGCCAGCAAGAGTTGTTCAATCGTGGGGTGGGCGCCCAGGCCCAGCTCGACGCGGCCCAGACCGACCTGAAAACCACCCAGGCGTCCCTCGACCAGGCGCGCGCGTCGGTCAACCAGGCCAAGGATCAGCTCAACTATGCTGAGCTGCGCACCGATCATGCCGGTATTGTCACCGCCTGGAATGCCGAAGCCGGCCAGGTGGTGAGTGCCGGCCAGCAAGTGGTGACCCTGGCCCGTCCGGATATCAAGGAAGCCGTGATCGATCTGCCTGCCGGCCTTGCCGAGCGGCTGCCCGCCGATGGGGTGTTCGTGGTTGCCGGGCAGCTTGACCCCAGCGTACAGACCACCGCCACTGTGCGTGAGATCGAACCTCAGGCCCAAAGCGCCACGCGCACCCGGCGTGCGCGCCTGACATTGGCCGAGACCCCGCCCGCGTTTCGCCTCGGTACGGCAATCAGCGTGACCTTGAGCACCGCCATTGCGCCGCGTATCGAAGTGCCGCTGAGTGCCTTGCAGGAGGTCGACGGCAAGACCCGCCTCTGGCTGCTCGACACCCAGAGCCAGACGGTGCAGCCGCGTGACGTCACGGTGCTCAGCCTTGACGCCGACAGCGCCTTGCTCAATGGCGGGGTCACACCCGGCGAACGCATTGTCACCGCTGGCGTGAACAGCCTGAAACCCGGGCAGAAAGTCAAAATCGATGAGGACAGCCCGCGATGAAAGGGAGCTTCAACTTATCCGACTGGGCCCTCAAGCATCAGTCCTTCGTCTGGTACCTGATGTTCGTCGCACTGCTGATGGGCGTGTTCTCGTACATGAACCTGGGCCGCGAGGAAGACCCCTCGTTCACCATCAAGACCATGGTGATCCAGACCCGTTGGCCGGGGGCGACCCAGGAAGAAACGCTCAAGCAGGTCACCGACCGCATTGAGAAGAAGCTCGAAGAACTCGATTCTCTCGACTATGTGAAAAGCTACACGCGCCCGGGTGAGTCCACGGTGTTCGTGTTCCTCAAGGACACTACCAGCGCCAACGCCATCCCCGAGATCTGGTATCAGGTGCGCAAGAAGATCGACGACATTCGCGGCACCTTCCCCCAGGGGTTGCAAGGCCCATCGTTCAACGATGAGTTCGGCGATGTATTCGGTTCGGTGTATGCCTTTACCGGCGACGGCCTGTCGATGCGCCAGTTGCGCGACTACGTCGAACAGGTGCGTGCCGAGATTCGTTCGGTGCCGGGCCTGGGCAAGGTCGAGATGATCGGCCAGCAGGACGAAGTGATCTACCTGAACTTCTCCACGCGCAAACTCGCGGCGCTGGGTATCGACCAACGCCAAGTGGTGCAAAGCCTGCAATCACAGAACGCGGTGACGCCTGCCGGGGTGATCGAGGCCGGGCCGGAGCGGATCTCCGTGCGCACTTCGGGGCAGTTCGCCTCGGAAAAAGATCTGGCCAACGTCAACCTGCGGCTCAATGACCGCTTCTATCGCCTGGCGGATATCGCCGACATCAGCCGTGGCTACGTCGACCCGGCGCGGCCGATGTTCCGGTTCAATGGCAAGCCGGCCATCGGCTTGGCGATTGCCATGCAGAAGGGTGGCAACATCCAGTCCTTCGGCAAGGCGTTGCATGAACGCATGGATGAGCTGACTGCGGACCTGCCGGTGGGCGTCGGCGTGCATAAGGTCTCCGATCAGGCCGAAGTGGTGGAGGAGGCCGTGGGCGGTTTCACCAGTGCGCTGTTCGAGGCGGTGGTCATCGTCCTGGTGGTGAGTTTTATCAGCCTCGGCATGCGCGCCGGGCTGGTGGTGGCGTGCTCGATCCCTTTAGTGCTGGCGCTGGTGTTCGTGTTTATGGAATACAGCGGTATCACCATGCAACGGGTGTCGTTGGGTGCCTTGATCATCGCGCTCGGGCTGTTGGTGGACGATGCGATGATCACCGTGGAAATGATGATCACGCGTCTTGAAAAAGGTGAAACCAAGGAGCAGGCGGCCACCTACGCCTACACCTCCACCGCGTTCCCGATGCTCACGGGCACGCTGGTGACCGTCGCAGGCTTCGTGCCGATTGGCCTCAACGCCAGTTCGGCGGGCGAGTACACCTTTACCCTGTTCGCGGTAATTGCCGTGGCCATGCTGGTGTCATGGGTGGTGGCGGTGCTGTTTGCGCCGGTTATCGGCGTGCATATCCTCAGTGCCAATGTGAAGCCGCACAACGCCGAGCCAGGACGGATCGGCCGCGCTTTCAATGGCGGCATGTTGTGGGCCATGCGCAACCGCTGGTGGGCGATCGGTATCACGGTGGCGCTGTTCGTGGCGGCGGTGTTCTCGATGCAGTTTGTGCAGAACCAGTTCTTTCCGTCGTCGGACCGCCCGGAAATTCTCGTCGACCTCAACCTGCCGCAGAACGCCTCGATCAATGAGACCCGCAAGGCCGTCGACCGCCTTGAAGCGATCATCAAGGATGACCCGGACATCCAACGCTGGAGCACCTATATCGGCCAGGGCGCGATTCGTTTCTACCTGCCCCTCGACCAGCAACTGGAAAACCCCTACTACGCGCAGTTGGTGATCGTGAGCAAAGGCCTGGAAGAGCGTGGCGCCTTGATTGCGCGCCTGCAAAAGCGTCTGCGCGATGACTTCGTCGGCATCGGCAGCTATGTGCAGCCGCTGGAAATGGGCCCGCCGGTAGGGCGGCCGATTCAGTATCGCGTGTCCGGCAAAGACACCGACCAGGTGCGCAAGCACGCTATCGAACTGGCCACTTTGCTCGACCAGAACAGCCACCTGGGCGAGATCATCTACGACTGGAACGAGCCGGGCAAAGTGTTGCGCGTGGACATCGCCCAGGACAAGGCGCGGCAACTCGGGCTGTCGTCGGAAGACGTGGCGCAGTTGATGAACAGCGTGGTCAGCGGCGCCTCGGTGACCCAGGTGCACGATGATATCTACCTGATTAACGTGGTCGGCCGCGCCGAAGATGCCGAGCGTGGCACGCCGGAAACCCTGCAGAACCTGCAGATTGTCACACCCAACGGCACCTCGATTCCGCTGCTGGCGTTCGCCACCGTGCGCTATGAGCTGGAGCAGCCGCTGGTATGGCGCCGCGACCGCAAACCGACCATTACCGTCAAGGCTTCGGTGCGCGATGAGATACAACCCACCGACCTGGTCAAACAGTTGGCGCCGACCATCGAGAAATTCAGCGCCGGGTTGCCGGTGGGCTACAAGGTCGCCACAGGCGGCACCGTGGAAGAAAGCGGCAAGGCCCAAGGCCCGATCGCCAAGGTGGTGCCGCTGATGCTGTTCCTGATGGCGACTTTCCTGATGATCCAGCTGCACAGCGTGCAGAAGATGTTCCTGGTGGCCAGTGTCGCGCCGCTGGGGTTGATCGGCGTGGTGCTGGCGTTGATTCCTACGGGTACGCCCATGGGGTTCGTGGCGATCCTCGGGATCCTGGCGCTGATCGGCATCATCATCCGCAACTCGGTGATTCTGGTGACCCAGATCGACGAATATGAACTGGCGGGCTATACGCCGTGGGATGCGGTGGTGGAAGCCACCGAACATCGGCGCCGGCCGATCTTGCTCACGGCGGCGGCGGCGAGCCTGGGCATGATCCCGATTGCGCGTGAAGTGTTCTGGGGGCCGATGGCCTACGCGATGATCGGCGGGATCATCATCGCAACATTGTTAACACTTTTGTTTTTGCCTGCGTTGTATGTGGCTTGGTACAAGATCCGGGAGCCCAAACCAGAACAGAACTGAACATGAGTCATGCCCTGCGCCACGTGCTGTTGATGTGCACCCTGTTGCTGGCACCCGTCGCCTTTGCCGGCACGGTATTGGAAAATTCCCTGTGGCGGGTCGAACTCGACCCGGCCACCCTGGCCATCCGCGTCACACCCAGCGGCCAGCCGCCGGTGCAGGCCTCCAGCGGCGTGGCCGCCCACGCCGTCAGTCAACTTTCACACAATGGCCAGCAAGCCAGTTGGCAGTGGGATGCGGGCGCCTTTCAGGTGAGCGTCACGCTCGAACAACGCGACCTGGCGCTGTCCATCCGGGCACGTGACGCCGGTACCTTGCCGATCCTTCAACAACCGTCCAGTGCCCTCGGCAAGGGCTTGATGTGGCCATTGGCTGAAGGGCACTACGTACCCGCCGTTGATCCCGTATGGAGTGCTTTCCTGCTGCAACAGGGTGAGATCAATACCACCCAGGACTTGAGCTTGCCGCTGTGGGGCACGGATCACGGCGGCTTCACCTTGAACTGGCTGCTGACCAACCCCTATAACAACCGCCTGCAATGGCAGCAGGGCATGGCATTGTCCCTGGCCCATGAATTCACTGCGCTCGAGCCCTCGGCACCGATGACCCTGTTATTGCACCTGGGCGACGCCGACCCCCTGGCCGGTGCCAAGCGCTACCGCCAATGGCTGGTGGAGCAGGGGCGCTATGAGCCGTTGGCGGACAAACTGCGGCACACGCCCGAGGCGCAAAAGCTGCTGGGCGCCAGCCATGTCTACCTGTGGGGCAACGACCTGTTGGCCGCGCAGGATGTGCGCGACTGGCCGCTGTTGCTCAAGCGCCTGCGCGCTCATGAGCTCAAGGGTTTGTTGGACAAGGAATCCACCCAGGTGCTGGCGCAAACCACGGCATTGAATCGCTATGAGCAAACCGTGCTGTTGCGCGGCCTCAATGCGGCAATCAACAGAAAAGCCCGGCAGAGCTGGCAGGTGGATGCACCCGATATGACCCGACTCGCCGGCCGCTATGGCGAGCTGCGCAACGAGCTGGCCGTGGCGTTTGCCGGCGCCTTGCGCGACCACCCTGAAACCTGGGGCAACCAGACGGTCCGGACGCTGCGCGACGCCGGGCTGCAACGCGTGTTGCTGACCCTCGGCGAAGGCTGGGAAGGCGGGCTCTGGCATCCTGAAACGATGCGTGCCGGCGTCGACGCCGGTTACCTGATGGCGCCGTACGACTCCTATGAAACCGCCTTGTCAGCCACGGAAAACCCGGACTGGACCACCGCCCATTTGGGCAACAAGGCCTACCGCGACTGCGCGATTGTGTTGAAAAGCGGCAAACTGAAAACCGGCTTCCAGCAATCCGGCCACTACACCGACCCGCGCTGCGTACGGCCTTTGCTGGAAGCCCGAGTAAAGGCCATCCAGGCCAAGGCCGGGTTCAATGCCTGGTTCCTCGACGCCTATGCCACCAGCATGGTCTTCGACAGCTACCGCGATGGCGCCACGATGACCCAGGCGCAAAATGCCGAAGGCAATATCGACGCCTCGCGCTGGCTCAACACGGTGCTCAAACTGCCTGCCGGCTCCGAAGACGGCAATGCCATTACCGCACAGGGGATCCTGTTCGCCCACGGCATGCAGACGCCGGTGATCGGTTGGGGGGACCGCCAGATGACCCAGGACAAACAGTCGCCCTATTACGTGGGCAACTGGTATCCGTCGGAGGAACCGACCGTGTTCTTCAAGCCGGTGCCGCTCAACGAGCCGTTGCGCAGCGTATATTTCGCGCCTAGCATGCGCCTGCCGTTGTATCAGGCGGTATTCCACGGCTCGGTGATCACCACCCATCACTGGCTGTTCGACAGCCTGAAACTGAGCAATGTCAGGGCTGAGAACGAGCTCACCCAACTGCTCTACAACGTGCCGCCGCTGTATCACCTGAGCGCCTCGACGGTTAAACAGCGGTTGCCGGTGATGGTGCGTCAGGATCGGTTTTTTCGGCCATTGCATCAGCGCCTGGCGACTCAGGCCCTGACGGATTTCCGCTGGCTGACGGCGGACCGGCAGGTGCAGCAGACCACCTTTGCGGATGGGACACGGTTGGTGGCCAACTTTGCCGCCGAGGAAAAGCACGGGTATGCGGGGCGCAGTGTGACGGCGCTGGTGGCGGGCGAAAAACCGGTGGTGTATCAGGTGGATCAGGGCCGCCTGTGAGGCCATCGGGAGCAAGCCCCCTCCCACACTTGGCTGTGTTCACAAATCTAAATGTGGGAGGGGGCTTGCTCCCGATAGCGTCAGATCCGGCAACAAAAATCTATCGCTTGCGCCACACACTCGCCAACCAAGGCTGCTGCTCCCGAGGCAACCCCGTCGGCCGGTAGTAATGCTCCAGCTCCACAAAGCCCGCCGCCGTCAGCAACGCTCGCCATGCCTCCAGATCGTGATAAGACCCATACCGTGGCCCATTCCAGCCCTCCTGGTTTTCACCCCGAGGGTTGGAGCTGAACAGCACGCCCGCCGGCTTCAGCGCGGCATGCAGTTGCTTGAGCACACGAGGCAGTTCCTGCTTGGGAATATGGAACAGCACGGCATTGGCAAAGACCCCATCGAAGCGTTCGGCGGGCAGATCCAGCTTGAGGAAGTCCTGCTGCAATACCTCACAGCCGCTGTCTTGCCGCGCCATCTGCGCAAACCGCTCGGAGCCATCGAGCCCTACGGCGATATGGCCCAAGCGCGTGAAGGTCTGCAGATCCCGCCCCGGCCCGCAGCCGAAATCCAGCACGGTAAACGGCGCCGTGCCCTGGAGATGCCGCAGCAAGGCATCGATGTTCTGGCTCACATCGTGATCGCGGGTGCCTTCGCGGAAGTCTTCGGCCACCTTGTTGTAGTGGCCGAGTGTGGTGGAGGTGATCTGGTCGAGGTCGTCGGGCTTGAGGATCATGACAGGCAATACCGAATGCTGGGATACGCCGACTATACCTCACCGTTTGTTGAGTACCCGCGCCAGGCGATCTCCACCCAACTGGATCACTGCCACCAACACCACCAGCAACACGATCACCGTCAGCATGATCTGCGTGTCAAAGCGCTGATAGCCATAGCGGTACGCAATATCCCCCAAGCCTCCCGCGCCAATTGCCCCGGCCATGGCCGACGAGTTGATCATGGTCACCAGGGTGATGGTGAACCCGCCGACAATCCCCGGCAGTGCCTCGGGCAACAGCACGTGCCAGATGATGTGCCAGCGCCGGCAGCCCATGGCCTGGGCGGCTTCGATCAAGCCGTGGTCGACCTCGCGCAGGCTCACCTCGGCGATGCGCGCAAAGAACGGCGTGGCGGCGATGGTCAGTGGCACCACGGCCGCCCACACGCCATAGGTGGTGCCGACAATCAGCCGGGTGAACGGGATCAACGCCACCATCAGAATCAAGAACGGAATAGAGCGGAACAGATTGACGAACGCGCCCAGCACGCGGTTCAACGCCGGTGCCTGGTAGATTCCGCCCTTGTCGCTGGTGACCAGGAATACCGCCAGCGGAATCCCCACCAGCAAGGCGATCAACGATGACACACCCACCATCAACAAGGTGTCGATGGCGCCCTGCAACAAACGATCAAACCACATAACCCAGCACCTCCACCTGTTGCGCCCAATTCCCGGCACGCTGGCGCAGCTCCGCAGCGTTGTGGGGCGAGCCACTCACCGCCAGCAGCAGTTGCCCCAGGGCATGCCCTTGAATACGTTCCACGCCGCCTTGCAGCAAGCGCACACGCCCGCCGAGAGCGCCAAACAGCGCGGCCAGGTCGGGTTCATCGTGGGCGCTGCCGGTGAACTGCAAGCGCAACACCAGTGCAGCGTCAGCCGAGGCCTGGGTGGCTTGCAAACGATCCTGCAGTTCTTGCGGCAGCCCGTGTTGCAGCGGCTCCAACAGGGTTTTGCTGACCTCGTGCTGCGGGTTGCCGAACACTTGCCACACCGGGCCTTGTTCGACGATGCGCCCGTGTTCCAGCACGACCACGCGGTCGCAGATCTCGCGGATCACCGCCATCTCATGGGTGATCAACACAATGGTCAGGCCCAGGCGCTGGTTGATCTCGCGCAGCAGGCCGAGAATCGATTGGGTGGTCTCCGGGTCGAGGGCCGAGGTGGCTTCGTCGCACAGCAGAATCTCGGGGTCGTGCACCAATGAACGGGCGATGCCCACGCGCTGTTTTTGCCCTCCGGACAGTTGCGCCGGGTAGCTGTGGTGTTTGTCCTTGAGGCCCACCAGTTCCAGCAGCTCGCGGACCTTTTGCTCACGCTGCGGCTTGGGGATGCCGGCCACCTTGAGCGGCAACTCGACGTTCTGCCAGACGGTCTTGGCCGACATCAAATTGAAGTGCTGGAAGATCATGCCGATGCGCCGACGCAGCGCCACCAGTTGGTCCTCGTCGTACCCGCCGATGTCCACCTGATCGATCAGCACGCGCCCGCTGCTGGGTTGCTCCAGGCGGTTGATGGTGCGGATCAACGAAGATTTACCGGCGCCGCTGCGGCCGATGATGCCGAACACTTCGCCGCGCTGGATGGCCAGGTCGATACCTTGCAGGGCATGCACGCTGCCGTCATAGGTTTTGCCCAGGTTGATAAAACGCACATGGGCGCGGTTCAGGTCGGGGTGCAGTACGGTCTGGCTGGCATCCCTGGGCGGTGTGCCCAGGTCGCGCAGCTGGCGGTTGGCGGCGGTCATCTTCAGCCTTCCCAGCCGACTTGGTAGAGCTTGCCGAGGGATTTATCCAGGGCGGCGCGCACGACCGGCGAATGTTGGTAGATATCGACGAATTTGATCACCCGTGGATCGGTTTTGCTTTTCGGCTGGATCACAAACTGGATCACGTATTCCGGGTGGTCGAGGCCGTCGAACAGCAAGGCCGATTCAGCATCGAAGGTCTTGGACAGGCGGATATACGCCGGGTAGCCCTGCACCAGATCGGCATCGTCATAGGCGCGCACCAGTTGCACGGCTTCCACTTGCAGGATCTTGATCTTTTTCGGGTTGGCGATGATGTCTTCTTCGGTGGCCTTGTAGCCCACGCCCGGCTTGAGGGTGATCAACCCGGCCTTGGCCAGCAACTGCAGGCCCCGCCCGCTGTTGATCGGGTCGTTGGCGATGGCCACGCTGGCGCCCTGGGGCAGGTCATCGAAGCGTTTGTACTTTTTCGAGTACAGGCCGACATTGTTGATGATGCCCGGCGCATAGGGCACCAGGTCAAAACCGGCGGCGGCCTTGGCATTTTCCAGGAACGGGATGTGCTGGAAGTAATTCACGTCGATATCACCGGCAGCCAGGCTGACGTTGGGCGCGATCCAATCGGTGAACTCGACCAGTTCGACTTTCAGCCCCTGCTTGCCGGCTTCGGCCACGGCGGCCTCGAGGGGAATCGCGAAGGCCGCGGTGGTGCCGATTTTCAGCGGTGCATCGGCGGCGAACACCGTCGCGCTGAACAGGCCGAAGGCCAGGGCCAGTGCTTTGACTGGGTGGGTGAGCAGTGTTTTTTTCATAAGATGTTTCCAGTCATAAGGTATGGGTGCAAACCATGGAGACTCAGTGTGGGAGGGGGCTTGCTCCCGATTGCGGTCGCTCGGTTGATAAATCTGGTGGCTGACACACCGCTATCGGGGGCAAGCCCCCTCCCACATTTCTGATCAACGTCGGTAGGTGGATCCTGTGTGTTGTTCGGGTAAGCGTGGCGTGCCGTGGAACACCTTTTCTCTTAGCGTTCCAGTCTCGTACGCGGTTTTGTAGGACCCACGCCTTTGCAGCTCCGGCACCACCAGATCAATGAAATCCACATAGCTTTCCGGCGTCACAATCCGCGTCAGGTTGAAGCCATCCAGCCCGGTTTCGCTGATCCAGGACTCCAGTTCATCGGCGACCTGTTCCGGCGAGCCGACCAGGGTGATGTAGCGGCCACCCAGGGCGTGTTGCTCGAGCAATCTGCGCCGTGTCCAATCGTTGTTCTGCAGGTTCTTGGTCGCCGACTGGATGGCATTGCTCTTCACGTACTGGATCGGTTCGTCGAGTTCGTATTGGGCAAAATCAATCGCGGTGGACGCCGAGAAATGCGCCACGCCGGCTTCCGCGCTGGCGTAGCTCAGGTATTCGGCGTGCTTGGCCCAGGCCTGCGCTTCGGTGGCGCCAACGATCACGTTGAGGCCCATGAAAACCTTGATGTCATCCGGGTTGCGCCCGGCCTCGACCGCGCTGGCGCGCACCTTGTCCACCTGGGCCTTGGTCGCCGGCTTGTTCTGCCCGCTGATGAACACACACTCGGCGTGACGCCCGGCGAACAGCAAACCACGCTCGGAGCTGCCGGCCTGGAACAGCACCGGCGTGCGCTGCGGCGAGGGTTCGCACAAGTGATAACCCTCGACCTGATAAAACTCGCCGTGGTGCTCGACCTTGTGCACCTTGCCCGGCTGCGCATACACCCGCGCCTGCGGATCGTTAAGCACGGCGTCATCTTCCCAACTGCCTTCCCAGAGCTTGTAGAGCACCTCCAGGTATTCGTCGGCCTGGTCGTAGCGCCGGTCATGCTCGGCCTGCTCGGTGAGGCCCATGGCCTTGGCGGCGCTGTCGAGGTAGCCGGTGACGATGTTCCAGCCCACCCGGCCCCGGCTCAGGTGGTCGAGGGTGGACATGCGTCGGGCGAACAGGTACGGCGGCTCGTAGGTCAGGTTAGCCGTCAGGCCGAAGCCGAGATGGTTCGTCACGGCGGCCATGGCCGACACCAGCAACAGAGGGTCGTTGACCGGTAGCTGAATCGACTCTTTGAGCGGCACATCGATGGAGTTCTGGTAGACGTCGTACACGCCGACGATGTCGGCGATGAACAAGCCGTCGAACAGGCCGCGCTCCAGGGTCTTGGCCAGTTCGGTCCAGTACTCGAGGGTTTTGTACTGGGTCGAGTTGTCCCGTGGATGCGTCCACAGGCCGTGGTTGATATGCCCGATGCAGTTCATGTTGAAGGCATTGAGCAGGATTTTCTTTTTCACTGTTTCAGGCGCGGGCATCAGATCGTCCCCCGCAATGGCGGGTTTTGCTCATTGAGGTAGTAATTGCCCACCGCGTGATACTTCCAGCGCACCGGGTCGTGCAGGGTGTGCACCCGGGCGTTGCGCCAGTGCCGGTCGAGGCCATGCTCGGCCAGTGTGGCCTGGCTGCCGGCCAGTTCGAACAGCGTGCTGCCGGCGGCCAGGGAAATCTCGGTGCTCAAGGCCCGCACTTCGGCGACGGCGATGGAGGCGGCGGCAACGGTCTGGGCATTGCTGTCGGCCTGGGCGCGGTCGAGAAACTCACCCGAGCGCTCCAGCAGGGCCTCGGCGGCGTGCAGGCGGGTGCTCAGGTGGCCGAAACTTTTCAGGGTCAGCGGGTCTTCGCTGGCCTTGTCGTTGCCGGAATCGATCCACGGCCGGGTCTTGGTGCGCACAAAGTGCAACGCATCTTCGAAGGCGGCGCGGGCGATGCCGGTGTCGATGGCCGCATGCAGGATCTGCGCGAGCGGGCCGACGGTGGTCGGGCGTTCGAAGGCGCTCTGGAACGCGACCACATCTTGCGCCGCGACCCACACGTTATCGAATACCACCGAACCGCTGCCGGTGGTGCGCTGGCCGAAGCCGCTCCAGTCATCAATCACGCTCAGGCCTTCGCTGTCGCGGGGGACAAATGCCAGTTGCTGTACGCCGTGTTCATCCACTACCGAGGTGGGAATGCGCTGGGCGTAGATCGCGCCGGTCGAGTAGAACTTGCGTCCGTTGATGCGAAAGCCTTCACCGTCGCGGGTGAGGCTCGTCACGCGGTCATGCGCGGTCTTGGTGCCCAACTCCGCCAGGGCGTTGCCAAACCGCCGGCCCGCCAGCACCTCGGCGTACAGGCGTTTTTGCTGGGCCGGGCTGCCGTTCACACGCAGCACTTCCAGCGCATAGAAATGGTTCTGCGGAATCTGGCCCAGTGACGCGTCCGCCTGGGCTATCAGCGCGATGACCTTGGCCAGGGTGACGTTGGACACACCCGCGCCGCCATAGGCCTTGGGTACGCTGATGCCCCACAGGCCGGAGCGGGAAAACACGTCCAGTTCGGGCAAGGGCAGGCGGCGTTCACGGTCGCGCTGGGCGCTGTCGCGGCGAAAGTCTTCGGCCAGGTCGCTGGCGACAATAAGGGCTTGTTCATCGCTGGTGATAACCGCGACGTTTGTAGAGACAGTCATGTGTGTTCTCCAGAAGCTCGTGGAAAAAGTGTTCTGGTCGGTCAAATCCAGGAGTGACGAGCAGGCAAGGTGCCGTTCAATCGATAGGCGCCGATCGCGTGATATTTCCAGCGCACCGGGTCATGCAGGGTGTGCACCCGGGCATTGCGCCAGTGGCGATCGAGGTTGAATTCGGCGAGGGTGGCGCGGCTGCCGGCCAGTTCGAAGAGTTTTTCGCTGACCAGCAGCGACACTTCGGTGGTCAGCACTTTCGCCTCGGCCACGGCAATCGAAGCCCGGGCAGCCGATTGCGCGGTGATCGGCGCGGCACTCACTTCATCCAGCACCTTGCCGGCCTTGCGCAGCAGCGCTTCGGCGGCGTGCAGTTCGATTTTCAGCTTGCCGATATCGGCGATCACGTACAGGTCATCGCTGGCGCGCGCGACCTTGGCATCGATCCACGGGCGTGAGCGTTCGCGCACAAAAGCCAGGGTGTCGTCGAGTGCCCCTCGGGCGATGCCGGCGTCGATGGCGGCCTGGATCAACTGTGAAACAGCGCCCTGGATATTCGGCTTCTCGCCGATGCGCCAGTTGTCGACCACCAGCTCTGCGTCCACCGGCACCCGGTCCAGCAGCACAGTGCCGCTGGCGGTGGTGCGTTGGCCGAAGCCCGACCAATCATCAACGATACGCAGCCCTTCGGTACCACGGCGCACGAATGCCATGACCTGTTTGCCGTCTTCGTTCAGGGCTTTGATCGCGACCCAATGGGCAAACAATGCGCCGGTGGAATAGAACTTTTGGCCGCTGATGACGTAACCCTCGCCCTCGGCGGTGATGCGCGCCTTGAGTTCCAGGGTGTTTCGGGTGCCACGTTCCGGGCCGCCATTACCGATGCGCCATCCGTCGAGCACGCTTTGGAACAGCTGCTTCTTCTGGCGCTCGGTGGCGGTGCCCTGCAACAGATACAGGATGCCGAAGTGGTTTTGCGGGATCTGCCCGAGGGCCGGGTCCGCCGCGCTGATGATCGCGAACACCTCGGCCAGGGTCACGAATGACACCTGCGGGCCGCCGTATTCGCGGGGAATGGAAATACTGCCCAGCCCACTGCGGGTGAACTGTTCGATCTGCGCCCATGGCAACTGGCGCTGCCGGTCGCGCTTGGCGGCCTGCAGGCGTGCGGCCTCGGCCAACTCGTGGGCTGCCTCCAGCGCCTGGGCGTCGCTGCGCAGCACGGTGGCCGGCAACAACAGTGGGGCTACGTCCAGATCACTCTGGAGGGGTGTTAGAGCCAAATTAGACATCAGCGCCGCTCCTTGGCTGCACGTAATGCCCTGGCGTTATGCACCGGGGTAATTCTGACCATACCGACCTCGCATTCAATGAAATAAAAACAGAAAAATCAGAGATGTCCGGTGGTCCGGTGCATATACCCTAAGCGCCTTTATTTTTTAAATAAACTAACTTTTAGGAATATGCATAGAAGGGCTGTCACCCAGGCTCGCAGGGTGAGCCGGGGTGACGCGGTTGATAGATCGTCGCAGCCCTGGCCGGGCGGGCCGGCGCCGGTGCGGCACAGGCGGCAATGTTCAAGGTGCGGCTCGGGGCCCAGCGTGAATTATTGCCGACGCGATCGAGAATGCAGTAGGTCACCTCCAGTCGGCTGTCATCACCCGCTTCGACAATCACGGTTGAAGGCACCCAGACTTGCACCGCCAGGCCGATGCCTTTGGCCTGGATTTTCGGCAGGTCCATCCGTACGTCGCCCCAGCGCAGGGTAATGGCGTCGCCGCAGGCCATGTTCAGGTAAGGCTCGATGGTCAGCGGGATGCCACGCCGGACCTGGCTTGGGTTGACGCCGTAGCGGCGGATGGTATCGGGCAGCCCGACGGGGGCGAGGTTTTGGTTCTCGTCGCTGAACAGCGCCGAAGGCAGGCCGCCCGGGTAGTTGGTCTTGACCCGTACATGGGTGATCGCGGAGCGTGCCGGGCCGTAGCCGACTTGCATGACTTGGTAATGAACCTGGGCCTGGCCATCCAGCACAAAGCTTTCCGGAACACGCAGGTGTGTCGGCGTACCCACCTTGCAGGCGGTGATGCGCCGTGAGGCGGTAAAGCAGTTGTTCCAGAACAATTCGATCAGGTCGCCTTCCTCCATCCCGGGGTAGGGCGCGATGTCCACCTGCAATTGGGCGGCGGCGAGGGCGTTGATGCCATGCCGTTGCGCCTGGGGCAGGGTCGGAGCGGTGAGCATGGCCGGGGTTGCAGTGCGCGTCATAAGTAATCTCCTTGATGCAGCCAGCAGCAATCGTTCCAGCACCGATCGCGCGGTTGCGCGCAGGGTGCCGAAAGGAACGATTCAGTGAATAGCCGGGATAGGATCCAATCCTCTGGGCGCTAGATAAGAGGGTTGGACAGGAGGCGTCAATGGCGGCACAGGGCTAAACGGCGGGATGGAGCAGATTCAGAAAGGGCTGACCGGGGGAGGGATTTTAAGAGGCGGACGGCGGGGTGTTTTGCCGTTATATGCGAGCCGCCTTTGTAGGCTCCGCTGACCTGTAGTGAGCGGGCTTGCCCCGGTACAAACCGGGGACATCGTTTACATTTCTAACCGGGGACATGGTTTACAGGCTA